>NZ_JAKLSP010000025.1:0-106915 GCF_022014505.1 Pseudomonas sp. PGPR40 | reverse complement strand
ACTTGCGCTTTCGATCTCTCGTTAGCGGGAGGCGAATTCTACAGCGTTAGTCGCTGCTGTCAACACCTCTTTTTCTCCGCTTTCGACCGAGAGGATCGAACCGTCAATAAGGCGACAACACACTGCCCCACCAACTCCTTCTGGCTTCGATGAACTGAAGCGTAACCGCTGCCGAAAACTGTATAACTCATTGCTTATCAAGGAGTTTTCCGTTTCGACTGCGCCGGAAGTGGGGCGAATTATAGGCTTTCAGAATCTGCCGTCAACCCCTGATTTGGTTTTTCTATCAACAAACTATGGAAAGCCGAAAAACAGCGCCTTTCACTACTAGATAGAAGAGCAAAACTGCGCCCCTCTATATAGAAGGAATCCTCAGAGCACTCCGGACGCCTTGAACCCAGTAACGACACCAGCATCCAGACCCAATACCCGCTGCAGAACTTCCAGCGTGTGCTCACCCAACAAAGGCGGTGCACTACGGTACTCCACCGGAGTTTCGGACAGGCGTATAGGGCTCGCAACCTGCGGCACCATTCCGGCCAAAGCATGAGGCAGCTCAATGGCCAACCCACGCGCCTGAACCTGAGGATCGGCAAACACCTGAGCCAGATCGTTGATCGGCCCGCACGGCACGCCCGCCTGCTCCAACTGCGCCACCCATTCAGCAGTCGTCTTGAACACGGTCGCCTGGCGGATCAGTGGAATCAGCACTGCTCGGTTAGCCACCCGCAACTTGTTGGTCGCAAAGCGCGGATCATCCGCCCACTGCGATTGACCGGCCACCTCTGCAAACTTGCGGAACTGCCCATCGTTACCCACGGTTAGGATGAAATCGCCATCAGCCGTAGGGAAGTCCTGATAAGGCACGATATTCGGGTGAGCGTTACCCAGGCGTTTAGGCGCATTGCCTGTAGTCAGGTAGTTCATCGCCTGATTGGCCAGACAAGCCACCTGGACATCCAGTAATGCCATATCTATATGCTGACCGCCGCCCCCCTGATCCCGATGAGCCAAGGCCGCCAGGATCGCTACCGTCGAATAGAGACCGGTCAAAATATCTGTCAGCGCCACACCGACTTTCACCGGACCCGCACCTTCATCTCCTTCGGGACGACCGGTCAAACTCATCAGACCGCCCAAGCCCTGGATCATGAAGTCATAACCCGCACGCTTGGCATACGGACCTGTCTGGCCAAATCCAGTGATCGAGCAATAGATCAGCTTCGGATTAATCGCCTTGAGCGATTCATAGTCCAGCCCATAAGCTGCCAGGCCACCGACCTTGAAATTCTCAATGAGGATGTCCGACTTCGCCGCCAACTCACGCACAAGCTGCTGCCCTTCTGGCCGCGTGAAGTCGATGGTCACTGATTGCTTGTTGCGGTTGGCGGACAAGTAATAAGCCGCCTCGCTGGTGTTCTCGCCATAGGCGTCTTTAAGGAACGGAGGCCCCCAGGCGCGCGTGTCATCGCCATTGCCCGGGCGCTCGACCTTGATGACTTCGGCCCCAAGGTCCGCCAGGATCTGCCCGGCCCAGGGCCCGGCAAGCACCCGTGATAAATCCAGTACCCGTAGATGCGAAAGCGCGCCCATGGCCGTTCTCCTATTAATAGAACGCCTGGATGCCGGTCTGCGCGCGACCGAGGATCAGCGCGTGGACGTCATGCGTACCTTCATAGGTATTCACCACTTCCAGATTGACCAGATGCCGAGCGACACCGAACTCATCGGAAATGCCGTTGCCACCCAGCATGTCGCGCGCCATGCGGGCGATGTCGAGGGATTTGCCACAGGAGTTGCGCTTCATCATCGAAGTGATCTCGACGGCAGCCGTGCCTTCATCCTTCATACGACCCAGACGCAGACAGCCTTGCAGCGCCAGAGTGATTTCAGTCTGCATGTCAGCCAGCTTCTTCTGGATCAACTGTGTGGCCGCCAATGGACGACCAAACTGCTTGCGATCCAGGGTGTACTGGCGAGCGGTGTGCCAGCAGAACTCGGCAGCGCCCAGTGCGCCCCAGGAAATGCCGTAACGCGCCGAATTAAGGCAGGTAAAAGGACCTTTCAAGCCCCGGACATCCGGGAAGATGTTCTCTTCAGGGACAAACACGTTGTCCATGACGATCTCGCCGGTAATGGATGCACGCAGGCCGACCTTGCCGTGAATCGCCGGAGCGCTCAGACCTTTCCAGCCCTTCTCCAGAACGAAGCCACGAATGTCACCCGCATCATCCTTGCCCCAGACCACGAACACGTCGGCGATCGGGCTGTTGGTGATCCACATTTTGCTGCCGGTGAGGCTGTAGCCGCCTTCCACTTTGCGTGCACGAGTAATCATCGCGCCCGGGTCGGAACCGTGGTCAGGCTCAGTCAGACCAAAGCAACCGATCCATTCACCCGAGGCCAGCTTCGGCAGGTACTTCTGCTTCTGTGCTTCGGTACCGAATTCGTTGATCGGCACCATGACCAGCGAGGACTGCACGCTCATCATCGAGCGATAGCCAGAGTCGACACGCTCGACCTCACGAGCAATCAGACCGTAACTGACGTAGTTAAGGCCGCTGCCACCGTATTGCTCAGGAATCGTCGCACCCAACAGACCCACTTCACCCATCTCGCGGAAGATCGCCGGGTCGGTCTTCTCATGACGGAAAGCTTCGAGAACGCGCGGCGCGAGCTTCTGCTGAGCGAATTGCTGAGCGGTGTCGCGAATCATGCGTTCTTCTTCAGTGAGCTGTTGATCCAGCAGCAGGGGATCGATCCAGTTGAAGCTAGCTTTACCGCCCATGAGTGAGTCCTCTCGAATCGGGTCAAATAACGTGGAGTGATCCTAGGCCGGGTTTGGCTTCACGACAAACGAGGATTTTGCATACTGTTGTGCTAATTTCTCACTCCGTAACGTCGCAAAATGGCTTATATGCGATGTATTAGTGAGGTTGACGTACATGCGCAGGAAGATCCCCAGTACAACCGCCCTGATCAGTTTTGAAGCTGCAGCGCGCCACGAGAGCTTTACCAAGGCCGCCCAGGAACTTTCCCTCACGCAGGGAGCGATTTGCCGACAGATCGCCAGCCTTGAGGAGTTCCTCAGCGTCGAACTGTTCCGACGCTCGCGGCGTGGAGTGAAGCTGACAGAGGCCGGGCTTTCCTATAGCCGCCGAGTAGCCACACAACTCGATGCGGTTGAACGGGACACCTTGTCAGTGATGGGCCAGCAAGGCGCCAATGTGATCGAGCTGGCGGTGGTGCCAACCTTCGGGACTCAATGGCTGCTGCCACGACTCAAGGATTTTCAGCACAAACATCCGGAAGTGACAGTCAACCTCACCAATCGCACCCGCCCCTTCCTGTTTGCCGATACCGAATTCGATGCCGCGATCTATTTCGGCGACGCCGACTGGCCAGGTACCGAATCCCACAGGCTAATGGGCGAAAATCCGATGCCGGTGTGCAGCCCCACGTTATTGAGCAAAAAGACCAACCTGAGCCCCGGTGAAATCGCCAAACTGCCCCTGCTGCAACAGACCACACGCCCTTATGCCTGGCGCCAGTGGTTCAACTCTCAAAACCTTAATATCCCGCGAGACATGACAGGGCCGCGTTACGAGCTATTCTCCATGCTTGCTCAAGCTGCGATGCACGATATGGGGGTCGCGCTGATTCCACCGTTCCTGATTCAGCGCGAATTGGCAGAGAAGCGCCTGGTGATTGCCAACGCCCAGGCACTATCGAGCATCAAGGCCTACTACCTGATGATTCCCGAGCGAAAGGTCGAATCTGCCTCTTTAAAGGCATTTCGCGATTGGCTGGTGAATCAGGCACAAAGCTACAGCCTAGAAGGATAAAGGCTTCCCCCTATAAGCTGACCTCGTAGTCAGCAAAACAAAAGCACTACAGATATAAGTATTTGTCGCATATAGGCAGACTGTACTGAGGAGTAGCACAAACGTCCTACAAAGGCCTGAATACGTGGCCTTGAGCCTCTATTGGCAGGCAATGACGCCTCATTCACCGTGCCGATGTGTAAATTCTTGAATTTTGGACAGAATCCTCAGAAGCCACGGCCTGTAAGGGATTGCAATGACTGGTGCGACATTCGGTCACGGGGTGACTTGTAGTTAATTTTCCGTCACCCGTCATAATCCCTTGAAGGGCACAAAGTTCGCCTGCAAAATGCCGCGCCCCGCCTTGATTCGGCGGGATCGTGCTGATCGGCCGCCCCAGCCGCACCATCCGAAGTGCCTGGGTTTACTCAATAAGATCACGCAGGAGATTTGACGTGCACATTGGTGTTCCTCTCGAAACCCAGACGGGTGAAACACGGGTTGCTGCAACCCCGGAAACCATCAAAAAGCTGATCGGCCAGGGTCATAAAGTCACTGTGCAAAGCGGCGCCGGCATTAATGCCAGCGTTGTCGACAGTGCTTATGCAGCGGCAGGCGCGACCATTGGCAGCGCCAACGATGCGTTTGGCGCCGAGCTGATTCTCAAGGTGGTCGCCCCCAGCGACAGCGAGCTGACACTGATCAAGCGCGGCACCGTTGTGGTGGGCATGCTCAATCCGTTCAGCAATGAAACCATTGCCAAACTGGCCGAGTGCGGCATTACCGCGTTTGCACTGGAGGCCGCGCCGCGCACCTCCCGTGCCCAGAGCCTGGATGTGCTGTCCTCCCAGGCGAACATCGCCGGCTATAAAGCCGTGTTGCTGGCCGCTCACCACTATCCACGCTTCATGCCGATGCTGATGACGGCGGCGGGCACCGTGAAAGCGGCGCGTGTGCTGATTCTCGGCGCTGGCGTAGCCGGTTTGCAGGCGATTGCCACGGCGAAACGTCTGGGTGCAGTCATCGAAGCGTCCGACGTGCGTCCTGCGGTGAAGGAACAGATCGAATCGCTGGGGGCGAAATTTGTCGATGTGCCGTACGAAACTGATGAAGAGCGCGAATGCGCCGTCGGTGTCGGCGGTTATGCCCGCCCCATGCCGGCCAGCTGGATGCAGCGTCAGGCCTTGGCTGTGCATGAACGCGCCAAGCAGGCTGACATCGTCATCACCACCGCGCTGATCCCGGGCCGCAAGGCGCCGACGCTATTGAGCGCCGAAACCGTGGCGCAGATGAAGCCAGGCTCAGTGGTCATCGACCTCGCGGCAGCGCAGGGCGGCAACTGCCCGCTGACCGTGGCCGATCAGGTGGTGGTCGAGAATGGCGTGACCATTTGCGGCCCGACCAACCTGGCCGGCGCAGTCGCGGCAGACGCTTCGGCCCTGTACGCGCGCAACCTGCTGGACTTCCTGAAACTGGTGTTCACCAAAGAAGGCCAGTTTGAGATCAACCTCGAAGACGACATCGTCGCCGCGTGCCTGATGTGCCGCGACGGCCAAGTCATCCGCCAAAACGCCTAAGCAGGGATTCAGACGATGGAAGAGCTTATCTCCCCCGGTATCTACAACCTGATCATCTTCGTGCTGGCGATCTATGTCGGTTATCACGTGGTGTGGAACGTGACCCCTGCCCTGCACACGCCGTTGATGGCGGTGACCAACGCCATTTCGGCGATTGTGATCGTCGGCGCCATGCTGGCGGCGGCGCTGACCGTGACCCCATTAGGCAAGACCATGGGCACCCTGGCGGTGGCGCTGGCGGCCGTGAACGTGTTTGGTGGTTTCCTCGTGACTCGCAGAATGCTTGAGATGTTCAAGAAAAAAGCCCCGAAAGCCGTAAAAGAAGAGGCGCCCAAGTAATGAGCATGAATCTGGTAACGACGCTCTACCTGATCGCGTCGATCTGCTTCATCCAGGCCCTCAAAGGCCTGTCGCACCCCACCACGTCGCGGCGCGGCAATGTCTACGGCATGCTCGGTATGGCGTTGGCGATCCTCACCACGGTCGGCCTCATTTATAAGCTAGGGGCAGAGTTGGCTACAGCGGGCATTGGCTATGTCATCGTCGGTCTGCTGGTCGGCGGCACCGCTGGTTCGATCATGGCCAAGCGTGTTGAAATGACCAAGATGCCGGAACTGGTCGCCTTCATGCACAGCATGATCGGTATGGCCGCCGTGTTCATCGCTATCGCGGCGGTGGTCGAACCGCAATCGCTGGGCATCGTTAAACAGCTGGGGGATGCGATTCCGGCGGGCAACCGTCTGGAGCTGTTCCTCGGCGCGGCCATCGGTGCAATCACCTTCTCCGGTTCGGTGATTGCGTTTGGCAAGCTGTCGGGAAAGTACAAGTTCCGTCTGTTCCAAGGCGCACCGGTACAGTTCGCTGGCCAGCACAAACTGAACTTGCTGCTGGGTCTGGCGACGCTGGTATTGGGCATCACCTTCATGCTGACCGGCAGTCTCAGCGCCTTCGCACTGATGCTGGCCCTGGCCTTTGTAATGGGCGTGCTGATCATCATCCCTATCGGCGGCGCCGACATGCCCGTCGTGGTGTCGATGCTCAACAGCTACTCCGGCTGGGCCGCGGCGGGTATCGGCTTCTCGCTGAACAACTCGATGCTGATCATTGCCGGCTCGCTGGTGGGCTCAAGCGGTGCGATCCTCTCGTACATTATGTGCAAGGCGATGAACCGTTCGTTCTTCAACGTGTTGCTCGGCGGTTTCGGCAACACAGCAGATGCCGCTGGCCCGGCAGGCTCGAAAGAAGCTCGCCCGGTGAAATCCGGTTCGGCTGACGACGCGACCTTCCTGCTGACCAACGCCGACACTGTGATCATCGTTCCGGGCTATGGCCTGGCGGTGGCTCGCGCGCAGCACGCCCTGAAGGAGCTAACCGAGAAACTGAGCCACCGCGGCGTGACCGTGAAGTACGCCATTCACCCGGTTGCTGGTCGCATGCCTGGCCACATGAACGTCTTGCTCGCCGAGGCCGAAGTGCCTTACGACCAGGTGTTCGAGATGGAAGACATCAACTCCGAGTTCGGTCAGGCCGATGTGGTGCTGGTACTCGGCGCCAACGACGTGGTGAACCCGGCGGCCAAAAACGATCCGAAATCGCCGATAGCCGGCATGCCGATTCTCGAAGCGTTCAAGGCCAAGACCATCATCGTCAACAAGCGCTCGATGGCCAGCGGCTATGCCGGTCTGGACAACGAACTGTTCTACCTGGACAAGACCATGATGGTGTTTGGCGACGCCAAGAAAGTCATCGAAGACATGGTTAAAGCCGTCGAGTAAAACTCTTCGGAAACCTGAACGCCCCGACTTGTCGGGGCGTTTTTGTTTGTGGCTGTTACTGATCCTGTAATGGTGTTTTGTCTGAAAGGCGCAGAATAGACACCTCGAATGCGACCTTGGTAGCGGGACGGGCAACGATCAAATTCACTAGACTGCGCACCTTGCTTCCGTTGCCCGAGAAAACAATCATGTACCGTGACCGTATTCGCTTGCCTTCATTGTTAGACAAGGTGATGAACGCCGCCGACGCTGCCGCTCTGATTCAGGACGGCATGACCGTCGGCATGAGCGGCTTTACCCGAGCCGGCGAAGCCAAGGCCGTGCCTCATGCCTTGGCCGAGCGCGCCAAGGTCACGCCGCTGAAAATCACCCTGATGACCGGCGCCAGCCTGGGCAACGACCTCGACAAGCAATTGACTGAAGCCGGCGTACTGTCGCGACGCATGCCGTTCCAGGTGGACAGCACCCTGCGCAAGGCGATCAATGCCGGCGAAGTCATGTTCATCGACCAGCACCTGTCGGAAACCGTAGAGCTACTGCGTAACCAACAACTCAAGCTACCGGACATCGCGGTGATCGAAGCCGTGGCAATCACCGAGCAAGGCCATATCGTGCCGACCACCTCGGTAGGCAACTCGGCCAGCTTCGCGATTTTCGCCAAGCACGTGATCGTTGAGATCAACCTGGCTCACAACCCGAATCTCGAAGGCCTGCACGATATCTTTATCCCGACCTACCGGCCGACCCGCACGCCTATTCCGCTGGTGAAGGTCGACGACCGCATCGGCAGCACCGCCATTGCGATACCGCCAGAAAAAATCGTCGCGATCGTGATCACTAACCAGTCCGACTCGCCGTCCACTGTCTTGCCGCCGGACAGCGACACTCAGGCCATCGCTGATCACCTGATCGATTTCTTCAAACAAGAAGTGGCTGCCGGGCGCATGACCAACAAGCTCGGCCCGCTGCAAGCCGGTATCGGCACTATCGCCAATTCGGTGATGTGCGGCTTGATCGACTCGCCGTTCGAAGACCTGACCATGTACTCCGAAGTGCTGCAGGATTCGACTTTCGATCTGATCGATGCTGGCAAGCTGAGCTTTGCTTCGGGCAGTTCGATCACCCTGTCGAGCCGGCGCAATGCCGATGTATTCGGGAACCTGGAGCACTATAAGGACAAGCTGGTGCTGCGCCCCCAGGAAATCTCGAACCATCCCGAAGTGGTGCGGCGCCTAGGCATCATTGGCATCAATACCGCACTGGAATTCGACCTTTACGGCAACGTCAACTCAACCCATGTCTGCGGCACGCGAATGATGAACGGCATCGGCGGCTCCGGCGATTTCGCGCGCAATGCGCACCTGGCAATCTTTGTCACCAAGTCGATCGCCAAGGGCGGCGCGATTTCCAGCGTGGTGCCCATGGTCAGCCACGTCGACCATACAGAACATGACGTCGACATTCTCGTGACCGAGATAGGCCTGGCCGACTTGCGTGGCCTGGCACCGCGTGAGCGCGCCCGGGTCATCATCGACAACTGCGTTCACCCGGACTATCGCCCAGCCTTGAATGACTACTTCACTGCCGCTTGCGCAGTTGGCGGGCATACCCCGCACATTCTTCGCGATGCCCTGAGTTGGCACATAAACCTGGAAGAAACCGGGCGCATGTTGACGGTGTAATGGATCCAGATAGCAGCTGACGCAGACACAGTTTCGTCAGCTCGCTATTGCGATCTTCATTTCTATCTAAAACTGTACTGCTGTACCGGTCTTTTCCTACAGCAATTACCTACATTTTCGAGCCGAATGGACAAAAACGCACTATATCAGTGCGAACAGGTACAGTTGCCTCAATTTCGACCAGTACACCGCCGTTTAACAGTTAACTGGTCACTCACAATACAGGTGAACTGTATCTACAGAGACTGGCCAAACGAGAGGATCATTGGCTTCAGTTAAACCACTACCTAATCCCGCCATAAGCGGAAGGATGAAAACCATGGAACGTACACTCAGTTCCGAACTGTTCTTCGAAGACACCGCTGCAAAAACCCAGGCTTCCATGCCTCTGCGCGTTCTCGCCAACCTGATGCTGTGGCAGCGCCGCATTACCAGCCGCCATCAACTGGCTCGTCTGGATTCGCGTCTGCTGGCTGATGCCGGGATTAGCGAAGCACAACGCTACGAAGAGCTGAGCAAGCCGTTCTGGCGCTAAGTTAGCGTCGCTGGCTCTGATCCTCCGGATCCACCGCCAGCACCCCGAATTGAACAAACAAAACCCGTCGTGGGAAACTACGACGGGTTTTGTCGTTTTGGGGTTTCATACAGAGACAATCATTAAATAGGTACAGTTTTAAAATAACTTATATTTAACAAGTACAGTTTTATTGGACTGTTCTTATCGATGTGCACAGGCCTAATATCCAGACAGAACGTGGCGAACGCTTTACGACAGGCGTCTGATCCTGCGTCACCTCTCAATCGGTCTATTCAAGGAGCTACCCCATGTCCCGTCTTCGTCTGCTCAGCGCTGCCGCCTTGCTTGTCGTGGCTGCCAATGCCCATGCCACCAGTTTCATCGTGACCACCGATTCCATTGTTGGTGGGCTGAAGTCCTCTTCCGACGCTACTTCGGACATCTCGTCTTCCTTTCGCGACGACAAAATCGTCCGTGCTGCTCGTGACGATGCCGCCAGCTTCGTCGCCAGTGAAGGGGCCATTCGCGGTGTGAAACTGGAAAGCGCTCTCGACCATATCCGCCAACAGACTCCACAACTGAATGCGACCGACGCACAGCTGGCCCAGGCCATCCTGACGATCTAAGCGACAGCTCTGACGCGGGACACGTCCGCCGTGTCCCCATGCTTCGGCGCTGGCTCTAGCCCGGGCATTACGCTAGCCTTGGGACTCGCTTTCAGCTATCGAGTCTCATGCGTTTTCTTGCCAGTCTTTCGATCACTGCGGTTTTTCTTGGGGCTTGCTGGTCGGGTTCGACCCATGCCTTTGATGCTTTCAATCTGTCCACGCAAGGCACCGTGGCCAGTGGTTATGCCACCAGCCTGGTGACCTCCGCGCCCTTCGATCATAAACTGCTGATCGCCGCCCGGGATGACGCTGCCGCGTTCATTGCCAGTGACGGCCAACTGCAAGGAGCGCAACTGGAGTCCGCCCTGATTTACCTGCGCCGGACCCAGCCAAAACTTCATGCCAACGATCTTGAACTGGCACAGGCAATTCTCGTCCAATAGTTATCCCTTGTTCCTCCGGAGTCGTTCCATGCGTAGCCCGCTGATTGCTGCCACCCTTGGCCTGCTGTTGTTGGCCGATATGGCCCAGGCGCACACCCTGGTAGCCACCAGTAACATCATTATTCGTGCCTCCGAGCGCACGCTTGATTTCACGTCCGATACCACCACGTCCATTCGCGATTCGAAGATTGTCCGTGAAGCCCACGACGATGCGGCCAGTTTCGTCGCCAGCGACGGTGAAATCCGCGGTGCACACCTGGAAGCGGCCTTCGACACCTTGCGCACCCGCGTACCGGAAGCCCGCGACGCCAGTGATCAGGTTCTCGCCGAAGCCATCCTTGCACTGTGAAGTCCCTAGGCGTCTGGTTGCTGGCCGGGATCGTGTTGCTGCTTGGCAACACGGCTCAGGCCGGTCTGCAATTACGGCTCAAGACCGACGGTCTGAGTCCCGCGCAACAACAGGCCAGTCAGGCGCTGCTCGATGAAGCCATGCAGGCGTTACCGCCGCGCTTCATCGAGCAACTGGACCGGCGCATCGATGTCGGCTGGACCGACGATATGCCGAGCGATGCCTACGGTCAGGCGTCGCTGGTGTCGGAGCTCGACCTGAATCGCAATCTGCTCGTCAGCCTCACCAACGGCAGCGCCGCGATCCAAAAAACGTATCGCCCCCACGGTACCGTGCGCCGGGAAATGCTCGCCACGGTGTTGCACGAACTCACCCACATTTATGACCGTGCGCGCCTCTGGCCAACCGCCGAGCGCACACTGATCCAGCGCTGCAAGCAACGCAACAGCAGCTCCGGGCTGATCGGTATCCCCGATCAATGCCGTGGGCAGACGGAGCGACGTTGGACCCTCAGCGATGACCCTCGTCTGCTGGATTTGGCCGGTTGGCCGCAATACGTCGGCCGGCGTGGTGAGCGCGAACAGCACAACCGGCAGATTGCCCGCAGCCCGGACATTTACGAGACGAGCAGCCCGAAGGAGTTCGTCGCGGTCAACATGGAGTACTTCCTCCTCGACCCAAGCTATGCCTGCCGTCGTCCAGCGCTGTATCGCTACTACAAAGAACATTTCGGTTGGGCGCCCGCCGCCAAAGACACGTGCACCCAATCATTTGCCTTCCTCAATGCGGGTAACGATTTTGCCAAGCAGCCCTTGGGTCAGGTCGATCCGGAACGGGTTTATGCTGTTGATTATCTGCTGGCAGAAGCCAACCAGAACTGGGTCAGCCGCTGGGGCCACAGCATGCTGCGGTTGGTGATCTGCGCACCAGGTCGTCCTCGTGGGCCGGATTGCCGCCTCGATCTGGATCAACATCTGGTACTGTCCTACCGCGCCTTCGTCGGTGATGTACAGCTGTCGAGTTGGGATGGGCTGGTGGGTAAATACCCGTCGCGCCTGTTTGTCTTGCCATTGGCCCAAGTGATCGACGAATACACCAAGACTGAATTGCGCAGCCTGGCATCGGTGCCGCTGAATCTGTCGCGCAACGAAATCGAAAACGTAGTGGAACACGCCGCGGAGATGCATTGGGGTTACGACGGCAACTATTTCTTCCTGTCCAACAACTGCGCGGTAGAAGGCCTGAAATTACTGCGCAGCAGCACCAACAATGCGCAACTGGTCGGCCTCGACAGCATCATGCCCAACGGCTTGCTGGAAGTGCTCAAAGGCCGCAGGTTGGCGGACACCAGCGTGCTGGATGACCCTCGTGAAGCGTTGCGCCTGGGCTATCGCTTCGACTCCTTCCGCGAGCGTTATCAAGCGATGTTCGATGTGCTGAAGAAGCATTTGCCGATCAAGCAGGACAAGGTCGAGGACTGGCTATCCTTGAAAGCTGAAGAGCGCCGCAAATGGATTGACCAGGCTGACTTGCGCACCAGCGCGGCGTTGCTGCTGCTGGAGCAGGCCAGTTTCCGTCAGCAGTTGGTGCTGGCCCAGGACGAAGTGAAGCAACGCTATCTGGGCGCTCGGGAATTGAACAACGGCAGCCTGGATAAGGCCAATGGGACTTTGCAGCAGATTCTCGCCAACAGCGGCTTCCTCAGCCGTCCGGCGGAACTGCTCGGCACCACCGAGGGATATGGTTTGCCGCAACCGAACGAGTGGACGCGTTTGGAGTCGGAAAGCAACCTGCGCCAGAAACAGCTGCAAGCGCTGACCGGGGATCTCGATAAGGAAGTCAGAGCATTGCTCGAACCGAGTCGAGCCGCCGAGATGGCCGCCAACGAAGCCAACCTGAAGCAGGTTGGCGAACATTTGCGCAAGCTGCATAAGGCCGCGGGTGGGTTGGAATTGCCCTGAAGGACAGGCCCCCAAGAACAAGAAGGGCCTCAGAGCGTAGCCCTGAAGCCCTCGGTCTTGCTGCTTAGTGTCGTGAGGCACTGATTCCCCTGTATCAGGAACTTTATCTTCAGCTGACCCGCGCTTTACGTACACCGTCAGACAAGGCTGCGCACAGGCTGAGTACACCCTCCACAGCCTGATCCGGCGTCGAGGCATTGGCGATGTGATCGATCAGTGCCGACCCCACTACCACACCGTCAGCCAGACGCGCGATGGATGCTGCCTGCTCCGGTGTACGAATACCAAAACCGATGCTGATCGGCAGATCGGTATGGCGACGCAGACGGGTGACGGCTTCTTCGACATGCTCCAGAGTCGCCGCGCCCGCACCGGTCACACCCGCCACAGACACATAGTAAACAAAGCCGGAACTGCCATTCAGAACGGTCGGCAAGCGCACGTCATCAGTCGTCGGAGTGGTCAGGCGAATGAAGTCCAGGCCTGCCGCCTGTGCGGGATCACACAGCTCCCCGTTATGCTCCGGCGGCATGTCGACCACGATCAGGCCATCGACACCGGCCTCTTTGGCTTCAGCGATGAAACGCGGCACGCCGTACATGTGAATCGGGTTGAAGTAACCCATCAGCACCAGCGGCGTCTCGTTATTGCCTTCGCGGAACTCGCGAACCATTTGCAGGGTTTTCGCCAGGTTCTGTTTGGCGCCCAAGGCACGAATGTTGGCCAGTTGAATCGCCGGGCCATCGGCCATCGGATCGGTGAAGGGCATGCCCAGCTCGATCACGTCGGCACCTGCTCCCGGCAAGCCTTTGAGGATCGCCAAGGACGTGTCGTAATTCGGGTCACCAGCGGTCACGAAGGTCACCAGTGCGGCGCGATTCTGTTCCTTGAGTTCGGCAAAACGTGTCTGCAGGCGGCTCATCAGTGTTTCTCCTGCTGGGATTGCTTTTGTTGAGACTGTTCCATGTGGTGCATCACGGTCTGCATGTCTTTGTCGCCACGGCCGGACAGATTGACCACCATCAGGTGATCTTTCGGCAACGTCGGTGCGCGTTTGAACACTTCGGCCAGGGCATGGGCGCTTTCCAGTGCAGGAATAATCCCTTCCAGGCGACAGCATTTGTGGAACGCGTCGAGGGCTTCATCGTCGGTCACCGAGGTGTACTGGACGCGGCCGATGTCATGCAACCAGGCGTGTTCCGGGCCGATGCCCGGATAGTCGAGGCCGGCGGAAATCGAGTGGGCGTCGATGATCTGGCCGTCGTCGTCCTGCAACAGGAAAGTACGGTTGCCGTGCAGAACACCCGGTACGCCGCCGTTCAGGCTGGCCGCATGCTTGCCGGTTTCGATGCCGTAACCGGCGGCTTCGACGCCGATGATCTCAACGCTCTTGTCATCAAGGAACGGGTGGAACAGGCCCATGGCATTGGAACCACCACCGATGCACGCCACCAGACTGTCTGGCAGACGGCCTTCCTGAGCTTGCAACTGCTCGCGGGTTTCCTTGCCGATCACAGCCTGGAAGTCACGAACCATGGCAGGGTACGGGTGTGGACCGGCGACGGTGCCGATCAGGTAGAAAGTGCTGTCGACGTTAGTCACCCAGTCACGCAGGGCTTCGTTCATCGCATCTTTAAGGGTGCCAGTGCCGGCAACTACCGGGATCACTTCGGCGCCCAGCAGCTTCATGCGAAACACGTTGGCTTGCTGACGTTCGATGTCGGTAGTGCCCATGTAGATCACGCAATCGAGGCCGAAACGCGCGGCCACGGTGGCGGTCGCCACGCCATGCATGCCAGCGCCAGTCTCGGCGATGATGCGCTTCTTACCCATGCGCCGCGCCAGCAGGATCTGGCCGATGCAGTTGTTGATCTTGTGGGCGCCGGTATGGTTCAGCTCTTCGCGCTTAAGGTAAATCTTCGCGCCGCCGCAGAACTCTGTCAGACGCTCGGCGAAGTACAGTGGGCTTGGACGTCCGACGTAATCTCGCTGGAAGTAGGCCAATTCTTCTTTGAACGCCGGATCTTCCTTGGCCGCTTCATATTCACGGGCCAGATCGAGGATCAACGGCATCAGGGTTTCGGCGACGTAGCGGCCACCGAACGCGCCGAACAGGCCGTTGGCGTCGGGGCCGTTGCGCAGATTAGTCTGGGTCATGGGTCGCTCCAGTTGTATTCGAGAGGTGACGATGGCGTTCACTCTACCCCTGACGTCCCACGCTGAAAACCGATAAGATCGCCACAACCTGTCAGGAAAACTCACAGATAACATGAGCCACGACCTTCCTCCGCTGAACGCTCTTCGCGCCTTCGAAGCCACTGCCCGCCTGAACAGCGTCAGTCAGGCCGCCGAACAGCTACACGTCACTCATGGGGCGGTCAGCCGGCAACTCAAGGTACTGGAAGAACACCTCGGCGTGAGTCTGTTCATCAAGGATGGACGCGGCCTGAAACTCACAGATGCCGGCGTTCGTTTGCGCGACGCCAGTGGCGAAGCCTTTGAGCGATTGCGCAGCGTTTGCGCTGAATTGACCCAGAGCACCGCCGATGCGCCATTCGTGCTCGGCTGCTCGGGTAGCCTGCTGGCGCGCTGGTTCATTCCGCGTTTGGGGCGGCTCAATGCGGATCTGCCGGATCTGCGCCTGCATCTGTCGGCTGGCGAAGGCGATCTCGATCCACGGCGGCCCGGCCTGGATGCCTTGCTGGTGTTTGCCGAACCGCCATGGCCGGCGGACATGCAAGTTTATGAACTGGCCAGCGAACGCATCGGCCCGGTCATGAGCCCACGATTCGTCGGTTACGAAAGGCTGCAAAACGCGCCGCCAAACGCACTGTTGACCGAACCCTTGCTGCACACCACCTCACGTCCGCAAGCCTGGCCAAGCTGGGCACAGCAAAGCGGCCTCGACGCCAAGGCGCTGAAGTACGGTCAGGGTTTCGAGCATTTGTATTATTTGCTGGAGGCGGCAGTGGCCGGACTGGGGGTGGCCATCGCGCCTGAGCCATTGGTGACCGAGGACTTGAAGGCCGGTCGCCTGATTGCGCCATGGGGTTTCTGTGAAACCCCGGCGCAACTGGCGTTATGGCTACCCAAGCGCGCCGCGGACGGGCGCGCTCGGCAATTGGCGCAGTGGCTTAAAAATGAACTGCGTCAGGCACCTTAATTACCGCGTTTGCACAGCAGGTAGGCTGCCAGAAGACCCAATGCACCAACGGCGACACCGGCTGTAGTCCAAGGGTGCTCCTGGGCATAGTCACGTGTCGCGATCCCGGTTTCACGGGTTTTGACCTTGACCTCTTCATAGGCATCGGCGAGCAGATGACGTGAATGTTTCAGCGCGTTCTCGGCATTGCTTTTCAGCGCTTTAAGCGTTTTACGCGACTCGTCCGAGGCGTCCTCCTTCAGGCTTTCCAACGATTTCAGCAGACTCTCGATCTCGGCTTCCATGCTTTGCAATGAGGCTTTGCGTAACGAGGTATTGGCCATGGTGGCTCTCCTGCATTGTTGATGAGTGCGTGTGTTGGTTGGGACTTCAGAGGTTCGAGAAAGTGCAGTAAATCTGAGCTTTCCCCCGGATTGGTCGACAGAAGAAATAAAAAAAATCACTGCTAGGCTGTATTTCACATCCTGAGGAGAACGTCATGACTGACCATCACACCTACAAAAAAGTCGAACTGGTTGGCTCATCCACCACCAGCATTGAAGACGCCATCAACAACGCCCTGGCTGAAGCCAACAAAAGTCTCAAGTACATGGAATGGTTTGAAGTGACCGAAACCCGAGGGCACATCAAGGACGGCAAAGCTGCACACTTTCAGGTGACGCTCAAAGTCGGATTCCGGATTGCCAGTAGCTGAGTTTGAGCCAGGCTTCTGAACTTGCGCGGCGGCCGAGTGCCATAGGGATTGGCAAAGCGCTACGTGGCGTGCGCATCCGATGGTTGGATGCTCTCACCCTATTGTTCCGACCAGGGAGTGCAACCGATGAAGAAGTTTATTTTGGCAGTAGGTTTGTTGAGCCTTGCGGGAACAGCCTTTGCCCAAGGCAAGTCGTGCGACGAGCTGAAAGCCGAAATCGCAGCGAAACTGGATGCCAAAGGCGTTTCCAATTACACACTGGAGATTGTCGACAAAGGCGCTGCTGCTGACGGAAAAGTCGTCGGCATCTGTGAAAAAGGCTCCAGGCAAATCATCTACAAGCAGGGCTGACCCGCCCTCGAAAATGAAATAGCCGACGCAATGGCGTCGGCTATTTTGTGGGCGCTGTTTGCTCCTCAGCCCTTCATGACCTGCGCCAGCAACTCATAGGAGTGCAGGCGATCGGCATGTTCGTACAGGTCACAGGTAAAAATCAGCTCATCGGCCTGAGTCTGTTCGATCAGCACTTCCAGCTTGGCGCGAATCTTCTGTGGGCTGCCGACCATGGCCAGGCCAAGGAAATCACCGACCGCTTCTTTCTCATGGGGTAGCCACAGGCCGTCCATGGTCTTCACTGGCGGGCGTTGCACCAGGCTCTGGCCACGCATTAACGCGAGAATCCGCTGGTAGACCGAAGTGGCCAGGTAATCAGCTTGCTCATCGGTATCCGCGGCTACCAGTGGCACGCCGAGCATCACGTAAGGCTTATCCAAAACCGCGGAAGGCTTGAAGTGGTTGCGGTAAACGCGAATCGCCTCATGCATGAAGCGCGGTGCGAAATGTGAGGCGAAGGCGTAGGGCAAACCGCGCTCACCGGCCAACTGCGCACTGAACAGGCTCGAACCCAACAACCATATCGGGACATTAGTGCCGGTACCCGGCATGGCAATGATCCGCTGATCCGGCGTGCGTGGGCCGAGGTAGCGCATCAGTTCGGTCACGTCTTCCGGGAAGTCGTCGGCACTGCCGGAGCGCTCACGACGCAAGGCGCGGGCGGTCATCTGATCGGAGCCGGGGGCGCGACCCAGGCCCAGGTCGATCCGCCCCGGGTACAGGCTTTCAAGGGTGCCGAACTGCTCGGCGATCACCAGCGGCGCGTGGTTGGGCAGCATCACGCCACCCGAACCGACACGAATGGTCGAAGTGCCACCGGCCAGATAGCCCAGCAGAACTGAGGTCGCCGAACTGGCGATCCCGTCCATGTTGTGGTGCTCGGCAACCCAGAAGCGGTTGTAGCCGAATTTTTCGACGTGCCGCGCCAGATCCAGAGAATTGTGCAGGGACTGAGCCGCACTGCCGTTCTCCCGAACGGGCACCAGATCAAGGGTGGAAAACTTGATATCAGACAGTCGTTTCATCAACCTGCTTCTCCAATGGGTAAACAGGTTTTTTCACGACGAAAACCTGCCAAGTCTATAAGCGTGCTCTATGCAATGAGGGCATATACCCGAGTTTCAAGAGAACAGACAAAATTCCTACACGATTGGAGGACTGATCAGATGAGGTGAACTTTGCCTGACGGTCTATCCTCAGAACCCTGGCAACCGAAAACCACGAAGGCGCGACGTTTCGCGCCGGATCTTGAGGAGGCAGACATGGCTATCACAAAGAAAGCATCGGCTCATTGGGAAGGTGATCTGAAAACCGGTATCGGCTCGATTTCCACCGAAACCGGTGTCCTCAGAGAAGCACCCTACGGCTTCAAGGCCCGTTTCGAAGGCGGTAAAGGCACCAATCCGGAAGAGCTGATCGGCGCGGCTCACGCGGGCTGTTTTTCCATGGCGTTTTCAATGATTCTCGGCGAGGCCAACCTTAAGGCCGACAGTATCGACACCAATGCCGAAGTCACCCTGGACCAGGTAGACGGTGGCTTTGCAATCACAGCGGTAAAACTGATTCTCAAGGCGAAAATCCCCGGGGCGACCCAGGCGCAATTCGAGGAACTGAGCAACAAGGCCAAAGAAGGCTGCCCAGTCTCCAAAGTATTGAATGCGAAAATCAGCCTGGAGGCGACGTTGATCAGCTAAACCGATAAAAGATCGTCCGCACGCGGCCCGAGCCTTCGGCAGCTTCCTGTAGGAATTGCCGAAGCTGCGATCTTTTTTGTCCTGAATTACAGCCTGACCGGCGAAACTGTGGTCGAATAAATGACAGCAGCTTCAGCGCATCCCCCCTGCGCGCTGCCTCAAGGGAGCTTCAACCATGAAACGTTTTGCCTTGGCAGTTATCTGTTGCACGCTGGCCACATCGGCCCTCGCGGCACCGAAATCCTGTGAGGAACTCAAGGCCGAGATCGAAGCCAAGATCCAGGCCAATAACGTCACGTCCTACACCCTGGAAATCGTCACCAATGACGAAGTGCACGATCAGAACATGGTCGTCGGCTCATGCGAAGGCGGCACCAAGAAAATCATCTACCAAAAAAATGACCGCTGATCTGCCTCACATAACGCAGTTGGCCAATCGATCTTCAGCAACGATCTCCCGCTTGGCGTTGTACAACCGGGCGCTGGGGGTGAACGCTATAGAACGCGCTTCCAGCAGGTAACGCTGGCCGGCCTCGAAATGGTCGTAGTTGATGGTCAGGTAGCACAGCCGCTCCAGCGGAGCATTCATCAAGCCCGAGCCACCACCCATCACTTCAAAATCGAAACGTACTCTCAGCTCATGGCTACCCGGCGTGACCTGGAAGTAACGCCCGTCGCTCAGCCGCTGGTTGTCCAGCCGTTCGGCCATCAGCAATTTACCGCCAGGGCTCGGTGTAGCGAAGTCGACCCAGGCCATCTGCGGATCGACCGCCGGCAACGGACTCGCGCAACCGACAAAGATGCCAGCAGCGAGTAACAGCAACAACCTGCGCATGATGAATATCCCAAGGACTGGTCATTCAGCATAGCGCCGATCAGGTGCGCTGGCAGCCTGCCGGTGTGCCCTGCCCAATCACTTTGCGCTGTTGATCATAGAGCTTGGCCCACGGCCGAAAGCCGATATTCCCGGCTTGCAGCTGATACCGCTGACCAGCGTTGAAGTCCTTGAATTTCACATTCAACTGACAGTCGCGCCACAGCGGCTCGGCGTCGGGACCAATGTTGGTCGGCTGGACTGCAAACAAGTAGCGAACCGTCAGCTCATGGCTACCGGGCTGCACTTCGAAGTAGCGTTTGTCGATCGAAGCCTTGTCGTCGACTTCCAGCGCTTGCAGCGCGGTGTCTTCCAGCCGTGAATCCAGATCGATCCATGCCTGCGAAGGATCAGGGGTGGGCAATCCAGCACAACCGGCCAGCATCAGCAGGCCTCCCGTCAGCATCAACTTGCGCATAGCGGAGCTCCAATAGGCGGGATAGTCTTGCGGGCAGACTTTCCAGGGATGATTCATTTTGATCAGGCCGCGTCCAAGCCTTGGGTTACTTGATCGCGTTTTACGCATTTTGTTTCCGGGTGTGTTTCTTTTGTTGCTCAATGGCTGCGCAAGCATCAGCTATTACGGCCAATTGGCCAGTGGTCAGCTGCACTTGCTGCGGGCACGGGAGCCGGTTTCCAGTGTGATTTCAGATCCAGGCCGCGATCAGCAATTACGTGCGCGTCTGGCCCAATCACAAAAAGCCCGGACATTCGCCAGCCAACACCTGCACCTGCCAGACAACCCGAGCTACCGCTTGTACGCCGACATCGGTCGACCGTTTGTAGTCTGGAACGTCTTTGCCACGCCGGAGTTTTCGCTGAAGCCGCAGAACCATTGCTTCCCCATCGCTGGCTGCGTCGCCTATCGCGGGTATTACAGCCAGAGCGCTGCCCGTGGTGAGGCCGCCTTGCAGCGTTTGCAAGGTATGGACGTGTCGATCGGCGGCGTCGAGGCCTATTCGACGCTCGGTTGGTTCAACGACCCGATCATGAGCTCGATGATGGGGTGGGGCGACGAACGGTTGGCCACGCTGATTTTTCACGAGCTCGCCCATCAACGTTTTTATGTGAAAGACGACACCGAGTTCAACGAATCCTTCGCTACCTTCGTCGAACAGGAGGGTACTCGGCAATGGCGCGCATTCCGCGGCATGCCGCCGGATAATGGAGCGTTGGAGCAACAACGCGACCAGTTCATCCAATTGGTTCTGGACGCCCGCAAGAGACTGGAACGGCTTTACGCCCTGCCGCTGCCTGCCGGACAAATGCGTGAGCGAAAAGCGGCAGAGTTCGAACGATTGCGCCGTGAGTACCGGACGCTGCGCGACAGCCAATGGGCCGGGAATAAACGCTACGACGCCTGGATCAACGCCCCGATGAACAACGCCCGGCTACTGCCGTTCGGTTTGTATGACCAATGGGTGCCGGCGTTTGCCGCGCTGTTCAGGCAGGTTGATGGGGATTGGAAGAGGTTTTATGCGGCGGTGGAGAGGCTGGGCGCGTTGCCGGTTGGGGAGCGTAAGGCGGCGTTGAAAGTGTTGGCGGGATCAAAGATCCCCGGCGGCTGAGCGGGACTCTTCGCGGGCAAGCCCGCTCCCACACTAGGGCGGTGTATGCCAATTTTCTTTGGCCAGACACAAATCCCTGTGGGAGCGGGCTTGCCCGCGAAGGGTTTTGATCAGCGCTGCAAAAACGCCTGATGCAACTCATCCAGCGTCTCGAAGTGATATGCCGGACCTTCTGCGCTCAACTCCTCTCGGCTGCCAAATCCATAACCCACCGCCGCCGCGTCCAGTCCATTGCTGCGAGCACCGATCAGATCGTGTTTACGATCGCCAATCATCAGCGTATTGGCCGGGTCCAGGCCTTCTTCGCTCATCAAGTGCGCAATCAGCTCGACCTTGTCGGTTCGCGTGCCGTCCAGTTCACTGCCGTAAATCACTTTGAAATGCTTGGCGAAGTCGAAGTGCCGGGCGATTTCCCGGGCGAAAACCCACGGCTTGGAAGTCGCGATGTACAGCTGTCGCCCTTGCCCGCCGAGGGTTTCCAGCAGCGGCGTGACGCCATCGAACACGCGGTTCTCATACAGGCCGGTGACCTTGAAGCGCTCACGATAGAAATTCACCGCTTCCCAGGCCTTGGGCTCGTCGAAATCGTAGAACTGCATGAACGCCTGCAACAACGGCGGGCCAATGAAGTGCTCGAGCCTGGTCAGGTCCGGCTCATCGATGCCCAGTTTGCCCAGAGCGAACTGGATGGAACGGGTGATGCCTTCGCGCGGGTCGGTCAGCGTGCCATCAAGGTCGAACAGTACGGTTTGGTAATGCATGAAAATTCCTGAGCAGCGAGTCACTTTCCGTTATCAAGAGGCTTAGAGCTGGTCGTAGCCTTCGGCCAGATGCAGGTCCTTGAGCTTCACGTAGTTCGCCGCGCTGTAGGTGAAAAAGGCTTTTTCCTTGTCAGTCAGCGGCCGGATCTGTTTCACCGGGCTACCGACATAGAGGAAACCGCTTTCCAGGCGCTTGCCCGGGGGTACCAGACTGCCGGCGCCGATGATCACATCGTCCTCGACCACCGCACCGTCCATGACGATGCTGCCCATGCCGATCAGAATCCGGTTGCCCACGGCACAACCATGAAGCATGACCTTATGCGCGATGGTCACATCGTCGCCGATCAGCAGCGGGAAGCCATCGGGGTTGAACGGCCCGGCGTGGGTAATGTGCAGCACGCAGCCGTCCTGCACGCTGGTGCGCGCACCGATTCGGATGCGGTGCATGTCGCCGCGGATCACTGTCAGCGGCCAGACGGAGCTGTCTTCGCCGATTTCGACGTCGCCGATCACCACTGCCGAGCCGTCGACAAAGGCGTCTTTGCCCAGCAGCGGCGTGTGGTTCTGATACTTGCGAAGGGTCACGATAGGCTCTCTCTCTTTTGCTGATAGCTGCGGTGAGCGTCGATTGTAATTAAGATGGGGCCATCTTTCTTCCCGCATGTTTTCCAGCCAAGGTGCCAACCGTGAGCGTGAACAACCCTCTTCTGCAGTCCTACGACCTGCCGCCATTCTCGGCGATCCGTGCCGAACACGTGCAACCGGCCATTGAAAAGATCCTGGCTGACAACCGCGCCGCCATTGTCGACATCCTCAAAACCCAGGGCACACAACCGACCTGGGCCGGCCTGGTGCTGGCGATGGACGAGCTTAATGATCGTCTGGGCGCCGCCTGGAGCCCGGTCAGCCACCTCAATGCTGTGTGCAACAGCGCTGAATTGCGCGAAGCCTACGAGTCTTGTCTGCCGGCCTTGAGCGCCTACGCTACCGAGCTGGGCCAGAACCGTGAACTGTTCCAAGCCTATGAAGCGCTGGCCAACAGCCCTGAGGCCGCCGGTTTCGACGTGGCGCAGAAAACCATCCTGGAACACGCCCTGCGTGACTTCCGTCTGTCGGGTATCGACCTGCCTGCGCCTGAGCAAAAGCGTTACGCCGACGTGCAGAGCAAACTGTCGGAGCTGGGCAGCCGCTTCTCCAATCAATTGCTCGACGCCACCCAGGCCTGGACCAAGCACGTCACCGACGAAGCTGCCCTCGCTGGCCTGACTGAATCGGCCAAGGCGCAAATGGCCGCCGCCGCACAAGCCAAAGATCTCGACGGCTGGCTGATCACCCTGGAGTTTCCGAGTTACTACGCGGTGATGACCTACGCCCACGACCGCGCCCTGCGTGAAGAACTCTACGCCGCCTATTGCACCCGTGCATCGGACCAAGGCCCGAATGCCGGTCAGAATGACAACGGCCCGGTCATGGAAGAGATCCTCGACCTGCGTCAGGAGCTGGCAAAACTGTTGGGCTTCACCAGCTTCTCGGAGCTGAGCCTGGCCACCAAAATGGCCGAGTCCAACGATCAGGTGCTGAGTTTCTTGCGCGACCTGGCAAAACGCAGCAAGCCTTTCGCCGCCCAGGATCTGCAACAGCTCAAGGCCTACGCCGCCGAACAAGGTTGCCCGGACCTGCAAAGCTGGGACAGCGGTTTCTACGGTGAAAAACTTCGCGAACAGCGTTACAGCGTCGCCCAGGAAACGCTTCGCGCCTACTTCCCGATCGACAAGGTTCTGGGTGGGTTGTTCAACATCGTGCAGCGCCTGTACGGCATCGAGATCGCCGAGCTGAAAGGCTTCGATACCTGGCATCCGGACGTTCGCCTGTTCGAAATCAAGGAAAACGGCCAGCACGTCGGCCGATTCTTCTTCGACCTGTATGCCCGCGCCAACAAGCGCGGCGGGGCCTGGATGGACGGCGCTCGCGATCATCGCCGCACAATCAACGGCGTGCTGCAAAGCCCGGTGGCGAATCTGGTGTGCAACTTCACTCCGGCTGATAGTGGCAAACCGGCCCTGCTGACCCACGATGAAGTGACCACCCTGTTCCACGAATTCGGTCATGGCCTGCATCACCTGCTGACCCGCGTCGAGCATGCTGGCGTGTCCGGCATCAATGGCGTGGCCTGGGATGCGGTCGAGCTGCCAAGCCAGTTCATGGAAAACTGGTGCTGGGAGCCGGAAGGCCTGGCGCTGATTTCCGGTCACTATGAAACCGGCGAGCCATTGCCTCAGGATCTGTTGGAGAAAATGCTCGCGGCGAAGAACTTCCAGTCCGGGCTGATGATGGTCCGCCAGCTGGAGTTCTCATTGTTCGACTTCGAATTGCACGCGACCCACGGCGACGGTCGCAGCGTGCTGCAAGTGCTCGAAGGCGTGCGTGACGAAGTTTCAGTCATGCGTCCGCCGGCCTACAACCGCTTCCCCAACAGCTTCGCCCACATCTTCGCCGGCGGTTATGCGGCGGGTTACTACAGCTATAAGTGGGCAGAAGTATTGTCCGCCGATGCCTTCTCGAGATTCGAAGAAGAGGGTGTGCTCAATGCCGAGACCGGGCGTGCATTCCGTGAAGCAATCCTGGCGCGGGGCGGCTCTCAGGAACCGATGGTGCTGTTCGTCGACTTCCGTGGCCGTGCGCCGTCGATTGACGCACTCTTGCGCCATAGCGGCCTGAGTGAGGACGCGGCAGCATGAGTGAGGCACCCGTGATTACCAAAAAACGCTTTATCGCCGGGGCGGTGTGCCCGGCCTGCAGCGAGCCGGACAAGTTGATGATGTGGAGCGAAGACGCCGTTCCGCATCGCGAGTGCGTGGCCTGCGGTTATTCCGACACGCTGAATGAACAAGGTCTGTCGGTGCCTAAGGAATTGGGTACGCGAGTCAATACTTCGGCACTCAAGGTGCCAGATGCCAAGGTCCAGGCCGTGCAGTTTTTTCCGAACCCGAAGTTGAAGAAAAAGCCTGACGATCAGCACTGAGTGCTGGAAACCACCTTCCACTGCGCAACGCAGTGGAAGGTGTTACTTACTCGACATGGGCCGTTTAAACCAGCTCTTCATCAAGCAACTGTTAAACGGACTGGCAGTTTCGTTCAAGGATTTACAATACGGGCATATGCACTAGCCAAGGCCAGCAGTTTTACTTTGTCATCGGCATTGATAACGCCGTCGCCATCGACATCTTTATTGTTTTTACCGAGAGTGAAAGACTTACCGCCATCATTCGACGACGCGACTATCGTAGTGGAGTCCAGCAGGGTCTCAGTAACCATGGAGCTTTCAGCGTCCCAGCCTTCCTCTTTCAATGCAAACTGCATCGATACAAGTACTTCACCGGGACTCACAATCGTTGGGCCAAGCTTTTGTAGAAAAATGCCACGACGGTTAAAAAACGACATCATTAAATCCTTTTAAATGTTCTCTATGTTTATTGTTTGCAGCGACATGAATAGTACCGACACTTTCATTTCATCAACGAGCGCTTATATGTATCCGTTAGTTGCCCACCGGCACTTCACATCGACAAAAAACGAGTAGGCGCCGAACGGCACTGGTCGGCCGACTTGACTCGATATACTGTATGCGCATACAGCTATCAGGATTGCCCCATGCATACGCCATTGCCCCCACGTGGCCGCGGCACCGCGACCAACCCGCATAACCGTTTCGCGCCTAACCGCTCGGTGGCGGAGGACGACGGCTGGTATCAGGAAGTGCCGGTGACTCAAGGCACCGAGGTGCGCATCGAGACAGCGAAAACCATCATCACCCGTAACAATTCGCCGGATTTACCCTTCGATCGCTCGATCAATCCCTATCGCGGCTGCGAGCATGGCTGCATCTATTGCTACGCGCGGCCCAGCCACGCCTACTGGGACATGTCACCGGGGCTGGATTTCGAAACCAAACTGATCGCCAAGACCAACGCCGCCGATGTGCTGGAGGAGCAACTGTCCAAGCGCGGCTATCAATGTGCGCCGATCAACCTGGGCTCCAACACTGACCCTTATCAGCCCATCGAGCGCGAACACAAAATCACCCGCAAGACGCTCGAAGTGCTGCTGCGTTACCGCCACCCGGTGACCATCATCACCAAAGGCTCGCTGATTCTCCGCGATCTGGACCTGCTGGCCGAACTCGCCGAGCAAAGGCTGGTGGCGGTGATGATCAGCCTGACCACGCTGGATGACGAACTCAAACGCATCCTCGAACCTCGCGCCGCGGCACCCAAGGCACGACTGCGAGCGATCCGGGTGATGCGCGAAGCCGGGATTCCGGTGGGCGTTTTGTGTTCACCGATGATTTCAATGATCAACGACAGCGAACTCGAAAGCCTGCTGACCGAAGCCCATGCGGCCGGTGCGCAAAGCGCGGCCTACATGATGTTGCGCCTGCCGCTGGAAGTGGCACCGCTGTTCGAAGAATGGCTGGCCGCCCATTATCCTCAACGTGCGGCTCATGTATTGAGCCTGATCCGCCAAAGCCGTGGAGGCGAGCTTTACGACAGCCGGTTCGGTACCAGAATGCGCGGTGAAGGGCCATTTGCCGATCTGCTGGCACAACGCTTCGCCAAAACCATCAAGCGCCTGGGGCTCGATCGTCGGGAAGGTTTCAATCTGAATTGCGAAGCCTTTTGTCCGCCGGGTCGCCAAATGTCGTTGATTTAAGGACAATTGGCCCTATGGTTGAGTAGAGAAAACGATACACCGGTCACGCTCCCTGTGACCTGGAACACTCGTTCTAGAGCGTTTTAATTCAGTTTGAGTTAAGTTTCGACGGCTACCTTGTTCATCGAGTGACTGACGGGTCTGGCTTTTCGACCTGGATGTTTTTTATACAGCCACTGGCTTCACACCGGACAAAACGGGAAAATTCCCTGACTCCGCCAAAGAGGATGAATCATGAGTGACAAGGATAAACAGCCGTTGGCTGTGTCGGCTTCAGCCCAACCCGAGGCGGAAACCGCCGATGCAGCGCTGCAGCATATTGTTGACGGCTTTTTGCACTTTCATCACGAGATCTTTCCGCAGCAGGAAGAACTCTTCAAAAAACTCGCCACGGCCCAGCGGCCTCGGGCGATGTTCATTGCGTGTGCCGATTCACGCATCGTTCCCGAACTGATTACCCAAAGCGCCCCCGGCGACCTGTTCGTGACCCGTAACGTCGGCAACGTCGTGCCGCCTTACGGGCAAATGAATGGCGGTGTTTCCACAGCCATCGAATACGCGGTGCTGGCCCTCGGCGTGCATCACATCATCATCTGCGGGCACTCCGACTGCGGCGCAATGCGCGCGGTACTCAACCCGCAGAGCCTGGAAAAGATGCCGACGGTCAAGGCCTGGTTACGGCATGCCGAAGTGGCCAAAACCATGGTCCAGGACAACTGCAACTGCATTGACGAAAACGAAAGCATGCACATCCTCACTGAAGAGAATGTGATCGCTCAGTTGCAGCATTTGCGCACGCATCCATCGGTGGCCTCGCGTATGGCTAACGGTCAATTGTTTATCCATGGTTGGGTTTACAACATCGAAACCAGCGAAATTCAAGCTTACGACGCGGATCAGGGTTGTTTCCTGCCGCTCGATGGCAGTCATCCGATTCCGGTGGCGACGCCCAAAGCGCGCTTCTAAATCCTCCGTATGGTTTAGCCGAGGCTGCTGATCTGGCAGCCTGGCTTTGCCATGCCTGAAGAAAACTTCGGGAGAGTCACCATGGGTGCTACTCAATTAAAAGCTGTTCTGCCACGGGAGCTGCTGGCTTCGGTGGTTGTGTTTCTGGTCGCCCTGCCCTTGTGCATGGGCATCGCCATCGCCTCGGGGCTGCCGCCGGCCAAAGGCTTGATCACCGGTATTATCGGTGGTTTGGTGGTTGGCTGGCTTGCCGGATCGCCGCTGCAAGTCAGCGGCCCGGCGGCGGGTCTGGCGGTATTGGTGTTCGAACTGGTGCGCCAGCATGGTATCGCCATGCTTGGGCCGATCCTGTTGCTTGCGGGTTTTCTGCAATTGGTGGCTGGACGCCTGAAGCTGGGTTGCTGGTTTCGGGTCACAGCGCCCGCGGTGGTGTACGGCATGCTCGCCGGGATTGGGGTGCTGATCGTGCTGTCGCAAGTGCATGTGATGCTCGATGCCGTGCCCAAGCCGTCGGGGCTGGATAATCTGGCGGCCTTCCCTGCTGCCGTGATTCAGGCTTTGCCGTCGCTTGGTTGGCAAGCGGGTTTGCTTGGGCTGTCGACCATTGCCGTGATGTGGCTGTGGGAAAAACTACGCCCGCATTCCCTGCGGTTCGTTCCCGGAGCATTGCTCGGGGTCGGCCTGGCAACGGTCGCCAGCCTGGTGCTTGCATTGCAGGTCAAACGCGTGGAAGTCCCGGCCAACCTGGCGGAAGCCATCGACTGGCTGCGTCCGGCGGATCTGCTTAACCTGGCTGACCCGGCGCTGCTGATCGCGGCCTTCGCCGTGGCCTTTATCGCCAGCGCCGAAACCCTGCTCTCGGCCGCCGCCGTGGACCGCATGCACAGTGGACAACGCTCGGACTTCGACCGCGAATTGTCGGCGCAAGGCGTCGGCAATATGCTCTGCGGTTTGCTCGGTGCGCTGCCGATGACCGGAGTTATCGTGCGCAGTTCGGCCAACGTTCAGGCCGGCGCCACCACCCGACTGTCGACGGTGTTCCATGGTCTGTGGTTGCTGGCGTTCGTGCTGCTGCTATCGAGCGTACTGCAAAGCATTCCAGTGGCGAGCCTGGCGGGCGTCCTGGTTTACACCGGTTTCAAACTGGTGGACCTCAAGGCCTTTCGCGGCCTGGGCCGTTATGGCCGGATGCCGATGTTCACTTATGCGGCGACCGCACTGGCGATCATCTTCACCGACCTGCTGACCGGCGTGCTGATCGGCTTCGGTCTGACACTGGCCAAACTGGCCTGGAAGGCTTCGCGCCTGAAAATCAGCCTGATCGATCTTCCAGCGGACGGCGAAATGGAACTGCGACTGGTGGGGGCGGCGACTTTCCTCAAGGTACCGGCGCTGACCCAAGTGCTAGGGACCATTCCAGCAGGCGCAACGGTGCATGTGCCGCTCAATAATCTGAGCTATATCGATCACTCGTGCCTTGAGTTGCTGGAGGAATGGGGCCGGGCCAATGCGGCCAAGGGTTCGAAGCTACTGATTGAGGCGCGAGGGTTGAAGCGCAGGCTTGAAGGACGGTTGCGTACTACAACCGGTGTAGGCTCAACCGCTTAAACCACCTGTAGGAGCGAGGCTTGCCCGCGAAGGCGGCGTTACATTCAACATTGATGTCGACTGACACGCCGCCTTCGCGGGCAAGCCTCGCTCCTACAGGTATTGCATAGACTTACGCCGCTGGCTGATCCAGCTCAAGGCCCACGCCCAACTGGCGCGACAGGCACGGCCAGCGCTTCCAGGCAGCGCCGGTGTCCGGGCTGTTGAGCTTATCGCGGTAGGCTTCTACCGACTCCAGCGCGAAACTTTCATCGTTCAGCATCTCGTCCACAGCGTGATGCACCGCCTCATCCAGCTGATTGGCAAATTCCTCGCCAATCAGTTGGTGGGCAATCAGGTTGGCAACCGTCATGTCCAAGGGGATCAATGGCTGGCCAAAATGCTTGATGTACAGGTCGTTGACCTCTTCGACCAACCGATGCGCCAGATAAGCTTCATCCAGCAGGCCGTCCAGGCCGATATGACCGGCCATGATCGCCGGCGGCTGAAGGAAGAAGTGCTCGGCAATTTTCAATACCGGCTTGATCTGCGATTCGATGCCCGCTTCCCTGGCGACTTCATTGGCTGCATCCAGCAGGTCCGGCACTTGTTCTATATACGCGGCCACAAAACGCGTCATCACGCCGTTGGCATCGATATCCGGCAATTGGATGGCCGCATGCAGGTGCGGCAGTTGAGTTTCCAGTTGTCGGGTCAACAGGCCGGTCTCGGCTTCATGTTGTTGGGCTTTTTGGATCTGCTCGCGCAATGCGGCGGTGTTCATGAAAACTCCAGGAAACAAGGCAATGAAATAGGGAAAACAAAACGTAGCTGGCTTATGAAAAATGCTAAGACGCATTTGTCATAATTATTTCATCCTTGAGACTTCAAAGTTATATCTATTTGCCACCACTCGTCTGCATCCTTCTCCATTCGCGACCTGGAACGCAAGTCCAACCTGTTTCGATTGATTTACGCCATCGCGTTGCGAGGTGGCAGTCGCTGTCTATACTCGGTTCTGAATGGAGTTAGCTGATGACGCCCGACTGCATATGCAGCAAGGCTCGGCGATTCAAGTTCGTAGTCTGAAAAAGCCGCTCCCTTGCCGCAGGTGAAAGCCGGCGGGATAAAAAGAACTATAAGGGGAACCCGCAATGATGCGACATCCACATGTCTGGATGGGCCTCCTGTTGTGGTCGATTTTCAGTCAGGCACAAGCGGCCTGGACTGTGAATATGGCGCCTGGAGCGACTGAAATCAGTCACGCAGTATTCGATCTGCACATGACCATTTTCTGGATCTGTGTAGTGATCGGCATCATCGTCTTCGGCGCCATGTTCTGGTCGATGATGGTCCACCGCCGCTCTACCGGGCAGGTGGCCGCCAAATTTCATGAAAGCACCACCGTCGAAATTCTCTGGACCATCGTGCCCCTGCTTATTCTGGTGGCCATGGCGGTCCCCGCAACCGCCACCCTGATCAAGATGTACGACAACACGGAGCCGGATATCGATATCCAGGTCACCGGTTATCAGTGGAAATGGCACTACAAATACCTTGGCCAGGACGTCGAGTTTTTCAGCAACATGGCCACTCCCGCCGATCAGATCCAGAACAAGGAAACCAAGGGCGAGCATTACCTGCTGGAGGTCGACAAGCCGCTGGTGCTGCCGATCGGTGCCAAGGTGCGCTTTCTGGTGACCTCCGCCGACGTCATCCACTCCTGGTGGGTGCCGGCCTTCGCGGTCAAGCGCGATGCGATTCCGGGCTTCGTCAATGAATCCTGGACCCGTGTTGAAAAGCCCGGCATCTACCGTGGCCAGTGCGCCGAGTTGTGCGGCAAGGACCATGGTTTCATGCCGATCGTGGTCGAGGTCAAGGAAAAGGCCGATTACGAAACCTGGCTGGGCGAACGCAAAGCGGAAGCCGCGCAGCTCAAAGAGCTGACCAGCAAGGAATGGACCCTCGACGAGCTCAAGGAGCGCGGTGACAAGGTCTATCACACTACCTGCGTGGCCTGTCACCAGGCTGAAGGCCAGGGTCTGCCGCCGATGTTCCCGGCACTCAAGGGCTCGAAAATCGCCACCGGGCCGATCAAGGATCACCTGAACATCGTCTTCCACGGCAAGCCCGGCACCTCCATGGCAGCGTTCGGCAAACAGCTGTCGGAAGTCGATATCGCGGCGGTCGTGACCTATGAACGTAACGCCTGGGGCAACAACAAAGGCGACATGGTCACCCCTAAAGAAGTGCTGGAGCTGAAACAGGCGGAAAGCCAATGACCCGGTCTATTGCGTACGTCAGGAACCGCTCGGGGCATGATGCCTCGGCCCGCCCAGCCCATCCGTTTGCAGGAGACAGGACATGACTGCTGTAGTCGATGACCATGTTCATACCGGCACCGCTCACGCCCACGGCCCCGCCAAAGGCCTGATGCGCTGGGTGCTGACCACCAACCACAAGGATATCGGCACGCTGTACCTGTGGTTTGCGTTCTCCATGTTCCTGCTGGGCGGCTCGTTCGCCATGGTGATCCGGGCCGAACTGTTCCAGCCGGGACTGCAAATCGTCCAGCCGGAATTCTTCAACCAGATGACCACCATGCACGGCCTGGTGATGGTGTTCGGTGCGGTGATGCCGGCCTTCGTCGGCCTCGCCAACTGGATGATCCCGTTGATGGTTGGCGCGCCGGACATGGCCTTGCCACGGATGAACAACTTCAGCTTCTGGCTGTTGCCGGCAGCGTTTCTGCTGCTGGTATCGACCCTGTTCACCCCCGGTGGCGGGCCGAACTTCGGCTGGACCTTCTATGCACCGTTATCGACGACCTACGCGCCGGAAAGCGTGACGTTCTTCATCTTCGCCATCCACTTGATGGGGATCAGTTCGATCATGGGCGCGATCAACGTGATCGCGACCATCCTCAACCTGCGCGCCCCCGGCATGACGTTGATGAAAATGCCGCTGTTCGTCTGGACCTGGCTGATCACCGCATTCCTGCTGATCGCGGTGATGCCGGTATTGGCCGGCTGCGTGACCATGATGCTGATGGACATCCACTTCGGCACCAGTTTCTTCAGTGCCGCCGGTGGCGGTGACCCGGTACTGTTCCAGCATGTGTTCTGGTTCTTCGGTCATCCCGAGGTGTACATCATGATCCTGCCGGCCTTCGGTGCCGTCAGCTCGATCATTCCGGCGTTTTCGCGCAAACCACTGTTTGGCTACACCTCGATGGTCTACGCCACGGCGAGTATTGCGTTCCTGTCGTTCATCGTCTGGGCGCACCACATGTTCGTGGTCGGCATTCCGCTGGTGGGCGAGTTGTTCTTCATGTACGCCACGCTGCTGATCGCAGTGCCCACCGGGGTCAAGGTGTTCAACTGGGCCAGTACCATGTGGCAAGGCTCGCTGACCTTCGAGACGCCGATGCTGTTCGCCGTGGCGTTCGTCATCCTGTTCTCCATTGGCGGTTTCTCCGGGCTGATGCTGGCCATCGCCCCGGCGGACTTCCAGTACCAGGACACCTACTTCGTGGTCGCGCACTTCCACTATGTGCTGGTGCCGGGGGCGATCTTCGGGATCTTCGCCTCGGCCTACTACTGGATGCCGAAATGGACCGGCCACATGTACGACGAAACCCTCGGCAAGCTGCACTTCTGGCTCTCGTTCATCGGCATGAACCTGGCGTTCTTCCCGATGCACTTCGTGGGCCTGGCGGGCATGCCGCGGCGGATTCCGGACTACAACCTGCAATTCGCCGACTTCAACATGGTGTCGTCGATCGGTGCGTTCATGTTCGGGGCCACGCAGATCTTCTTCCTGTTCATCGTGATCAAGACCATTCGTGGCGGCGAGCCGGCACCGGCCAAGCCGTGGGATGGCGCCGAAGGCCTGGAATGGAGCATTCCATCGCCCGCGCCGTATCACACCTTCACCACGCCGCCGGAAGTGAAATGAACGCACACCCCGTAGGAGCTGGCTTGCCAGCGAAGGCAGCGATTCGGTGTGTCAGACATACCGCTTTCGCTGGCAAGCCAGCTCCTACAGGGGTCTATGTAGAGGGCTTTCAACGTGGCTGATTCGATTTCGACGAAGAAACTCGTCACCCGCCTGTTGCTGGTGGTGGTGGCGATGTTTGTTTTCGGCTTTGCCCTGGTGCCGATCTACGACGTGATGTGCCAGGCCTTCGGCATCAATGGCAAAACCTCCGGGCAGTATGAAGGCGAGCAAACGGTCGACGTCTCGCGGCAGGTTCGCGTGCAGTTTCTGTCGACCAACTCCGCCGACATGATCTGGGATTTCTATCCCAAGAGTGATGAGCTGACCGCTCATCCGGGGGCGGTGAACGAGATGATTTTTATCGCCCACAACCCGACTGATCGGCCGATGAGCGCCCAGGCGGTGCCGAGCATCGCGCCCAGCAACGCAGCCGCGTACTTCCACAAAACCGAATGTTTCTGCTTTACCCAGCAAGTGCTTCAGCCCGGTCAACGCATCGAGATGCCGGTACGGTTCATCGTTGACCGCGACATGCCCAAGGAAGTGAAGCACCTGACGCTGTCCTACACGCTGTTCGATATCACCGCACGTCATCCGCCCGTGGCTGTTGCAGCAAGCACCGGCGGCTAGACGTATAGCGTGCCCGATAAGGAGAACAATAAATGGCAACTCATGAACATTATTACGTTCCAGCCCAGAGCAAATGGCCGATCATCGCCACGGTCGGCATGTTCGTCACGGTGTTCGGCCTGGGCACCTGGTTCAATGACCTGAAGGCTGCGCGGCCGGAATCCCACGGCCCGCTGATCTTTTTCGTCGGTGGTCTGCTGCTGGCCTACATGTTGTTCGGCTGGTTCGGTACGGTGATCAAGGAAAGTCGCCAAGGGTTGTACAGCGCTCAGATGGATCGCTCGTTCCGTTGGGGCATGAGCTGGTTCATTTTCTCGGAGGTGATGTTCTTCATCGCCTTTTTCGGTGCGCTGTTTTATGTGCGCAACATCACGGGCCCGGCATTGGGTGGTGAGGGCACTAAAGGCCTCGCCCACATGTTGTGGCCTACGTTCGAATTCACTTGGCCGCTGTTGAACAATCCGGACCCGAAACTCTTTCCTCCACCCAAGGAAGTCATCAGTCCCTGGGGCCTGCCGCTGCTCAATACCGTGCTGCTGGTGAGTTCCAGCGTCACCGTGACCATCGCTCACCACGCCTTGAAGAAAGGCCATCGCGGCGCACTGAAAATCTGGCTGGCGCTGACCGTATTGCTCGGTTGCGCGTTCCTCGGTTTCCAGGCCGAAGAGTACATCCACGCTTACCACGAACTGGGCCTGACGCTGGGTTCCGGCATCTACGGCGCAACGTTCTTCATGCTCACCGGTTTCCACGGGGCCCATGTGACCATCGGCACCATCATTCTGTTCGTGATGCTGATGCGGATCATGCGCGGGCACTTCGATGCCGACCACCAATTCGCCTTCGAGGCGGCGAGCTGGTACTGGCACTTCGTGGATGTGGTGTGGATCGGGTTGTTCGTTTTCGTCTACGTGCTGTAGGAGCGAGCTTGCTCGCGAAGGTGTGTCAGACACTTTGATTTCGACTGAGACACCTTCGCGAGCAAGCTCGCTCCTACAGCTACCAAGGCACGTGAGATACCAACTGGCCGCTGAAAAAACCCCAGGCGATCAAGCCGACAGTGGTGGCGGCCAGCGCAACACGAACACTCAAGGCGATGACCAGGCGATTCGAGTGGCTGTCGTCCTTGACCAGAAAAAACAGGCCGCTGAACAGGCTGACAACCGTGGCAATCAGCATCAGGACGATGGCTGCTTTGAGCATGGTGACACTCCGGGGGACAGGCGATGCATTTGAGTATAGCTATCGCGATTACCGACTTTCTGGCGATGCCATGAAACGCTTCCGGCCGGGCCTGGTGCCGACCTTGGTGGTCGCGGTGCTGCTGCCCTTGCTGGTGTCACTCGGGTTCTGGCAGTTGAGCCGGGGCGCGGAGAAAAGCGCACTGCTGCAAAGCTACGCCGAGCGTCGGGCGGCCGAACCGATGGCCAGCACCGAACTGCAACACACTGAAGATCCAGCCTTCCGCCGGGTTCGCCTGCATGGCCAGTTCGATGCCGAACACAGCCTGCTGCTGGACAACCGTCAGCGCGACGGCAAGGTCGGGGTCGAGTTGCTGCAACCGTTTCAGGACCGGGCAACCGGGCTGTGGCTGCTGGTCAATCGCGGCTGGTTGCCGTGGCCGGATCGGCGCACACCACCGTCATTCACCACGCCGACTCAGCCAATGAGCCTCGACGCCTGGGTCTACGTATCCCCCGGTGCAACGTTCCAATTGCACGCCGACCCAAACGCCACGACCTGGCCACAACTGATCACCGCCGTTGAGCCGGCCAGGCTCTGGGCGGCGCTTGATCGTGACGGTTTCGCCTACGAATTACGCGCGCAAAGTGGTCCCGCGACCTACCAGGCCGATTGGCCGGTGGTGGCCATGGGGCCGGAAAAACACGTGGCTTATGCCGTGCAGTGGTTCGCCCTGTCGATCGCCCTGCTCGGCCTTTACCTCTATCTCGGCTGGCACAACGAAAAGGAGAACAATAATGGGAGCGGCCATGAATCCACCCGGCATGTCTGAGGCGAAAACGCCGGTAAATCGGCGACGCGGGCGCTTGCAGTTGCTACTGATCCTGTTGGGAGTGGTGGGTCCGATGATCCTCGCCACCGGCATGTACACATTGCAATTCTGGGTACCCGAGGGCCGCAGTTATCACGGTGAACTGATCGGCAACGGCCAGACCCGCGCCGACATCGGCGTGCAGGCGCAAGAAGACCGCTGGCAGTTACTGGTGACAGCGCCCAAGGATTGTTCGGTGGACTGCCAGCAGTTGGTGTATCTGGCGCGCCAGATCCAGATCGGCCTCGGTCGCGAGGCCTCCCGCGCCAGCCATGCGCTGGCCATCGCACAGCCGCTGAACAGCGATTACGCGACTAAACTTCAACGCGAGTACCCGCAGTTGCAGCGCTATTCGCTGGACCCGCCGACCTACATCAAAGGCGCTCAGAGCAATGACACGCCGCACCTGTGGATCATCGACCCTCACGGCAACCTGGTGCTGCGCTACGACCCGACGGTGAAGGGCAAGGACCTGCTCAACGACCTGCGCCATTTGCTGAAACTGTCGAACATCGGATAAGGGCATCGTCATGGCCAAACCTGGATTTCGCCTCGCGCTGTTTGCCACCTTACTGGCACTGATTGTGGTGTTGCTCGGCGCCTACACACGCCTGACCCACGCTGGCCTCGGCTGCCCGGACTGGCCCGGCTGCTACGGTTTTATCAGCGTGCCGAACAGCGAAGCCCAATTGGCCCATGCCGAACTGCATTTTCCCGATACGCCGGTAGAAGCCCACAAAGGCTGGAACGAGATGCTTCACCGCTACTTCGCCGGCACGTTGGGGCTGTTGATCACGGTGCTGGCGGGCCGCGCCTGGGCCCACCGTCATCACCCGGGGCAGCCGGTGAAACTGCCGTTGTTCTTGCTGGCGGTGGTGTTCGCCCAAGCGGCGTTCGGCATGTGGACGGTGACGCTCAAGCTCTGGCCGCAAGTGGTCACCGGGCATTTACTTGGCGGCTTTGCGACGTTGAGCCTGTTGTTTCTGCTGACCTTGCGCCTGTCCGGCGTGTTGCCGGCGCTGACCGTGCCCCGGCGTTTGCAGCACTGGGCGACCGCCGGGTTGTTGCTGGTGATCCTGCAAATTGCCCTGGGTGGCTGGGTCAGTTCCAATTACGCGGCGGTGGCCTGCATCGACTTTCCCACCTGCCACGGGCAATGGCTGCCACCGACTGATTTTGCCAACGGCTTTCACCTGACCCAACACATCGGCCCCAATTACCTGGGCGGGCAATTGGACAGCGAGGCCCGCACCGCGATTCACCTGACTCACCGCATCGGCGCATTACTGGTCACCTTCGTTTTGCTCGGTCTGGCCTGGCAGTTGAAGGTCGTCGGCATGACGCGCCTGGCTGCCATGGTGTTGATCGCCCTTGCCGCACAAATCACCTTGGGCATCAGCAACGTGCTGTTTCATCTACCTCTGCCGGTGGCTGTCGCCCACAACGCCGGTGGCGCAGCGCTGCTGCTGACGATGGTGCTGGTCAATTATCACGCGCGAACCAGTCTGGTTCGGGTCAAGCAGCCGACACGCTGGCGCTTCAGCCCGCGTAAACATTCAGCCGGGCCCATAACAATAAAAGGAGAGATGCCATGGCGATTCTGATCGGCGAACGTCACAGTCAGGCAATCTGGCGCGATTACCTGGAGCTGACCAAGCCGAAAGTGGTGGTGCTGATGCTCATCACCTCGCTGGTCGGCATGTTCCTCGCGACCCGCGCCGGGGTGCCGTGGACGGTGCTGGTGTTCGGCAATCTGGGGATTGCCTTGTGTGCCGGCGGTGCGGCGGCGGTCAACCATGTGGTGGATCGGCGCATCGACGCGGTCATGGCCCGGACTCACAAGCGGCCCTTGGCCGAAGGTCGGGTAACTCCGAGTGCTGCGCTGACTTTCGCTCTGGTATTGGCGGTGCTCGGTCAGGCTTTGTTGTTGGCCTTCACCAATCCGCTGACCGCGTGGCTGACCCTCGCCTCGCTGCTTGGCTATGCGGTGGTCTACACCGGCTTCCTGAAACGCGCGACGCCGCAGAACATCGTCATTGGTGGCCTCGCCGGTGCGGCCCCGCCGCTGCTCGGCTGGACCGCCGCCACCGGTCATGTCAGTGCCGAACCGTTGCTGTTGGTGCTGATCATCTTCGCCTGGACCCCGCCGCACTTCTGGGCGCTGGCGATCCACCGCAAGGAGGAATATGCCAAGGCTGACATTCCGATGCTGCCGGTGACCCATGGCGAGCACTACACCAAAGTCCACATCCTGCTTTATACCTTTGCGCTACTGGCCGTCAGCCTGATGCCCTATGTGATCCACATGAGCGGCGTGCTCTACCTGATATGTGCCCTCGCACTGGGCGCGAGGTTTCTGCAATGGGCCGTGGTGCTGTACCGTGGCACTCGGCCGCACGCGGCGATCAACACGTTCAAGTACTCTATTTACTACTTGTTCCTGCTGTTTATCGCGCTGCTCGTAGACCACTACTTACTGTTGATCCTATGACCCGAACCCAGAAAACCGTCTTCATACTCGTCGCCTTGATCGCGCTGATCCTGGGCCTGACCATCAATAAAGTACTGACCGGAAAAAACCAGGGCGACCCGACGGCACTGATCGATGCGGGAATCATCCTGTTGCCCCAAAGCCGTAACCTGCCGGACGTGAAGATGACCGATCAGGACGGTAAGCCAGTGGCGGTCAACGAGCTGAAAGGCAAATGGAGCCTGCTGTTCTTCGGCTACACCTTCTGCCCGGACATCTGCCCGACCACCCTCGCCCAGCTGCGGCAGATCAAGAGCGAACTGCCAGCGGATGCTGTGGACAAGTTGCAGGTCGTTTTGGTCAGCGTCGACCCGAACCGCGACACGCCCAAGCAACTCAAGCAGTACCTGGGGTACTTCGATCCACAGTTCATCGGGCTGACCGCATCTTCGGTCGAAGACATTCAGAAACTGGCCAATGCGGTGAGTATTCCGTTCATTCCGGCGGACACCAGCAAGCCTAATTACACCGTCGACCACAGCGGCAACCTCGCAGTGATCGGCCCGGACGGGACCCAGCGCGGGTTCATTCGTGCACCGCTGAACAATCAGAAGCTGGTGACGCAGTTGCCGGTGATGCTCAAGCGCGAATAAGCAACACCACCCCCTGTAGGAGCCCGGCTTTCCGGCGAAGGCGATCTCACGGGCGCCTTCGCCGGCAAGCCGGGCTCCTACAGGGTTGGTATTTCAGGCATAAAAAAAAGAGGACGCAATCAATGCGTCCCCGTTTTTCTTATGATCGTTCCCACGCTCCGCGTGGGAATGCAGCCAGGGACGCTCTGCGTCCCCTTCAGTATCAGAACGCCGGCAGTACCGCGCCTTTGTACTTCTCGAGAATGAAAGCTTTCACTTCCGGGCTGTGCAGGGCAGCAACCAGTTTCTGCATCGCTGCGCTGTTTTTGTCGTCCGGACGGGCAACGAGGATGTTCACGTATGGCGAGTCGCTGCCTTCGATGACCAGCGCATCCTTGGACGGATCGAGCTTGGCTTCCAGCGCGTAGTTGGTGTTGATCAGCGCCAGGTCGACCTGGGTCAGCACGCGCGGGATGGTCGCGGCTTCCAGTTCGCGGAATTTCAGGTCCTTGGTGTTCTCGGTGATGTCCTTCACGGTCGACAGGATGTTGTTCGAGTCCTTCAACTTGATCAGGCCAGCCTTCGCCAGCAGCAACAACGCACGACCGCCGTTGGTGGCGTCGTTCGGGATCACCACGTTGGCGCCGCCCGGCAGCTCGGTCAGCGTTTTGTGTTTGCTGGAGTAAGCGCCCAGCGGTTCCAGGTGCACGCCGGCAACGCTGACGAGGTTGGTGCCCTTGGCCTTGTTGAACTCATCCAGGTACGGTTGATGCTGAAAGAAGTTGGCGTCCAGACGCTTCTCGGCCACCTGCACGTTCGGCTGGATGTAGTCGGTGAAGACCTTGACCTTCAGGTCCACGCCTTCTTTGGCCAGGGCCGGTTTAACGAACTCGAGGATTTCCGCGTGAGGTACCGGGGTGGCCGCGACCGTCAGGGTGTCGGCAGCGTGTGCGGAAAAGGCTGCAACGGCAGCGAACGCGACGAGTAGTTTTTTCATTCAGCTAACTCCTTGTGGGTACCCGCTTGCGGCGCCCGTTTGGCGCCTGCCAGCGAATGGCCGGCTCATGACTTATTTACGTGAGAAGTGGACAACCAATTTGTCGCCAACGGTTTGCAGCACTTGAACCAGCATCAGCAGCAACACCACCGTCACAACCATCACATCCGTCTGGAAACGCTGGTAACCGAAACGGATCGCCAGGTCGCCCAGGCCGCCAGCGCCGACCACACCGGCCATTGCCGTGTAGGACACCAGTGTAATCGCTGTCACAGTAATCGCCGCGAAGATGCCGGGACGGGCTTCCGGCAGCAAGGCATTGGTGATGATCTGACGTGTCGTCGCGCCCATGGCCTGGGTCGCCTCGATAATGCCGCGATCCACTTCACGCAGGGCGGTTTCCACCAGTCGTGCGAAGAACGGCGTGGCGCCCACCACCAAGGGTGGAATTGCGCCGGCGACACCCAGGGAAGTGCCCGTGATCAACACGGTGAACGGAATCATCACGATCAGCAGAATGATGAACGGCAGCGAACGCAGAATGTTCACCATCAGCGACAACATTGCGTAGACGCCTTTGGCTTCCAGCAACTGGCGCGGGCTGCACAGGAACAACAGCACGCCCAGCGGCAGACCCAACAGCACGGTGAACAACAGCGAACCGCCGAGCATCAGCAGGGTATCGCAGGTAGCCAGCCAGATTTCGTACCAGTCGATATTGGAAAAGAAACTCATCAGGACTTCCATCAGCGCAGCACCTCCATGTGGACGTCAGCTGCGGTGAAGTGCGCAAACGCCGCTTCCATGTCGCCACCGGTGACGGCCAGGGTCAATTGCCCGTAAGGGACGTCTTTGATGCGATCGATGCGACCGGCCAGGATGCTGTAGTCCACGCCCGTTTCCCGGGCGACGGTACCCAGCAACGGCGCGTAGGTCGATTCGCCCTGGAAGGTCAGACGCACAATGCGCCCCGGTACGTGGGCGAAGTCATCGCGCTGTTCGCTTTCGTCGATTTGCTCGTCTTCCTGCACGAAGCGCTTGGTGGTCGGATGCTTGGGGTGCAGGAACACCTCGGCCACCGAGCCTTGTTCGACGATCTTGCCGGCATCCATCACCGCCACTTGATCGCAGACCCGACGGATCACATCCATTTCGTGGGTGATCAGGACGATGGTCAGTTTCAACTCGCGGTTGATCTCGGCCAGCAATTGCAGGACCGACGCCGTGGTTTGCGGGTCCAGGGCACTGGTGGCTTCATCGCACAGCAAGACTTTCGGTTTGGTTGCCAGGGCGCGGGCGATGCCGACACGCTGCTTCTGACCGCCAGACAGTTGCGCCGGGTACTTTTTCGCATGGTCAGACAGACCGACCCGCGCCAGCAACTCCGCCACACGCCGGTCGATTTCGCTACGGGACAGTTCACCGGCGAGGGTCAGCGGCAGCGCGACGTTGTCGGCCACGGTCTTGGACGCCAGCAGGTTGAAGTGCTGGAAAATCATCCCGACCTGCTGACGGAAGCGCCGCAGGCTATTGGCGTCCAGCGCGGTGACTTCTTCGCCATCGACGATGATCTTGCCGCCACTGGAGTTTTCCAGACGATTGATCAGACGCAGCAGGGTACTTTTTCCCGCGCCGGAATGGCCGATCAGGCCAAAGACCTGACCATTCTCAATCGTCAGATTGGTTGGATGCAGGGCGGGAATATCCTTACCGGCGACGCGGTAAGTTTTATGGACGTTTTGAAACTCGATCACGTAGCGAACCTTGTGGGGCGCGTTAGAAAGGGATCAGCGGTTAGCCGGGCGCGCATTTTAGCCTGTCCGTATAGAGGTTCTTAGCATTTATTTCGTATTCAACCAGCGATTTGGCGATAAGGCGATCAAAGGTCAGAAAAAAGGAACGGCGCCAGCTCCTCATCAGTCACTCATTAAGCAACTCGAAAATGCCTGGATGCCGTGCCTGGACAATGGCTCATAAGTCCTGGCCACGACAGGAATCGCAACGAGGAGTTTACGTGTGATGAGTACAAAAAAGCCTGCCGCCCCTAAAAGCGCACTGGCCGGGACCGAAACCCTGGACCGCAACAACACCAATGCCAAGCTCGACAGCCTGGAAAAATTTCGCTCCGACGCCACCGAGCAGGCCCTGCGCACCAACCAGGGCGTGAAGGTCGCGGACAATCAGAACACGTTGAAGGGCGGTGCCCGCGGGCCGTCGTTGCTGGAAGACTTCATCATGCGTGAAAAGATCACGCACTTTGACCATGAACGCATTCCCGAGCGCATCGTTCATGCCCGTGGTACCGGTGCCCATGGTTACTTCCAGACATACGAAACCCATTCCGTGCTGACCAAGGCCAGGTTCCTACAAGACCCAAGCCAGAAAACACCGGTTTTTGTGCGCTTTTCCACAGTGCAAGGCCCACGCGGGTCAGGCGATACCGTGCGGGACGTACGAGGTTTCGCGGTGAAGTTTTTCACCGACGAAGGCAACTTCGATCTGGTGGGCAACAACATGCCGGTGTTCTTCATCCAGGATGCAATCAAGTTTCCTGACTTCGTCCATGCGGTAAAACCCGAGCCCCACAACGAGATTCCTACCGGTGGTTCGGCCCACGATACGTTCTGGGACTTTGTTTCCCTGGTGCCGGAATCCGCGCACATGGTGATGTGGACCATGTCCGACCGGGCGATTCCCAAAAGCCTGCGCACCATGCAGGGTTTCGGCGTGCACACGTTTCGCATGATCAATGCCGAAGGCAAGGCGCGCTTCGTAAAATTCCATTGGCACCCCACCGCCGGCACCTGCTCGCTGGTGTGGGATGAAGCGCAGAAGCTTGCCGGCAAAGACACCGACTTCCACCGTCGTGATCTCTGGGAGGCCATCGAGACGGGGGACTATCCGGAATGGGAATTAGGCGTGCAAATCATCGAGGAAGAAAACGAACATGCCTTCGATTTCGACCTTCTCGATCCAACCAAAATCATCCCCGAGGAAGTCGTCCCTATCACTCCGCTGGGCAAGATGGTGCTCAACCGCAACCCGGACAATTTCTTCGCCGAGACCGAACAGGTTGCCTTCTGTCCCGGGCATATCGTGCCGGGTATCGACTTCTCCAATGACCCGTTGCTGCAAGGTCGGTTGTTTTCCTACACCGATACGCAGCTCAGCCGACTGGGTGGGCCGAATTTTCATGAAATCCCGATCAACCGTCCGGTATCGCCATTCCACAACGGTCAACGGGATGCGCAGCACCGCACCACCATCGACAAGGGACGCGCCTCCTACGAGCCGAACTCTATCGACAGCGGCTGGCCCAAGGAAACCCCACCGGCAGCGCAGGACGGCGGCTTCGAGACTTATCCGGAGCGTATCGACGCTGCGAAAATCCGTCAGCGCAGCGAGTCGTTTGCCGACCACTTCTCCCAAGCGCGGTTGTTCTTTCACAGCATGAGCAAGCACGAACAGGAACACATCATCGCCGCTTACAGCTTTGAGCTGGGCAAGGTTGAACGCGAATTTATTCGTGCGCGGCAGGTGAATGAGATCCTGGCCAATATCGATCTGGAATTGGCCAGGCGCGTGGCGCAGAACCTGGGCTTGCAGGTGCCGACCGCCGGAACGGTCGAGGTGCGTCAAACCTCATTGGACCATTCCCCCGCCCTGAGCCAGGCCAATCTGTTGTCGGGGGACATCAAAACCCGAAAAGTGGCCATTCTGGCGGCCAACGGGGTGGATGGCGCGGCGATTGATGCGATGAAGAAGGCTCTGATGACCGAAGGCGCGCACGCCAAACTGCTCGGCCCGACCTCGGCCCCCGTGACAACCGCCGATGGCAAAGCGCTGCCGGTGGATGCGTCGATGGAAGGTTTACCGTCTGTGGCTTTCGACGCGGTGTTCGTGCCGGGTGGCGCGGCGTCGATCCAGGCGCTGAGCACCGATGGCGTGGCACTGCATTACCTGCTTGAGGCGTACAAACACTTGAAGGCAATCGCGTTGCATGGCGACGCAAAGCAGCTGTTGGATGTGTTGAAGCTGGAGGTTGATGCGGGGTTGATCGTGGGTACAGATACCACGCTGTTCAAGGCGTTTTTTGCCGCGATCGCTCAGCATCGGGTGTGGGAGAGGGAGCCTAAGGCGAAGGCGGTTCCGGCTTAGGATTTTTATCGTTAGGAAGGGCGCCTTCGCGGGCAAGCCTCGCTCCTACAGGTTTAGTGTCGTTCGTTGATTAAGGAAACGATACCAACCTGTAGGAGCGAGGCTTGCCCGCGAAGCTTTTAAGGCTTACGCGGACTCAGAACCATCTGCGCCGGGATATTGCGCAGAATCTGCTTCTCCAGCTTCAGATCAAACCCCGAATCCAGTTTTTTCACCCGCTTGGTCAGTAATGTAGCCAACCATGGGTAATCCTGAGTGCGCGGAGCCTGAATACTCACATCGCACTCATAATTCACAACATCAGCGGCGATAGCATCCAGTTGACGACGAAGTTTGCTCATATCGGCAAGATTCAACGCCACCGTCGTGCTTTCAGCCGTGGGGTCGATGACTTTGGCCTGCGGTTTGGCTTCGGCAGCCTTGAGCGCCGCTTCGGCTTTATCCAGTTCAGCCTTGCGCGCATGAACGATGGCGCTGTTGACGCCACCGGTCAGCGCCGGAGCCTTGGGCATCAATACCCGGGCACGGCTCAATGCCGTGGCCGCGGCATTCACATCGCCTTTTTGCAAGACGATCTGGCTGCGCAGCAAATAAGCCTCGGCCAATTGCCGCTGGTATTGCTCAAGGGATTGATCGTTGGGCGACTCGGCCTGCAAGGCTGCCAATTGTCCTTCGGCCGTGGCCAGCTCGCTGCTGGCCAGGCTTTGTTCCAGCTGTGCAATGGCCGTGGCCCGCGCATCGGGGACTTCGGTGGCCGCCGGTGGCGTGCTTTGGCAAGCGCCCAGCAGCAACGAAAATGCGACAAGGAGCAGATAACGGGAGGCGAACGGCTTCATTCCTGCGACTCTCTATTTGCGCAAAAAACGAGCAAGTCTACACCCCTCGACGGGGCAGGACAAAACTCAGCAGAAACAGCGCGGCGGCCGTCACCACAATCGACGGGCCGGCCGGGGTGTCCTTGAACCAGGACAATGCCAGCCCGCCACACACTGCGAGCATGCCCAGCAGACTCGCGCCCAGTGCCATCTGCTCCGGCGAGCGGGCGTGACGCTGTGCCGCAGCCGCCGGAATAATCAGTAACGAAGTAATCAGCAACACCCCGACGATTTTCATCGCCACCGCGATCACCACAGCGATCAGCAACATCAGGGCCAGGCGCAACGCCGCCACGGGCAAACCTTCCACTTTGGCCAGTTCTTCGTGCACCGTGATCGCGAGCAAGGGCCGCCACAGCGTGACCAGCAATGCCAGCACCGCCGCGCTACCGCCGAGGATCCAGGCCAGATCGGTCGGGCTGATCGCCAGCAAGTCGCCGAACAGATAGGCCATCAGGTCGATCCGCACTTCATGCATGAAGCTTAGTACCACCAAGCCAAGCGAGAGCGTACTCGGTGCGAGAATTCCCAAAAGCGTGTCGGACGCCAGTGGCTGCCGTTGTTGCAACGTCACCAGCAATACCGCCAGCAACAAGCAACCTACCGTGACGGCAACGGTCGGGCTGACATCCAGCAGAAAACCCAATGCCACACCGAGTAGCGCCGCGTGGGACAGGGTGTCGCCGAAATAGGCCATGCGCCGCCAGACCACGAACGAACCCAACGGGCCCGCGACCAGCGCCAGGGCCAGACCTGCAAGCAGGGCGAAGAGCAGAAAATCAGCCATGCTTGCAGCTATCTCCATGAACGTGGGTAGAGGCCGACGGAGCCGCGCTGACCACTGAGCCATGCAGATCGTGGGCATGGTCGTGATGGTGGTGATAAATCGCCAGGCTTTGTGCGTTTTTTCCGAACAGCTCGACGAATGCCGGATCGCCGCTGACTTGCTCGGGATGTCCGGAACAGCAGACGTGGCGATTCAGACACACCACTTGGTCGGTGGTGCTCATCACCAGATGCAAATCGTGGGAGACCATCAAAACGCCGCAACCATGACGGTCGCGCAGTCGCGTGATCAAGCTGTAGAGCTCGGCTTGACCGGCGACATCGACGCCTTGCACCGGCTCATCAAGCACCAGCAGTTCCGGCTCGCGCAGTAATGCCCGCGCCAGCAGCACTCGCTGCATTTCGCCACCGGAAACACTTTGCACCGGGCTGTCGATGACTTGTTCGGCGCCGACTTCCTTGAGGGCCGCCAAGGCCCGAACGCGATCTACGCCTGGCACTAGACGCAAGAAGCGCAGCACCGACAGCGGCAGGGTCGGATCGACGTGAAGTTTTTGCGGCATGTAACCGACCCGCAGTTTCGGCTTACGCCACACACTGCCGCTGTCCGGCTTCAACAGGCCAAGCACCGCGCGTACCAGCGTGGTTTTGCCGGCACCGTTGGGGCCGATCAAGGTGACGATCTGCCCTGGCTCGACACTTAGCTCGATGTTGTCCAGCACGTTTTGCCCGGCAAAGGTGACGGCCACCTGTTCGAGGCGAATCAGCACGTTGCTCATCAAGCCCCCTGGCAACCCGAGCAGAGACCGATGACTTCAACGGTCTGGGCCTCGACGATAAATCCGACATCCTTGGCGCTGCCGATGATCGCGTCGCTGATGGATTTCTGTTCGAGTTCAATGGCGGCGTGGCATTCACGGCAAATCAGGAACTGTCCTTGATGGGCATGTTCCGGGTGATTGCAGCCAACGAAGGCGTTGAGTGAGGAGATGCGGTGCACCAGGCCGTTTTCCAGCAGGAAATCCAGCGCGCGGTACACGGTCGGCGGCGCGGCGCGGCGGCCGTCCTGCTCGCTGAGCACCGCCAGAATGTCGTAGGCACCCAGCGGTTTGTGGCTTTGCCATACCAATTCCAGCACCCGCCGGCGCAAGGCAGTCAGCCGCAGCCCCTGACGAGCGCACAAGGCATCGGCCTCAGACAGTGCGCTATGGACGCAATGAGAGTGGTCGTGGGGACGGCTGGCAATCGGTGTTTTAGGCATGAGCGGCGACGAGTTTTGTGAGAGACGTTATTATGTTACCCGTTCTCGCCTCTTCGAGTGGTCATCGTGTCCCGACTTTTTTCTATCTTTGTCGCATTTGTCGCCAGTTTCTTGCTGATCGGATCAGCTCAAGCCGAAGTCAAAGTGCTCACCAGCATCAAGCCCCTGCAGCTGATCGCCGCTGCGGTACAGGACGGTATAGTGGTTCCGGAAGTTTTGCTGCCGCCCGGCGCTTCGCCCCATCACTATGCCTTGCGCCCTTCCGACGTACGGAAAGTGCAATCGGTGGAACTGGTGTACTGGATCGGCCCGGACATGGAAGGTTTTCTGCCTCGCGTGCTGAAAGGTCGTACGCTGCCCAACATCGCGGTGCAGGATTTGCCTGGCCTGAAACTGCGACATTTCACCGAAAATAACCACTCCGAAGCCGAAGAAGCGGACGAGCATGATCACGATCACCGCCCCGGCAATCTGGATGCGCATTTGTGGTTGTCACCGATCAATGCCCGCGTGATCGCCACCAAAATGGCCACTGATCTGAGTGCTGTAGATCCAGCCAATGCGGCGCGCTACCAGAGCAATCTCAAGGCGTTCGATCAGCGTCTGGATGCTTTGGACCTGCGCCTGAAGGCCCGTTTGGCGAGCATCGCGGGCAAACCTTACTTCGTGTTCCACGAAGCCTTCGACTACTTCGAAGACGCTTACGGCCTCAAGCACACCGGCGTGTTCAGTGTCGCAGCCGAAGTCCAGCCCGGTGCCCAGCACGTGGCAGCGATGCGCACGCGGTTGCAGGAAGTCGGCAAGACCTGCGTGTTCAGCGAACCACCGCTGCGCCCGCGCCTGGCAGAAACCCTGGTGGCCGGGTTGCCGGTGAAACTGGCGGAACTGGATGCATTGGGCGGGTACACGCCAGCGACCGCTCAGGGGTATGAGCAGTTGCTGGAAAAGCTGGGGAATGATTTAGCGGGGTGTCTAGAGTCGTTGTAACCGCTGAATTTGCGGCGTCCCCTTCGCGAGCAAGCCCGCTCCCACATTTAACCTCAGTCGGTCACAGAGTTTGTGTACACAGGCGATCCAATGTGGGAGCGGGCTTGCTCGCGAAGCTTTTAAAGGGCGAACGGCAACGGCGTGCCGACCTTCTGCCGCTGCGCCAACCGCAGCTGAAATTCCATCGGATCGTGAATCAACACGTCCTGCCCGGCGAAAGACTCCGCGGCGATCAACCGCGACAACCAGAACCGTACGCACGCCACGCGCAGCATGGTCGGCCATAGCTCGGCTTCGGCAGCGGTAAACGGTCGCAGCGCGGCATAAGCGCCCAACAATGCCCGCGCCCGAGCGCCATCAATCTGCCCTTGCTCATCCGAACACCAATCGTTCAAGGCAATTGCCACGTCATAGAGCATCGGCCCCGAACAGGCGTTGTAGAAGTCAATCAACCCGGTCAGGTGCGTGCCTTCGAACATCGCGTTGTCGCGGAACAAGTCCGCGTGGATGTTGGCCCGCGGCAGTGCCAGAATTTTCGTCTTCTGCTGCGTGATTTCATCCAGAGCCCGTTGCAGCAGATCGCTTTGCTCGGCATTCAGGTGTGAGAGCAACTGCGTGCCCTCCTCCAGCATCCAGTCCAGGCCACGATCGGTTTTACGTTTGATCATGTTGGCCTGGGTCGCGAGGTGCAGATGAGCCAGCAGCTCGCCGACCTGAGCGCAATGCTGCGCATTGGCGTCCTTGATGTGCTTGCCCGCCAGACGTGGCTGCAACAGCGCAGGTTTACCGGCCAGTTCGCGCAAGGCGATGCCGTCGGTGGTGCGCAGTGCATAAGGCACCGGCAGATCAGCGTCGTGCAGTACATCGAGCAATTCGATGAAAAACGGCATCTCCTGCACCGGACCGCGCTCGACCAAGGTCAGGACAAACTCGCCCTGCTCCAGGCTGATAAAGAAATTGGTGTTTTCGCTACCAGCGGCGATCCCCTGGAAATCAAGCAGGCGGCCGAGCCCGTAAGGGGCGAGAAAGGTTTCCAGCTCGGGCCGAGCCAGGGGGGTGAACACAGACATGGTTAAAACTGCCAGTACGGGCGCTGCGACTGCCTGCGCCAATTTAAGTTAGGAGCGGTTTACCACTCGAATATTTTCCACGACGGAATCAGCATATCCGGCTGATCCGAGCGAATGAAGTTACCGTCCGAGCCATCAGCGCGCACCAGGAAATACGGTTTACCGACTTTCGGGGTCACCTTGATGGCATACAAAAAGCCATTTTGCCGATATTCCTGAATGGTTTTATCGCCTTCCGTGCGGATCGTTACATCCGGGTCCGCCGAGGGCGCGTCGTCCGCCGCCATGACAGCCAATGGAGTGATTGCAAACAAGCCAGCCAGCAACAAGCGATTTAGTGTGCGCATGATAACCTTGTCCCTTTGTCGTCAACGGTCCCGCTATTCTAGCGCCGGACCCGCCGAAAAGGTTGATCCTGCTCATGAGCCAAGCCCCCCTCGTCCTGGTGGACGGTTCTTCTTATCTGTACCGCGCCTTTCACGCGCTGCCACCGCTGACCACGTCCAAAGGCCTGCCGACCGGAGCGGTCAAAGGCGTATTGAACATGCTCAAGAGTCTGCGCAAACAGTACCCGGACAGCCCGTTCGCCGTGGTGTTCGACGCCAAGGGCGGGACGTTCCGAGACGCGATGTTCGCCGAATACAAGGCCAATCGCCCCAGCATGCCTGACGACATGCGGGTCCAGATCGAGCCGCTGCATGCCAGCGTCAAGGCCCTGGGCTTTCCATTGCTGTGCGTGGACAACGTTGAAGCGGACGACGTGATCGGCACCCTGGCCCGCAGCAGCGCGGCCGCCGACCGCCCGGTGGTGATCTCCACCGGCGACAAGGACATGGCGCAACTGGTCGACGGGCACATTACCTTGGTCAATACGATGACCGGTAGCGCGCTGGACGTGGAGGGCGTGAAGGAGAAATTCGGCGTCGCTCCCGAGCAGATCATCGATTATCTGGCACTGATGGGCGATTCGTCCGACAACATTCCGGGCGTTCCGGGTATCGGTCCCAAGACCGCTTCCGGCCTGCTGGTCGGCGTCAACGGTGGCCTGACCGAGCTCTATGCACAGCTCGACATCGTCCCGACCCTACCGATTCGCGGCGCCAAAACCCTGCCGGCCAAGCTCGAAGAGCACAAGGAGATGGCGTTCCTCTCCTATCAATTGGCAACCATCAAGATCGACGTACCGCTGGACATCGGTCTCGACGATCTGAAAATGGGTAAGCCGGATCACGACAAGCTCGCCGAGCTCTACACCCTGCTGGAATTCAAGAGTTGGTTCGAAGAGAACCAGCGCGATGCCAAGCGCTCGGGTCAGGACATTGTCGAGGTCGTTCAGGAACAGCCGGGCGCCGCCGAAGCGAAGTACGAAACTATCCTCGACCAGAAGCACTTCGAGACCTGGCTGGACAAGCTCGACAAAGCGCCGTTGATCGCCTTCGTCACCGAAACCAACGGCAACGATGCGCAACATGCACAACTGGTGGGTCTGTCCTTTTCCGTCGCGGCCAACGAAGCGGCCTACATTCCGCTGACCCATTCCTACATGGGCGTGCCGGAGCAACTGGATCGCGACACCGTGCTGCTGGCACTGAAGCCGCTGCTGGAAAACCCGAACAAACTGAAAGTCGGCCAACACGCCAAGTTCGAAACCAATATCCTCGCCAACTGCGCCATCGGTGGCGATCAGAGCAACGGAATTGTTGTTCGGGGTATTGCCTACGACACCATGCTCGAGTCTTACGTACTGGACTCGACGGCCACCCGCCACGACATGGACAGCCTGGCGCTCAAATACCTGGGCCAAAGCAAGACCGACATTCAAGAGATTGCGGGCAAAGGCGTCAAACAGCTGAGCTTCGACCAGATATCTCTTGAGCTCGCTGGCCCCTATGCCGCCGAAGACGCCGACGTCACCTTCCGCCTGCATCTGGCATTGCAGGAAAAACTGGCAGCGACGCCAAGCCTGGGCAAAGTGCTCAACGACATTGAAATGCCGCTGATGCCGGTTCTGGCCCGAATCGAGCGCCAGGGCGCGCTCGTGGACGCCAACCTGTTGGGCATCCAGAGCGTCGAGTTGGGCGAGAAACTGGTCGCCCTTGAGCGTGAGGCTTTCGCCATTGCCGGTGAAGAGTTCAACCTGGGTTCGCCGAAGCAACTGGGCGTGATCCTCTACGAAAAGCTCGGCTTGCCCGTCCTCAGCAAGACAGCCAAGGGCCAGGCCTCGACGGCCGAGGCGGTATTGGCCGAGTTGGCGGAACAGGACTACCCGCTGCCCAAGGTACTGATGCAGTACCGCTCGCTGAGCAAGCTCAAAAGCACCTACACCGACCGTTTGCCAGAGCAGATCAATGCTCGCACCGGGCGCATTCATACGTCTTACCAGCAAGCGGTCGCGGCCACCGGACGTCTGTCGTCCATCGACCCCAACCTGCAGAATATTCCGATCCGTACCGCCGAAGGTCGTCGAATTCGTCAGGCGTTCGTCGCACCGAAAGGCTACAAGCTGCTGGCGGCGGACTACTCGCAAATCGAACTGCGGATCATGGCGCATCTGGCCAAGGACGAAGGTTTGCTGCACGCCTTCCGCAATAACCTTGATGTACACCGGGCAACGGCCGCAGAAGTGTTTGGCGTGGAGTTGGATGCGGTCACCAACGATCAGCGTCGTAGCGCGAAAGCCATCAACTTCGGTTTGATCTACGGCATGAGCGCGTTTGGCCTGGCCAAGCAGATCGGCGTTGACCGCAAACAGTCCCAAGCCTACATTGACCGCTACTTCGCCCGTTACCCCGGCGTGCTGGAGTACATGGAGCGCACGCGCGCCCAGGCCGCCGAGCAAGGTTTCGTCGAGACCATTTTCGGTCGTCGTCTCTACCTGCCGGAAATCAATGCGAAAAACCAGGCTCTGCGCAAAGCTGCCGAGCGCACGGCGATCAATGCCCCGATGCAAGGCACCGCGGCGGACATCATCAAGAAAGCCATGGTAGCGGTGGACAACTGGCTGACATCGTCAGGCCTGGACGCCAAAGTCATCCTGCAGGTGCACGATGAATTGGTGCTTGAGGTACGTGAGGACCTGATTGACCAGGTACGTGAGGAGATTCGTGTGCACATGAGCAACGCCGCCCAGCTGGATGTACCGCTCCTGGTCGAGGTGGGCGTAGGCAACAACTGGGATGAGGCGCACTGAACCGACTGAACGCTCGTGCTGCGGCCTTATGCCGCAACACAAAATAACGAAGGGCTATAGTGCGGAAAATGACGTCGATTATTTCCAAAGGTTTTTGAAAATAGTCTGAACTAAATCCGTGAACCGCCACTCAGAGATACTGAATGGCTGGTGAAGCCCTTCGATGCTCCTATGTTGTGTTAAGTGTTGGCAGATATCTGGACCCCGCCCTAGCGGTCCGGAAACTTGAACCCCGGAACTTCTCCCTCCCCATACGAAGTCCGGGGTTTTTTTTGCCTGCTGATTTGTCTGGAGAGTTTTACTCGGCCGCCTCAGCGCCTTTATCCGCCAGCTCCATCCAGCCCGCCAATACAGTGTAGGCGTCTTCCAGCCCCATGCGTTTAGGTGCCGAAAACAGCTGGATAGTGATCGTATCGCCCCAGCCCTTGCGGATTTCCGACTGAACCTTGAGCAGCGTGTTCTTCGCCGCGCCGTAGGTCAGCTTGTCTGCCTTGGTCAGCAAAATATGCATCGGCATGCCACTGGCGACGGCCCAATCGAGCATCAGCAGGTCGAAATCGGTCATTGGATGACGGATGTCCATCATCAAAATCAAACCTTTCAAACTCTCCCGACCGCCCAGATAGGCTTCCAGGTGACGCTGCCAGTGCATCTTCAACGGGATCGGCACTTTCGCGTAACCGTAGCCCGGCAGGTCGACCAGACGGCGTTCATCGTCTAGCTTGAAGAAGTTCAACAGCTGCGTGCGACCCGGAGTTTTCGAGGTGCGCGCCAGGCTGGCGTGTGTCAGGGTATTCAACGCGCTGGACTTGCCGGCGTTGGAACGCCCGGCGAAGGCCACTTCAAAGCCTTCGTCGTCGGGGCATTGGTCGACTTTGGCGGCGCTGAGCATGAAGGTGGACTGTTGGCACAGGCCGAGGATGGGATTCTTGAGTTGCATGGGATTTCCGATGTGGGCGGCGCCGGGAATGGACGCGGCAAGCAGTGTCGTTTCCGTTTCAGTGACGCCAGTATATAATGCCGCAGATTTTGTGTGCGCTTTGTCCCAGCGTAGGATGAAGTTCACGAGAGCGATTGACCTTGATTGCGCATTAGAACGCAGCACGCTCTCAACCCTGAAAAGGTCGTTTTATGACGAAATGGCTGCTAGCTGCCGGTGTCTTGATGCCGCTTTACAGCGCTCAGGCTACACAGGATCCGGAAGCTGTGTACAACCGTGTTTGTGGTGCCTGTCATTCCGGCCAACTACCCATGGCGCCCCGCAAGGGCGATCAGGAAGCCTGGACGCCGAGGTTGGCGAAAGGTATGGAGACGCTGGTGCAACACGTGACCCAGGGTTTCAAGGCGATGCCGCCGCGTGGTTTGTGCATGGACTGCAGTGCCGAGGATTACCGAGCCATCATCCAGTGGATGAGCGAGTAAACCCGGTCCATAACTCTTTAACCCTTAGCCGTAGTTGGATTAGCTGATGAACAAATTGATCGTGAGTCTGCTGTTGACCGTGGGGATCTCCGGCATTGCCCATGCTGCAGGTGATGCGACTGCTGGTCAGGCGAAAGCCGCAGTATGTGGCGCCTGTCATGGCCCGGATGGCAATAGCATGGCGCCTAACTTTCCGAAACTGGCAGGTCAGGGCGAGCGTTATCTGAACAAGCAGCTGCACGACATCAAGTCCGGCAAACGCACAGTACTGGAAATGACCGGCCTTTTGACCAACCTGAGTGATCAGGATCTGGCTGATATCTCTGCCTACTTCGCCAGCCAGAAAGGCAGCGTTGGCGCTGCCGACCCGAAAGTCGTGGCTCGCGGTGAAGCACTGTTCCGTGGAGGCGATCTGGCCAAGGGCCTGCCAGCCTGCACCGGCTGCCACTCTCCAGACGGCAAGGGCAACGCAGCTGCCGGCTTCCCGCATCTGGGCGGCCAGCATGCTCAGTACATCGGCAAGCAACTGACCGACTTCAGAAAAGAAGAAGGTGGCCGGACCAACGACGGCGATACCAAACCGATGCAGAGCATCGCGAAAAAGCTGAGCGACGAAGAGATAGCCGCAGTCTCCAGCTATATTCAAGGCTTGCACTAAGGCCTGCGATCGAGTGTTGCGAGGGGTGTAGATCTCTTGCAACGTTAACACTCGATTAATCCGTCGATGCAAACATAAAAAGGGTAGCTTTGGCTGCCCTTTTTTGTGGCCGCTGCCGTTACACTACAAACTCAAGCCCGCCAGGATCTGTCTGAAAACAGATCGCGCGAGGCGACCCAATTGTCCAGGAGTAAAGCATGCGTAATCTGATCATCAGCGCCGCGCTCGTCGCTGCCAGCCTGTTCGGCATGACTGCCCAAGCCGCCGAAAAACCTGAAGCGCCCTATGTCGAGCTGAGCAATCCGGTCCCGGTGGCCGTGCCTGGCAAGATCGAAGTCGTGGAGCTGTTCTGGTACGGCTGCCCGCATTGCTATGCCTTCGAACCCATTGTTAACCCATGGGCTGAAAAGCTGCCTTCGGACGTGAACTTCGTGCGCATTCCGGCCATGTTTGGCGGCCCTTGGGACGCACACGGCCAGATGTTCCTGACCCTTGAAGCCATGGGTGTCGAGAACAAGGTTCACGCAGCGGTGTTCAACGCGATTCAGAAAGAACACAAGAAACTGACCGACAAAGAAGACATGGCTGACTTCCTGGCAACCCAAGGTGTAGACAAGGACAAGTTCCTGGCCACCTTCGACTCCTTCGCCATCAAGGGCCAGATCAACAAAGCCAAAGAACTGGCCAAGAAATATGAAATCACCGGCGTGCCTACCATGGTCGTCAACGGCAAATATCGCTTTGACATCGGCTCTGCCGGCGGTGCCGAACAAGCGCTGAAACTGGCCGACCAACTGGTCGCCAAAGAGCGAGCGGCGACTAAGGCCGTCGCCAATTAAGCGCGGCACCTGCCATGCGCCGCTGGGGAACTGAACGCATCGTTGGCCTGCATCATCCGCAGGTCAACGAGCATCACCTGGAATCGACGGGGTTGCCCGTGGACAGCCGTCTGCGCTTGCTCAGTTTCAATATCCAGGTCGGCATCAGTACCGAGCGCTATCGGCACTATCTGACCCGTGGCTGGCAGCATCTGTTGCCGCACACCGGGCGTGCCGACAACCTGCAAAAAATCGGTAATCTGCTGGGCGACTTCGATCTGGTCGCCTTGCAGGAGGCCGATGGCGGCAGCCTGCGCTCGGGCTACGTCAATCAGGTCGAACACCTGGCACAGCTCGGCGCCTTCCCCTACTGGTATCAACAACTCAATCGCAATCTTGGTCATCTCGGCCAGCACAGCAATGGCGTGCTCAGCCGCCTGCGCCCGTGGGCGATTGAAGATCATCCCCTGCCAGGGCCCAAGGGTCGCGGGGCGATTCTGGTGCGCTTCGGCGAAGGTCCGGAGGCGCTCGTGGTGGTGATGATGCATCTGGCGCTGGGCGCTCGCACCCGTAGCCTGCAACTGGCCTACATCCGCGAATTGATCGGCGGTTATAAACACCAGGTGCTGATGGGCGACATGAATACCCATGCCAGTGACTTGCTGCAAAACTCCCCGTTGCGTGATTTGGGCCTGCTCGCGCCGCAACTGGAAGCGACCTTCCCCAGCTGGCGCCCACAGCGTTGCCTGGACCATATTCTGCTCAGCCCCACCCTGACCCTTGAAAAGGTCGAAGTGCTGGCACAACCCATTTCCGATCACCTGCCGGTCGCGGTAGAGATTCGTCTGCCGGGTTCGCTCACGGCCGATGCATTACCCGCGTTGAGTCCTGCCTGAATGAGCGACGAAACACAGCGCTGGAAAGAGAAATACCTCAAAAGCATCGAACAACAGGAAAAGCTGGAGCGTCGATGGGACGCCCGGCTCGACCTGCTGCGCCGTGGGCTGGTGCGCAGTACCCTGGCCGCAGAAGGTACCGATCGCGCCGTTGACCAATGCATGAAGGAAATGCGCGAAGTCGTACGCACCGATGACATGGACGCCGGCCTGGCTGCCTTGCTGCCGCGCCTGGAAAAAGCCGTGCTCGACTCCGAGCAACGCCGGGAAACCCGGGTCGATCAAGTCAGTGCCGCCCTGACGGCGCTGGTCTCTCAGCTGCAAGCGTTGCCTCTGCCCCGTGAAGTGAGCCGGCCGCTGAAAAATTTCGCCAAGCAGCTGGACAGACGCGTAGGCCAGGCCCGCGAAATCCCGTTGCTGCTCAGCGAGCTGAGCGGCTTGCAAGGCAAAGCCTTGAACCTGCTGGAGACTCCTGCCGAACCTGATCGTCCAGGTTTTCTGCAGCGCCTGTTCAGCAGGGAAACGGAGGAGACCGCGCCACAGATCATCGCCGCCGTATCGCAAATGCTTGCCCCGCAACCTGTCGAATCGGTTGCAGCATCGGCCGAGCCCCCACAAGCAATGGCCAATCTCACGCCAGCCGCCGTTAAACCGCTAGTGGCGTTGCCAACCGTAGCAGTCGCCCTGCCTACCGCTTCGCGCACTGAGCCACCGCAGACTCAGACGCCAACAATAATGGCACCTGCAACTGAAGTCGTGGCGTTTGACCCGCCCGTCCTTGAGCCCGAAGCTACGAGCAGCCAAGTCCAGGAGTTACAAACCCGTCCGAATATCGAGCCGGTTCCATCGATCGCCACACAGGCTCCGTCGGCAATCAATCCCGATGAATTGACACCGGAGGCCATCGATTCAGAGCCTTCCGAGCACGATATTCTGTATGCCCTGCCGGATTCACCGGAGCCGTCCTACAGCTCTGTCGCCAAGCACATCGAAGATACGCTACTGGGCCTTCTCGATGACCTGGCGTTGCCCGAACGCTATCGTCCACAAGCCGAGGCGATGCGCGATCGTCTTCAAAACGGCTTGAACTGGTACGAATTGCTACCCATCCTCGATGATCTGGCAACGTTGATGCTGGCAATTACCGACAGCGGCCAGCACGAATTCGAGGCGTACCTGCAGCAACTCAACGAACGCCTCGAGTCCTTTCAGAGCAACCTGCAAGCGGCGAGCGACGGCCACGCCGACAACCGCTCGGCCGCGCGGGAAATGGATACGCAAATTCGCGAGCAAGTCGATGGCTTGCAAAGCAGCATGCAAGAAGCGGCGGACCTTGATGATCTCAAGCATGTGCTGGAAAACCACCTCGAAGGCTTGCTCGGCACCATGGACCAGCACCAGAAACAGCGCGACGAGCGTGAGCAGGAAGTAGCCGCCCGCTTGCAAAGTCTGGCCGAAAGGGTTGCCCATATGGAGGAGGAAGCCCTGGGTTACCGCGAGCATCTCGAAGAGCAGCGTCAGAAGGCGCTGATCGATCCATTGACCGGCCTGCCGAATCGAGCTGCCTGGGGCGAACGCCTGGAGCATGAAATCGGCCAATGGCAACAACAGGGCAATACCTTGTTGCTGGCAATGCTCGACCTCGACCATTTCAAACGTATCAATGACAACTATGGCCACCTGGCAGGCGACAAGGTGTTGAAAATCATCGCCAACGTGCTTCGCAAGCGTCTGCGCGGGACTGATTTCATTGCCCGGTTCGGCGGTGAGGAGTTTGTACTGTTGATGCCTGCCACACTACCTATGGTCGGCGCGAAACTGCTGGAAACCTTGCGCGCATCGATCGAAGCCTGCCCGTTTCACTTCAAGGGCAAGCGAGTCACCATTACCATTTCCATGGGACTAAGCGCCTTCAGACCAGGCGAACATAGCGATCTTGTGCTTAAAAGAGCTGATCAGGCGTTATACCGGGCGAAAAATACCGGACGAAATCGAGTTGAACTGGGCTAACGGGCCAATTGTTCCATTTTGTTTAAAGGAGCGTTTTTTGCCGTTAGCGCCGCAAGGCAACACGTTACACTGTTGCATTATTGTCTTTGCGTGTACTGTCTCCTGCCATGAAATGTCTTATTTTTATTGCGTCGCTGCTTCTATTAGCCGGTTGTGCCAGCGGCCCACGAATTGATACCAGCCACTCTTCAGCCAATCACGACAGCCGTATTCAGTTCGTGGTGATGCATTACACGTCCGCATCCCTGGAAAACTCGTTGCAATTGCTGACCCATGGCGAGGTCAGCAGCCACTACCTGATCAGCGATGACAAGCGCGCCACTATTTATAAGCTGATGGATGAAAATGTCCGGGCCTGGCACGCTGGCGAAAGCGAATGGCAAGGCCGGACCTGGCTGAACTCCAGTTCCATTGGCATCGAAATCGTTAATCAGGGCTTTGAGGACACCCCGACCGGGCGTCTCTGGTATCCCTATAGCGAAGCCCAGATTCAGTCGATGATCTTCCTGCTCAAGGACATCAGCAAGCGCCAAGGCATCAGCCCCCGCCATATCATTGGCCATAGCGACATCGCACCGATGCGCAAGCTCGACCCCGGCCCGCTGTTCCCCTGGAAGCGCCTGGCCGCCGAAGGTTTGGGGATCTGGCCGAATGAACAGGCCGTGGCGCGGCAACAAGCGCAGTTCGCCGTGCAATTACCCAGTATCAGTTGGTTTCAGGCACAGCTTGCCCGCGTGGGGTACGCCACGCCGCAAACCGGCGAACTGGATGCAGCGACACGCAATGTGCTGGCGGCCTTTCAACTGCATTTCCGCCCTTCCCGTTTCGACGGCACACCGGACGCACAAACCGCGGCGCTTCTTCAGGTGTTGAACCAGACAAAATAATGACGCCCGCCCGACGGTCAGCGCTTTTTCCTGATCAGCAGCTATAACTCATTGGTAATTCTTCGGATATTCCATGATGACTGCTGCTCGGGAGAGACTGCATAGCTGGTTCTATCGCCCTTGGTTTTTGGCGATGCTGGCGACTGCCTTGAGCGCAACGATCCTAACGGTCGGCAGTTTGTTCGTGGCGATGAATCAAGTCGAGCACAACGAAAGCCAGGAGATGAATGCCCAGGGGGAGCGCTTCCTGGCCCGCCTGGAGCAACTGTTCGGACAACTGCGCGAAAGCCTCGATGACCTGCAAGCCCAGCCGCTGCGACGTTGCGATGACGAAATGATCGCCACCCTGCAGCAGGTCAGCTTCAATTACCGCTTCGTTTATGAAGCCGCTTATATGGACACTTCGCGAACCTGCTCCAACCGCCCCCGCCAGGAGGGGCTATCGCTGATCCGACCACCGGACATCAAAGGCCCCACCTACAGCTATTGGTTGAATACCACCACCGAACCCGATGAGAACCGCGCCGCACTGATGCTTGGGCGTGGCAATTTCAGGGTGGCGACGTCGCGCGGGCATTTGACCGACATGGTCGATCTGTCTCCGGGAAGTAGCCTGTTGGTGGTGCTCGACCACGGCAGCCGGGCTGTTCCGGTACTCGGTGTCGCGCAGCCCTGGCCCCCGGCGGAACCATGGCCCCCGAAAAGCCGCGATGCGCTGCACGTTACTGATACCCACCTGATTTACCAAATGCCCAGTAACACACCCGACTACCAACTGGTACTGATCACCCCTCGCACCGGAATGCATGTACCCGCGGTATGGTGGTGGCTACTGCCGGCCAGCCTGGCGCTGAGTGCTTGTGTCGGCATTCTGGTGTTTCTGCTAGTGCGCCAGCGGCAATCGCTGGATGCCGAACTGCAAGGCGCCATTCGGCGAGGCGAGTTGCAGGTGTTGTATCAACCGATCTTCGACCTCGACAGCCGCAACTGCGTCGGCGCCGAAGCCCTGCTGCGCTGGCGAAGGCCGGACGGTACGCTGACCAGTCCCGACCTGTTCATTCCGATGGCGGAGAATACTGGCCAGATCCGCCAGATGACTGACTTCGTATTGCAGCGCCTGCTGGAACAGCTCGGGCAACTGTTGCGGTCCAATCCGCAATTGTACATTTCGGTCAACCTGGCGGCCTGCGATGTCATGGTGCCGCGTATTGGTCAGGTAATGGCGCGCCTGTTGAGCTTGCACCGAGTGGCGGCCAGGCAGATTGCCTTTGAAGTGACCGAGCGCGGTTTGGTGGATGTGGTGGTGGCCAGAGAAAACCTGCAAGCCCTGCGGGATGTCGGGCATCAGGTGCTGATCGACGACTTTGGCACCGGCTATTGCAGCCTCGCCTACCTGCAAACCCTACCGGTGGACTGCCTGAAAATCGACAAGGCGTTTATCGACGCGCTGGGCCATGATGCCGCCAGCAGCGGCGTGGCACCGCACATCATTCGCATGGCTCAGGCCCTGCAACTCAAGGTCATTGCAGAAGGCATCGAACATGAAGCCCAAGTGCTGTTTCTGAGCAGCGAAGGGGTGAAGTTCGGTCAAGGCTGGCTGTTCTCTCACGCACTGAGCGCCGTGCAGTTCATCGAACTGATCACCCGTGGCCGCCGACTGACCACGCGACGTCTGGATGACGACGCCTGAGATGGATCAGGCTTATACCACCAGCGCCATGTAGAACTGCGTGCCCTGTCCAGGCCGGGAGTAGACACCCATCCGCCCGCCATGCAGCTGCACGATTTCCTTGCACAGCGCCAGACCGAGCCCGGCCCCGCCCTTTTTGCGGCCGACCTGGACAAAGGGTTCGAAGATCCGTCCCTGCTGGCCATAGGCAATGCCTTCGCCGTTGTCCTCGACACTGATAATCATCCGCTCCCCATGCCGCCTGGCCTGCAAACGTATCAGCCCGTCACGGGAGGTATGGCGCAAGGCGTTGTCGATCAGGTTGTCGAGCACCCGCTCCAGTTGCACCTGATCGGCTTGCAGTCGCGGCAACGGTCCCTGCACTTCCACCAGCAACTCAATGCCCTTCTCCTGCGCCGAGCCGGCAAAACGTACCTGGGCCTGCTCCAGCAAATCCTCAATGGAGCACGGTGCCAGCGTGAGTTTTTGCAAGCCATTCTGATACCGGGAGAAATTCAGCAGATCATTGATCAACTGCATCAGGCGCTGCATTTCTTCGTTGACCGTGTCCAGCAAGTCAGCCTCGCGGGAGTCTTCGGCAAAATGCACCCGCTCGCGGAACAGACCGAATGCCATGTGCATCCCGGTGACCGGTGTGCGCAACTCATGGGAAGCACGCAAGACGAACTCGCTGCGCGCCCGTTCGAATGTGCGCTGCTCGGTGACGTCATGCAGCACCATCACGGCGCCGAGAATATGCCCTTGGGTATGGCTGACCGGCGTCAGGCTATACGTCAACAATCGCGACTCACCATCGACCTCGATGCTCAGGTCGTCCGGCGCTCGCTCCAGCGTGCCGCCGCGCAGCACCAGTTGCAGCTGTTCATCCAGTTCGGGATGCTCAAGCGCCGTGCCCAGTCCTTGACCGAAACGATCGCTGTCCCAGCCTAACTGGCGCTGAGCCACGGGGTTAAGGTGTTCGAGATGACCTTGACGATCAATGATCAGCAAACCGTCGTCGATGCTGTCGAGCACCGCTTGCAAACGTTGTTGGCCGGCGAGCAGTTCGTCGATATTGGTCGCCTGGTGCTCACGCAAGGCCTCGGCCATGATTCCAAAACGCCGGGTCAACTGGTTCATTTCCACCGCGGAAGAAATCGGCAGGGTCACTTCGAAATTGCCCTGGCCGATATTGTCAGCGGCCTGCACTAGCGCCTCGATCGGAGTCCCGAAACGCCGGGCGATCGCATGGGCGGTAATGAAGCCGATAAACAACACCCCCACCCCGACCAACCCAAGCAGGCCGGCAACCAACAGAGCCCGCTCCCGGGCCTGACGTTCGATCTCAGTGATGCTATCGAGTGCGCGCTTCTGTTCGGAGATCAAACCGTTGCGCAACGCGTTGAATTTTTCCGTGAGATCCCCGTCATCACTGACTACCTGTACCGGAGCGCGGGAAAGATCAAAGGCCTGCAGCAAGCTCTGATAATCAGCCTTGGCCTTTTTGAAACTGTATTGGGCACCCTCGCTGGACGGCTCGCGGGCAATGCCTTCGTCGAGCAATTCAAGGGAATGCTGCCTGGAGGCCTCGAACGCCGCAGGATCAGGGTGTTCCTCAAGCATGATGATCAATTGATCACCCAGGGTCTGACGCAGCTTCAATCCCAGATCCAGCGTGACGAAGTTGTCACGGATCAGGGCTTCCTGAGTCCCTGCCATCTGCATCACGCTGACCAGCCCGAGCAACAGCCCAAGCAGCGCCACGGTCATCAGCGCGGAAATACTCAGAAACAGCCGGGTGCGCAACGTCATCGCCAGTTTCATCGATTACGACTCACAGATTGTACTGCTTGCGTTTGCGGTACAGGGTCGAAGCATCGATACCCAGGGTCTTGGCCGCCTGATCCAGCGTATCGGCCGTGGCCAGGACCGCGCCAATGTGAGCTTTTTCCAATTCATCCAGGCTCAATGCAGCGCCGATGCGCGGCGTGTGGTTGGTCGGGGTCTCGGCCATGCCCAAGTGGCTGAGCTCTACCCGCTCCTGCGGACAAATAATGCTCGCGCGCTCCACCACGTTGCGCAGCTCGCGAATGTTGCCCGGCCAGCGGTAGCCGAGCAGCGCTTCGCGGGCCTCGTCGCTGAAACACCGGGCCGGGCGCGAGTATTCCTTGACGAAGCGTGCCAGGAAACGGTCAGCCAGGTTCAGAATGTCTTCCCTGCGTTCGCGAAGCGGTGGCAGGTGCAAGGTGATGACGTTCAGGCGATAGAGCAAGTCTTCACGAAAACGGCCATCTCGAACCATGTCTTCAAGGTTGAGGTTAGTCGCTGCGAGGATTCGCACATCGGCACGGCGGGTCACCGGGTCGCCCACACGTTCGTATTCCTTGTCCTGAATGAAGCGCAGCAATTTTGGTTGCAAGGTCAATGGAAAATCGCCGATCTCGTCGAGAAACAACGTTCCGCCGTCGGCCTGGTTGACACGACCCAAGGTACTTTCACTGGCCCCGGTGAACGCGCCGCGGCTGTGTCCGAAGAGCTCGCTGTCCATCAACTCTGCTGTCAGGGACGGGCAGTTGACGGTGACGCAGGACTTCTTCTGGCGTTTGCTCCAGCCGTGAATGGCCCGTGACAGCTCACCTTTACCCGTGCCGGATTCGCCGAGAAGCAGGATATTGGCGTCAGTACTGGCGACCTGGCGCGCGGTTTCGAGCACCACTTTCATGGCCGGACTGTGCGAATCCAGGCCCTCCTTGGGTTTTCGCACTTCACCTTCGAGGGCTTCCAGGCGCGCCGAGAGTTGCCGTACTTCCAGCTGTTTGGCAGTGGCCAGACGCAACTGGTCGGGGCTGCAAGGCTTGACCAGGTAGTCGGCGGCGCCAGCCTGAATCGCATCCACGGCGGTGTCCACGGCCGAGTGAGCAGTGACGATCACCACCCGCATCCAGGGCGCCTGGATGCGCATCTGGGCCAGCACATCCAGGCCGTTATCTTCCCCCAGGCGCAAATCGAGGAAGCACAGATCGAAAACCTGGCGCTGCAACAAGGCTTCGGCCTGAGCAGCGCTGGTCGCGGTGGCCACGCTGTAGCCTTCGTCTTCGAGGCAATAGCGAAAGGTTCGAAGGATGGCGGATTCATCATCCACCAGCAGAATGCGGCCTTGATGCTCAGTGGCTGATTCCATGTTCCTACGCTCCTTTATTGATGATTGGGTTAGTCCCGGAAAAAATCGGGCAAGTTGCATGATTGAGTGTGGTCGATTCCAGACAAAACAGCGGAGCTATCTGCTCAGCAACAATATAATTCACTGATTTATCTGATTTTTTATTAATAGATCATTCTTCGGCGATTGCCTGCGTCCCTTTCTGACATCTGTGCCCTTCCCTCAATTCCAAAAATATTGAAAGTTTCGGCGAGCTCATCGTGCATTACGCACGACCTCAGAAGAGGCATCGTGCAGGATGCGTCTGAAACGATTTTCACAGACCATGTAACTTATTGATTTTAAACGTATTAAACCTAACAAAAAGGTGGCATGCAGACTGCAGGAGTCTGGGTAGTCAGGGCATTTAATGAACAAGCGCCCGCCAAAGAATACGACCCAGCGTGGGGAGGAACTTCAGGATGAATCGCCAAGGTGCCGCCCAATTGCGTATCTCCCCATTGCATGTCCAGCAAGGCCTGATTGCCTTGCTGGCGCTGTTAATCACCTTGATTGGAGGTCAGCAATTCTTGCGTTGGGAACAGAGCCAGCAGCCGGAGACGCCGCACCTGTCGATTTCACATCCCCCCCAAACCCATTTCAGCGCTGGCAGCAACCTGACTGACAACGACTCAATGCGAATGATGGACGTCGACCAGGCGCAGCCTGTTGATGAGACGCCTCAAGAACGTTGGGTGTTTTAAGCAAACGAACTTGGCGTGCTCGACACGCCCGGAAAGCACCACAAGCAACACCTTTAAACAGATGCGTAAGGAGAATCACCATGTTGAGCTGGGCAATCACATTCTTGATCATTGCCATCATCGCCGCAGTACTGGGCTTCGGTGGTATCGCGGGCACCGCCACGGGTATCGCCAAGATTCTCTTTCTCGTGTTCCTGGTGATGTTCATTGCTTCCTTCTTCTTTGGCCGCCGCGGTCGAGGCTGAAATAACTGAAGAAAGGGTTCGAAACACGAAAGAGGCCACAGCGCTTCTTTCCATTGCGCTACCCGAGGACGGTAGACGCATGACCAAGGGGTCGGGACGCTCTGACTGCTTCAGGGTCGCAGTGACCTACAGGTACAGGGAGTACCTGCGCAAGGGCCGGGTCAGGTAAAGCTGCGACGCAAGTTCGCCGGGCCCCCGAGGTGGGCTCGACGAACTTGCGGAGGGCTTCGACGTGCAAAACGTTGATCTAGAGCACTCAGCTCATCTGCTATTGCTGCATATTCCCCGCAAAACCGTTTCGCGGTGTTTCTTCGTGACCGTATATCGAGAAAGCTCCGACGTTCTCGATAAGATAATTCGCCGCCAAACGTAGGCCTTTTCCCAAATTTCCATCTATTTAAAAAACATCGACCTGCGCTGAAATGGCCGGTTCACGGCACTTATGCCCGCCTGAATGTCGTATTCAAACCGGCTGGGACGCAGGTTACAGTGAAAAAATCTCATGCCGATTCGGCATAGGGTAGGCGTTTACGGCATTAGACGGCGCTTGCCGGCATCGGAATAGTTGCGCCTTTTTTCGCCGCCCGAGAGCCGTAAATGCTCGCTCGCGGGGACCTTATACGGGGGTCGGTGCAAAACGTGTTCGCCATTGGGTGTTTCAGTTCATGCATCGGTCTGAGTCAAACGCAAGTAAGGGTAAAGATATGAAGAAGGCAAAGCTTAGCCTCGCCTGGCAGATCCTCATCGGTCTGGTTCTGGGGATAGCAATTGGTGCACTGCTCAACCATTTCAGTGCCGAAAAAGCCTGGTGGATCAGCAATGTCCTGCAACCGGCAGGCGATATCTTTATCCGTCTGATCAAGATGATCGTGATCCCGATCGTGATCTCCTCGCTCGTCGTCGGCATTGCTGGCGTGGGTGACGCGAAGAAACTCGGTCGCATCGGTCTGAAGACCATCATTTACTTCGAAATCGTCACCACCATCGCCATTCTGGTCGGTCTGGTGTTGGCCAACGTGGTCCATCCGGGCAGCGGCATCGACATGAGCACCCTGGGTACGGTGGATATTTCCAAGTACCAGGCCACCGCCGCCGAGGTTCAGCATGAACATGCGTTCATCCAGACCATCCTCAACCTGATCCCGTCGAACATCTTTGCAGCCATGGCCCGCGGCGAGATGCTGCCGATCATTTTCTTCTCCGTGTTGTTCGGTCTCGGTCTGTCGAGCCTGCAATCGGACCTGCGCGATCCGCTGGTGAAGATGTTCCAGGGCGTGTCGGAGAGCATGTTCAAGGTCACTCACATGATCATGAACTACGCGCCTATTGGTGTTTTCGCTTTAATCGCGGTGACCGTGGCCAACTTCGGCTTCGCCTCTCTGCTGCCGCTGGCCAAACTGGTCATCCTGGTTTACTTCGCCATTGCCTTCTTCGCCTTCGTGGTGCTGGGCCTGATCGCTCGCCTGTTCGGCTTCTCAGTGATCAAGCTGATGCGCATCTTCAAGGATGAGCTGGTCCTGGCCTACTCCACCGCCAGTTCCGAAACCGTGCTGCCGCGCGTGATCGAGAAGATGGAAGCCTACGGCGCGCCGAAAGCCATTTGCAGTTTTGTGGTGCCGACCGGCTACTCGTTCAACCTCGACGGCTCGACCCTGTACCAGAGCATCGCGGCGATCTTCATTGCCCAGCTTTATGGCATCGATCTGTCGATCAGCCAGCAATTGCTGTTGGTGCTGACGTTGATGGTCACTTCCAAAGGCATTGCCGGCGTACCGGGCGTGTCCTTCGTGGTGCTGCTGGCCACGTTGGGCAGCGTCGGTATTCCACTGGAAGGCCTGGCATTCATCGCCGGTGTCGACCGCATCATGGACATGGCGCGTACCGCGTTGAACGTGATCGGCAACGCCTTGGCCGTATTGGTTATCGCTCGTTGGGAAGGCATGTACGACGATGCCAAGGGCCAACGCTACTGGAACTCCCTGCCGCACTGGCGCAGCAAGGAAAAGCTGCCGGCTGGCGAAATTTCCAGCAACTAACGTAGATCCTTGTAGGAGCGAGGCTTGCCCGCGAATGGGACGCTGCGGTGTTTCAGTTGCACCGCGTTATCGTTCTTCGCGGGCAAGCCTCGCTCCTACAGTACGAGGTTGCACGCACATTAGGTGTATGACGCAATCTCGCAAACAAACCCCGGAGAATTCCGGGGTTTGTCGTTTCTGCCTGCCCCGCTATCATTCGCCGCATCTTCCGGGGGATTTGACTGATGCTTAATGGGCTGTGGCTTGGCTTCTTCATCGTGGCAGCCGTGTCGGCGTTCGCGCAGTGGCTGATCGGCGGTAACGCCGGGATCTTTGCGGCGATGGTGGAAAGCATTTTCGCCATGGCCAAATTGTCGGTCGAGGTCATGGTCTTGCTGTTCGGCACCCTCACCCTCTGGCTGGGTTTTCTGCGGATCGCCGAAAAGGCCGGGATCGTCGAATGGCTGGCCAAGGCATTGGGCCCGCTATTCCTGCGCCTGATGCCGGAAGTACCGCCCGGGCATCCGGCCATCGGTCTGATCACGCTCAACTTCGCCGCCAATGGCCTGGGGCTGGACAACGCCGCCACGCCGATCGGCCTCAAAGCCATGAAGGCGCTGCAAGAGCTCAACCCCAGCGACACCATCGCCAGCAACGCGCAGATCCTCTTCCTGGTACTCAACGCCTCCTCCCTGACCCTGCTGCCGGTGACGATCTTCATGTACCGCGCCCAGCAAGGCGCACCCGATCCGACTCTGGTGTTCCTGCCGATTCTGCTCGCGACTAGCTGCTCGACTCTGGTCGGTCTGTTGTCGGTGGCGTTCATGCAGCGTCTGCGCCTGTGGGATCCGGTGGTACTCGCCTACCTGATTCCCGGTGCCTTGGCCCTCGGCGCGTTCATGGCGCTGCTGGCGACGCTTTCGGCGACTGCGCTGGCGAGCCTGTCATCGATCCTCGGCAACCTGACGCTGTTCGGGCTGATCATGCTGTTTCTGGTGATCGGCGCATTACGCAAAGTAAAGGTCTACGAGGCGTTCATCGAAGGCGCCAAAGAAGGCTTCGACGTGGCCAAGAACCTGCTGCCCTATCTGGTGGCGATGCTCTGTGCCGTGGGCGTGCTGCGGGCATCCGGGGCGCTGGACTTCGGTCTGGACGGGATTCGTCATCTGGTGGAGTGGGCCGGTTGGGACACGCGCTTCGTCGATGCGCTGCCCACGGCCATGGTCAAACCTTTCTCCGGCAGCGCCGCCCGGGCAATGCTGATCGAAACCATGAAGACCTCCGGGGTAGACAGCTTCCCGGCACTGGTGGCGGCGACGGTTCAGGGCAGTACCGAAACGACCTTCTATGTGCTGGCGGTGTATTTCGGTGCCGTAGGCATTCAGCGTGCACGGCATGCGGTGGGCTGTGCGTTGCTGGCGGAGTTGGCAGGTGTTCTTGGCGCGATCGGGGTTTGCTACTGGTTCTTCGGTTGACCGAGAACCCTGTGGGAGCGGGCTTGCTCGCGAAGAGGCCGGTACATTCAACATCCCTGTTGACTGACACACCGCCTTCGCGAGCAAGTCGAATCGTCGCACCGCCGCTCCCACATTAAAAATGCGTCCGACCTTTATGGCCTCAACGGCGGCACAACCTTCTGACCTTGCTCCACCGTCCAAGCCACCACCTGCGCCGTCAATTGATCGCTGGCCTGGCCAAAACCGGTCACCACCGCCGGCACCTTCACATCGCTCAACGGCTGACGCACTTCAAAGCGCCGGCTGGCGAGGACTCGCTGGTCATACCCACGCACCAGCAACGCATCCAGGCGCACGACCACGCTCGCCGCCGTGCCTTGGTACTCGGTCTGGAACGCTTGCAGGTTACCGCCCAGTTCCAGGTCTGCCTGGAAATTACTGTCATCGGTGCTGAGCAACGGCACGCGACCGTCACGCTGGAAACCATCGAGCAGACGGTTGCGCAACAGCACCGGTGCCGGGTCGCTCCAGCGGGAAGCCTTGTAGCTGCTGATCAGATCACCTTGAGGGATTACGGCGATTTTCGGGTTGTTCAAGGCTTCGCTGGTCTGAGGCTTGGACAGGCGCAACGACCAGCGCTGCGGCGCGCCGTGATGGGGCGATGTCTCGCTCTGTGCCGATGGCAGTCGATAGACATCGGACGGCTCGGTCTTGGGGAAAATCGAACAGGAAGCGACCAACGAAAAACCGGCGAGGAGGGCGAGATGGGCCAGCTTCATGGCGTGAATTCCTTATTCTTGTCATTGCCCAGCAGGTAACCGCTGGGGTTGGCCTCAAGCCGCTGGGAAATGGTCCGCAACGAACTCAAGGTATCGCGCAGCTCACGCACCGCAGGTGCCAGGCCATTGAGGCCCTGCATGCCATTGTTGAGGGAATCCTGATTGGCGGAGAGCAACGCGTTGATGGTCGCGCTGCTTTGTTCCAGGGACTTCATGGCTTGCTCGGCACTGCCGAACATCAGCTTGCCCTGATCGTTGAGCAAGCCGTTGGCGTTGCGCATCAATGCGGTGGTCTGTTCCAGGGTGGCGCTGGCTTGCTTGCCAACCGAAGCCAGTTGCTGCATCGCCTGACGAATATCCCCGCGCTGGTCGGCGATGGTGCCGGTGGTTTGCTCCAGGTGCTCCAGGGTGCTGCTGATACGCGCGACGTTCTCCGAGGAAAACAACTGATTGGCGTTGTGCATCAACACGTTCACGCCCGCCATCAGATCGTTACTGTCATTCATCAACCGGGCAATGGGCGAGGGCGATGCAACGATTGTCGGCAAATTGCCGTCCTTGTCCTTGAGCGTCGGACTTTGTGGCGTGCCGCCGCTGAGCTGGATGATCGAGGTCCCGGTGATCCCGGTCAGCGCCAGTTTGGCCTGGGTGTCTTCTTTGATCGGAGTATCTCCGCTCAGGCGAATCCGCGCCAACACCCGGCGCGGATCATTCGGGTCCAGGCGCAGCATCACCACGTCGCCGACCTTGATCCCGCTGTACTGCACGGCGCTGCCCTTGGACAGGCCGCTGACCGCCTCGTTGAAGACGATTTCGTAATCCTTGAATTCGGTATCGACGCTGGACTTGGCCAGCCACAGACCAAAGAGCAAGGCACCTGCCACCACTATGACGGTGAACAGGCCGATCAATACGTGATGGGCTCGGGTTTCCATGTCAGACCTCCTTGAGCTGGTTAGCGGCCATCAGCGCCGCGCGGCCGCGAGGGCCATGGAAGTATTCGTGAATCCACGCATCATCGGTTTCCGATACCTTGTCGATGGCGTCTGCCACCAGCACTTTCTTCTGCGCCAGCACCGCCACCCGGTCGGTGATGGTGTAGAGCGTGTCGAGGTCGTGGGTCACCAGAAACACGCTCAGGCCCAAGGCATCGCGCAGAGTCAGGATCAGCTGATCGAAACCTGCGGCGCCAATCGGGTCTAGACCGGCGGTGGGTTCGTCGAGAAACAGGATATCCGGGTCCAGGGCCAAGGCACGGGCCAGGGCTGCGCGTTTGATCATGCCTCCGGACAGCGAAGCGGGGTATTTGTCAGCCGCCGACAACGGTAGCCCGGCCAAGGCCAGTTTCACTGCTGCCAGGTGTTCGGCGTCGGCGCGGCTCAGACCCGCGTGTTCAATCAGGGGCAGGGCGACGTTCTCGGTCACGGTGAGCGAGGAGAACAAGGCACCTTTCTGGAACAACACGCCGAACCGCCGCTCGACCAGCGAGCGCTCGTGTTCCGACAGGCTCGGCAAGTTCTCGCCGAAGACCTTCACCAGACCTTCGCTGGGCTGACGCAGGCCGACAATGCTGCGCAGCAGCACCGATTTGCCGCTGCCGGAACCGCCGACCACCGCCAGAATTTCGCCCCTGTACAAGTCCAGGTCGAGGTTCTCATGCACGCTCTGGCGGCCGAAGCGATTGCACAGCCCACGGACTTCAATCACCGCCTCTGAAGGCGCTCGGGGTAAACGACTCACCAGTCCATCTCCATGAAAAACAATGCAGCCACGGCGTCGAGAACGATCACCACGAAAATCGACTGCACCACACTGGACGTGGTGTGCGCGCCGACGGACTCGGCGCTGCCACTGACCTTGAAGCCCTCGAGGCAGCCGATAGCGGCAATCAGGAACGCAAAAATCGGTGCTTTGACGATCCCCACCAGAAAGTGCTGAACACCGATGTCTGACTGCAGCAGTGACAGGAACATCGCCGGCGAGATATCCAGCGACAGCGCGCAGACTACGCCACCGCCGATAATCCCGGACAGCATCGCCAGAAAGGTCAGCATCGGCAGCGCCACCAGCAACGCCAGGACGCGAGGTACTACCAGCAACTCCATCGGGTCAAGGCCGAGGGTGCGGATCGCGTCGATTTCTTCGTTGGCCTTCATCGAACCGATCTGCGCGGTGAACGCACTGGCGGTGCGGCCGGCCATCAAGATCGCCGTGAGCAACACGCCGAACTCCCGCAGAAAAGAGAACGCCACCAGGTCCACGGTAAAAATGCTCGCGCCAAAACTGGCCAGCACCGTCGCCCCGAGAAACGCCACTACAGCCCCCACCAGAAAGGTCAGCAGGGCGACGATGGGCGCGGCGTCGAGACCGGTCTGCTCGATGTGGGCGACCATCGGCGTGAGGCGCCAGCGCTTGGGCCGGAACAACCCGCGAGCGATGGTTTCCAGGATCAGGCCGACGAAACCCAACAGTTGCAGGGTGTCCTGCCAAACAGCGTCGACTGCGCGGCCGATGCGGGTCAGCAGTTGAATGCCGACGCTGATTTCCGGTTCTTTGATCGGCACGCAGAAATCAGTCAGCGAACAGTACACCGTCTGCAACAAGGCGCGATCCGCGGAAGAAAGGGTGCAATCGGGGTGTTCGGCAGATTTGCCCAGACGCTCGGCCCCCAGCAACTCCACCAGCAATGACGCACCCGCCGTATCGAGTGCGCCGAGGCCATTGAGATCGATGTGGGTGTCGTTGTCGTATTGGCCATGGAGCTTTTCGCTCAGGCGGCTGAGATCGGCGTAATGGGCGAGCGTCCAGTCACCCGTGACCCGCAACAGGGCGGGGCTGTGCGAGGTGTCCAGTCGGGCACTGCCGGGCATTGTGCTGCTGGTCATAAGCTCCGTGCTTGTTCGGCGATTGCGCAGACCAGACTAATAGCACGAACCGCGTTACTTTTCTTTGACGGGTGTGCTGTCCATGACCTTGAAGCGCAACACGCCGATCAATTGACCGTCTTCGGTGAGCACCCGAACCTGCCATTTGCCCGTGGGGTTACCGGGGAAGTTCTGCTTGTGGGTCCAGGCGCGGTAGCCTTCCTTGCGCCCGCCGTTGATGTCCAGAGGGATTCGGTCGACTTCCTTACCGTTGAACATCCAGACGTGATAAATCCGTTCGGCCAGACCCCGCGGAGCGTTGATCGCGGTGTATGCGTACAGCCCACCTCCGCGAATCTGTTCGGCGCTGACTTCTTCCAGGCTCTTGCCAGGGGTGCGGTCCTGCATTTGGGTGCTGATCGCCACATCGGTCAGCCACAAGGTCGCCGGTGGCACCCAGGAGCGCAGCACCCAACCGGCGGCGCCAATGCCTACGGTGATGCTGAGGATCGCCAACGCATTGCGCACGGTGCGAATCGGGAAGATCGAGGCCAGGCTCGGGAACGACAGCACCATGGCTATGCCCAGCGCCAGCTTGAAACTCTGGGCGGTGGTCAGGTGCAGGATCACGGGCAGGGCGGTCAGCAGGGCCGCGAACAGTGTCAGGGTATGCAGCGCCAGAAATGCCCAGCGGCGTGGCGCCAGCCATTTGTAGTAGAGCGGGTCGATGATCGAAATCAGCGCCGCCATGCTCAGTAATCCCGTGAAGAATAACTGGCCGCTGTTCCAGGTGGTGGTGATTAAAAAGAACGGCAGGACAAAGAACAGGCTTTCCTGATGAATCATCTGCGTTGCATACCGCAGCAACGGCTGGGGTATTTCGCGCTTGAAGACCCTGGCGAACAGCTTGGTGAGGCTGTTTTCCAGCATCAGCCAGACCCAGCTGACCAGCATGATGGTGGTGATCCAGGTCGCCAGACCCTGTTGACGATCCACCAACATGAAACTGCCAACCCCTGAAATGAAACCGCCAAGCGCAATGACCCCGGGATAACGCTTCATCAATTCGAGGATGCGCTGTACGTACAGGGGTAGATTCGGCATTCGGCGGTTCACAATAGTCGTGGGGAAAATCCTCGACAGGGTACCGCCCGGGGGGGGCCTGTGGCGAGGGGGCAATGCCGCGACGAGGATCCTGTAGGAGCGTGGCTTGCCCGCGAAGAACGATGACGTGTAATACCTGAAAAACCGCGGTGCATTCTTCGCGGGCAAGCCTCGCTCCTACAGGTTCTGCGCCTTGCCACAGGGAATGCTTACTTTCTGCGATGGAAACGCCAACCCAATATTCCAAGCACCATCAATCCAAATCCCCCGACAATCGCCCACATCACCTGGTCATAACTCATCAGCGGCTTCTCGATCCGCAGGTACCCCGGCTGCAGTAGCAACTGACGCATTGCCTTGTTCGCCTCGGCCAGTGTCACGCCTTGCAACGCCCTGGCCGGGTTGACGAAATGTCCGTCTTCGTAATCGCCAAGGGCGCTCCAGTAATAGTTCGCCAGGGCGCTATTGCCTTGCACGGCCCAGGCCTGGCGAGCGATGGCCGCTTGCTTGAGACGGGCGAAGGTGGCGGCATCGAGGCCGTTCTTGAGCAGATCGGCTTTGAGCTCATCCAGCAACTGTTGCGCTGCCGACACGTCGTCGCGATCAAGGTCCGCGTTCAGGCTCATGAAGCCCACCCCGCCAAATACCTCGCGCTCGGCCGAGGGGCCGTAGGACAATCCATGGGCCAGGCGCAATTGGCGATAAAGCGCCCAGTCCAGATAGTCCTTGAGCAGGTCGAAGGTTTCGTCGTGCTGGTCTTGCAGCACCGGTTCCGGCACCAGCCAATGTAATTTGGCACCGCCGCCGACGAAACCGTTACTCAAATTTCGCTCGTGGGCCGCGCTGGCCTGAATGTCTGGCAGCGGCAGGTGAGCGCTGGGCTCAACCGCTTCGAGTGCGCCATAGGCCCGTTCCAGATAGGCCGGCAATAGGCGGTCGAGATCACCGACCACGATCAGGCTCATGTTGTTGGGCGCGTACCAGGCGTCGCGCACTTTCTCCAGTTGCTCGCGGGTCAGGTGATCGACTTGCGCGTGCTCAGGGCATTTGAGGCCCAGTTCCACCGCCAACTGATTACTCGCGGTATGCCCCACGTCCTGGCGATCCAGCCAGCGTTGCAGGTGCGAGTAATGACCGCCATCTTCGCGCTCGACTATTTGCTTGGCGACGTTAATGGCATTGTCGTCAATACGGGTCTGGGTCAGCAGCGCCAACAGCAGGTCGAGGACCTTGCGCTGGTTTTTCGCCGGGGCTTCGATGACGAAGGTCGTGTCGGCATTGCTGGTGTAAGCATTCCACTCACCGCCCAGGACCTGCATGCGTTCTTCCAGACCGTCTTCGCCGGTGGCGTCGATGCCGCTGAACAGGAGGTGTTCGAGCAAATGCGGCAACTCCTTGTCGGCACAGCTGAAATCATCCAGGCCAACGCCAACCACCAACCGGATTGCCACATGCCCGCGCTCGGTGCCCGGTTTGAGCACCAGTTGCAAGCCGTTGGGCAACGTATAGCCCTCGACCTGAAAGCGATCCTGGGCAAATGAAGGCAGTGAGCCAAGCAATAGACAAGCGAACAACAAACAGCGCATAACGAAATTCCTACGACCAGCGTAAGTTCAACAGACTTCAGGCAATGATGGACGTTCAGGGTGAATGAGTGATGTCAGCCGTATCATCGACTGCCAGAGCGCCAGTGTCTGAGGTGCCCAACACCGCATAGGCACTGCTGCAAAACAATGAATTCAAGCGTCTCATGTCGGCAATCAATTCCAGATGCAACGAACTGGTCTCGATACTTTGCACGATCTTACGGTGTAAACGGCTGACATGAGCATGGGCGAGGCGGCGTTCCTGTGCACGAAAGCGACGTTTCTCACGCAGCAACTGGCGGGCACTTTCCGGATCGGCGCTGAGAAACACCGACAATCCCAGACGCAGATTGGCGATCAGCTGACTGTGCAGCCCTGCCAACTCCTCCAGACCGACCTCGGAGAAAGACCGGCGCTGCGAGGTTTTCTGCTGCTGAACCTTGCGCAGCATACGTTCGATCACGTCGCTGGCCAGTTTCAGGTTGATTGCCAGCTCGATGGTTTCCGCCCAGCGCCGGCTATCCTGCTCGCTGAGGTCTTCGCGGGGCATTTGCGCCAGATAGAGTTTGATGGCGCTGTAGAGCGCTTCGACATCATCGGTCAGGCGTCGCACTTCCTGGGTGACGGCGGTCTGTTTGCCGCGCAGCACGTCGAGCATGGCTTCGAGCATGCTGTCGACCAGATCGCCGATGCGCAGGGTTTCCCGAGCAGCATTGGCCAGCGCCAGACTCGGGGTAACTAATGCAGTCGGGTCAAGATGACGCGGTTTGGCCGTGCCGTTGATGTCCGGCCGCTCTGGCAACAACCACGCACAGAGCTTGGCCATTGGTCCAACACTGGGCAACAGGATCAGGCAGCGCGCGGTGTTGTAGAGCAGGTGGAAGCCGATGACCATTTCCTGAGGGCTGAAGTCGAGGCTGTCGATCCAGTGCACCAGCGGATCGAGCACCGGAATGATCAGCAGCAGACCAATCAGTTTGTACAACAGGCTGCCAAGCGCCACCTGACGGCCGGCTGCGTTCTGCATGCTGGTGCTGAGGAAAGCAAGAATGCCGCTGCCGATGTTGGCGCCGATCACCAGGCCGATGGCCACTGGCAAACTGATCACGCTGGCACCGGCAAGGGTCGCGGTCAGCAGGACGGCAGCCAGGCTGGAATAGGAAACCATCGCGAACAGCGCGCCGACCAAGGCATCGAGCAGAATGTCGCCGGTCAAAGAGGCGAAGATGACTTTCACCCCTTGCGCCTGAGTGATCGGCGCGGCGGCCTCGACGATCAGTTGCAGCGCCAGAATGATCAGCCCCAGACCAATACTGACCCGGCCCATCTGCCCGACCCGGGTCTGCTTGCGCGACAGAAAGAAAATCACCCCGAGGAAAATCAGCAACGGCGACAGCCACGACAAGTCGAGGGTCAGTACCCGCGCCATCAGTGCGGTACCGACGTCGGCACCGAGCATGGTCGCCAGAGCCGGGGTCAACGCCATCAGGCCTTGACCGACAAACGAGGTAACGAGCATGGCAGTGGCATTGCTGCTCTGAACCATGGCGGTCACCATGATGCCGGCAACAAACGCCAACCCGCGCCTGGACATGTTATGGGCGATCACGTGACGCAAGTTGGAACCATAAACCCGCAGGATGCCGGTTCGGACGATATGCGTGCCCCAGATCAAAAGGGCCACGGCTGATAACAAATTGAGCAGGGTGAGCATGCAGACCCCCTGTGGCGCCCCAGTGGGGCAAGTCGACGGTGCCGCGCGTTTTTCTACGTTCTGTACTTAAGCTGTAGTTGGCTAACGGTCTGGACGCCAGCATCGCATAGCTAAAGAAGGGATTGAAACAAAAGTGTCATGAAAACAGTTTGCTGCAGGCAGGAAGAAGGATGCCTGTTCATCAGGCAAAAAAATGTGGGAGCGAACCTGTCTGTAGGAGCGAGGCTTGCCCGCGAAGCGGTGTGTCAGTCGACATTGTTGTTAACTGACACACCGCTTCGCGGGCAAGCCTCGCTCCTACAGGCAGGCTAGCTCCCACAGATTCAGGTTACTGACCCGGAATATCCTTACGCAGTTTCACCGGCTCCTGCTGTTTGCGCTTTCTCGCCATCGCGGTGCGCATCTTGATGTTGATCGCTTCCACCGCCAGCGAGAACGCCATGGCGAAGTAGACGTAGCCTTTTGGCAAGTGCACGTCGAGCGATTCGGCAATCAGCACGGTACCGACCAGCAACAGGAACGACAGCGCCAGCATCTTCAACGACGGGTGCTTGTCGATGAACTCGCTGATGGTGCCGGAAGCCCACATCATCACGAGTACCGCAACGACAATCGCCGCGACCATGACCGGTACGTGGGACACCATGCCAACGGCAGTGATGACCGAGTCCAGCGAGAACACGATGTCGATGATCGCGATCTGAATAATGGTGTAAAGGAAGTTGCCACCCTTGCCGCTCGGCTCGTCGCTGGCTTCGTCTTCGCCTTCCAGCGCGTGGTACATCTCTTGCGAGCTCTTCCACAGCAGGAACAGACCACCGAAGAACAGGATCAGGTCACGCCCGGAAATACCCTGGCCGAATACTTCGAACAGGTCTGCGGTGAGGCGCATGACCCAGGTGATCGACAGCAGCAACAGGATCCGCGTGATCATGGCCAGCGCCAGGCCGAAAATCCGGGTGCGCGCCTGCATGTGCTTGGGCATGCGGCTGACCAGGATCGAGATCATGATGATGTTGTCGATGCCCAGGACGATTTCCAGGGCAGTCAGGGTGAAGAAGGCAACCCAGATTTCAGGGTTGGTCAGCCATTCCATGTGTATTCCTTTGAGGATGTGTTAAACCACGAAGGGCCCAGGCTTCAAACAGCAAAGCCTGGACCCGTCATGGTAAGTCTTGGGCTTATAGAGTGCTGAACAGCGGAAAAATCCCCATCAGCAACGCAGCGACCAGTATGCACAGGCAAACCAGCACTGCCCACTTCAAGGTGAACCGCTGATGGTCACCGAATTCGATACCGGCCAGGGCCACCAACAGATAAGTCGAGGGTACCAGCGGGCTCAGCAAGTGGACGGGCTGACCGACGATCGAGGCACGTGCCATTTCCACCGCGGTTATACCGTAATGACTGGCGGCTTCGGCAAGTACCGGTAACACGCCGTAATAAAATGCGTCGTTCGACATGAAGAACGTGAACGGCATGCTCACCAGCGCGGTGATCACGGCCAGATACGGGCCGAGGAAATCCGGGATGACCGCCAGCAGGCTTTTCGACATGGCATCGACCATGCCGGTGCCCGACAGGATACCGGTGAAGATACCCGCGGCAAAGATCAACCCGACCACCGCCAGCACGCTACCGGCGTGAGCCGCGACGCGGTCCTTCTGCTGTTGCAGGCACGGGTAGTTGACGATCATCGCGATACTGAACGCCACCATGAACAGCACCGGCAGCGGCAACAGGCCGGCGACCAGCGTGCACATCAGCGCCAGGGTCAACGCGCCGTTGAACCAGATCAGCTTTGGACGACGGGCGTCCGGGAACTGCGAAACGCTGATTTCGCTGTGATCGACTTCATCACCGACCAGATGTAGCTCACCCAGACGCGCACGCTCGCGTTTACCGTAGAAGTAGGCAATCGCCAGAATCGCCACCACGCCGGCCAGCATCGCCGGAATCATCGGTACGAAGATGTCGGACGGGTCGACATGCAGCGCACTGGCCGCACGAGCCGTCGGGCCTCCCCAAGGGGTCATGTTCATCACGCCACCGGCGAGGATGATCAAACCAGCCATGATCCGCGGGCTCATGCCGATGCGGCTGTAGAGCGGCAGCATGGCGGCCACGCAGATCATATAAGTGGTCGCGCCGTCACCATCAAGGGAAACGACGAGCGCCAGTACGGCGGTACCGACCGAAACTTTCAACGGGTCGCCCTTGACCAGTTTGAGGATCTTGCGCACGGCCGGGTCGAACAGGCCGGAGTCGATCATCAGGGCGAAGTAGAGAATGGCGAACATCAGCATCACGCCGGTCGGCGCGAGCTTGGTGATGCCTTCGAGCATCATCGGGCCGATCTTCGGCGAGAAGCCGCCGAACAGGGCGAAAATGATCGGGATAATGATCAGAGCGATCAGCGCAGACAGGCGCTTGGTCATGATCAGGAACATGAACGTGATGACCATGGCGAAGCCAAGGAAAGTCAGCATAGGAATACTCCAGACGTGGCGCGGCTAGGGAATGGCGAACCGGATGGGGGTCAGCGCAGAACGGGAAGCACGAGACGTACGGGCGGAGTGACAGCGAAGAGGCGGGTAGTAGCGGACATCAGAATCACCATTGTTGTTGTTTAATGGACCGGGCGGGCGATAAAACACTCGCATTGGCCAACCGGTCTGTTGCCGGCAGTGAGGGCGATCCTAATCGGGGAAGCTTTCAGCCAGCTTTCGAGGGTGAAAGCATTGACCGAATGTACAACCGGTCGTCGGCCGGGTTGAGCGTCCGTAAACACGGGTCAGGAGGAAAAAACATGAGCGAACTTCACACCGGCGGCTGCCACTGCGGACAAATGCGCTATCAATTCAGCGGGCCATTGCACGATATCGCCCACTGTCATTGCTCGATTTGCCGCCGGGTCAGCGGCGGGATCGTGACCACTTGGATCACCGTGCCCGCCTCAGCATTTAAATGGATGGCGGGTACGCCATCCCGGTACGAGTCTTCGTCTACTTGCGTGCGATATTTCTGCCCAAACTGTGGGGCGCAACTGGCGCTGGTGACGCAGCTAAGCCCCGAGAGCATCGACGTGACCATCGCCACACTCGACCATCCCGAGCAAGCGCCGGCCGAAAGGCATATCTGGACCGACAGTCGTTTGCCCTGGCTGCATCTGGATGAGCATTTACCCGCAGAGGCTCAAGAACAACTCTGATCAGAATACAGACAGGTTCAGCGGCCGGATCGCGCCCATCCAGATCGCATGTTCGGTGTGATCGAGCAGATCGTCGCCCGTGTCCGGATGCAGAAACACCACTAATCCCTTGCGGTTGAGCGCCAGCCACGGCAACACCTCGCCAATATATTGCGGCTCGAAAGCCAATTGGCAGCTCCAGTCGGGATGCGGGCCGACCGGGCGTTCGTGCAGGCGTCCCATCTTCAGTGGAAACAATTGCGCTGCCTGCTCACACAAGGCCCGTGCCTGAGGCAGGGTGCTGGCATCGAAATAGACATGGGCATGGTAGCCCTTGATCGTTTGCATCTGACCCCCCTCTGAAACCTTGTCGAACCCTCGCCGCTGCCCGCGGGTCACACACCATATATGCAGGAAAGAAGGGAGCACGGCCATGAAAAATGCCGAAACCCCGGTGATGAAGGTAGTGCTTTATGGTGCCATGAGTAGCCTGGGCAGTGCGCTGATGGCTGAAATGCTGCGGCGTCAGCATGAAGTGATCGCGATTATCGACGACCTGACGGCGCTCGCCCCGCGCCCGGGATTGCGCACCAAGACCGGCGACCTGTTCGATGCCAAGCGGGTCAAGCAGAGTGTGGCCGGCTGTTCGGCGGTGATCTGCCTGCTCGATGCGCCAGGGTTGCCGATGAACAGTGAACATATCGAAAAATCCTTTGTGCCCGGCCCGGTCGAAGAGGTGCTGGCGGTGGATGCGCTGATCGACGGCATGCAGGCGGCGGGCATCGCCCGGCTGTTTGTGGTGGGCGATTTCGAAGTGCTGGACGATCCGGAAATAGAAGATCCGCTGCAGCGCCACGCCGCCGAAGAAATCCGCGAGGCTCTGCAAAGCAGCTCTTTGCACTGGACCTTGGTGAATGCACCACGCCGCGTGCCCGGGCTGACCATCGAGCATTTCAGTCACGTCAGCAGTAGTCTTGAGCCTGGCCTGGCCGCAGCGCTGGAACAGTTGAATCGAGTCGCTGTGGGGATTGCCGATGAGCTATGGCTGAATTTGCATGTCGGGGAGCATGTGAGTTTTGTTGCGACTTCGGAACCGTAAAAGCCTTCATACCGCAATCGAAGGCAAAGGAAGACCATTGAGCGATTGCGCACTGCTGGCCTGTTCCGCCATCAACCAATCCACAAACAGCTGAATCAACGCCCCGCGCCGTTTGCGCTGGGGTAGGACCACGAAATAGCCCAGCCTGGAAATCACCGTATCGGCAATCGGGCGACACAACAGACCTTGCGCCAATAAGTTATCCACAAGGTGCCGCCACCCGATCGCGACGCCTTGGCCACCAATCGCCGCCTGAATCAGCAAGGTGTAGTTATCGAAGCGCAATTGCCCCGGCGCTGGGGCCGAGGTGATCCCCAGTTCGCGAAACACGCCGCTCCAATCGAACCAATTGCTGCTGTGTTCGCCTCGCAGGTGCAGCAGTGGAAACTCCAGCAATGCCTGAGCCGGCATGGGCAGGGGACGGTCCTTCAACAGCAACGGGCTGCACACCGGAAACACCTCTTCGCTGAACAGCCAATGGCTTTCCCCTTGCTTGAACCGGCCATCGCCGAACAGCACCGCCACATCGATATCGGTGCGCAACATGTTGTGGCTGCGTTCGCTGGTGACCAGGCTGACGTCCACTTGAGGGTTGGCGGTGTGGAAGCGGTGCAGTCGCGGCATCAGCCAGTACGCGGCAAAGGCGAAGTCGGTGGCCACCTGCAGCACTTCGTGTTGCTGCTGTGCGCTGATTGCGCTCAATCCTGCATCGATATTCTGCAAACCGAGCTGAACTTGCTCGAACAGAATCATCCCGGCCTCGGTCAGTTCAATACCGCGATAAATCCGATCAAACAACCGTATAGCGAGTTGTTCCTCCAGCCGTTTGATCTGCTGACTGACGGCCGGTTGTGTGGTGCCAAGCTCCACCGCGGCAGCGGTGAAGCTGCGCTGACGGGCCGCCGCTTCAAAAGCGCGGAGCAAATCCAGGGACAGATCACCAAGGGCGTCATACATAAGCTGTGCTTATCCTAGTCATTGCCTGACATGGGCTTTACCACAAAGGTAATGGGTTTCATGCTCGATCCCAGCACTCTCGCATAAATATCCACTATGGAATGCCGCGATCACATGAAGCGCAAAAATATTCTTTTCATCATGGCCGATCAAATGGCCGCGCCAATGTTGCCGTTCTACGGCCCTTCGCCTATCAAACTGCCGAATCTCAGCCGCCTCGCCGCCGAAGGCGTGGTGTTCGACGCCGCGTACTGCAACAGCCCACTTTGTGCACCGTCGCGTTTCACCCTCGTCAGCGGTCAGTTGCCGAGCAAGATCGGCGCTTACGACAACGCGGCCGATTTCCCCGCTGACGTACCAACGTATGCCCACTACCTGCGGCGTCTCGGTTATCGCACCGCGCTGTCGGGCAAGATGCATTTCTGCGGCCCGGACCAGTTGCACGGCTATGAAGAACGCCTGACCAGCGACATCTACCCGGCCGACTACGGTTGGGCAGTGAACTGGGACGAACCGGATGTGCGGCCAACCTGGTACCACAACATGTCATCGGTGCTGCAAGCCGGGCCTTGCGTGCGAACCAATCAACTGGATTTCGACGAAGAGGTGGTGTTCAAGGCCCAGCAATACCTGTTCGATCACATCCGCGAGGAGGGCGATCAGCCGTTCTGCCTGACCGTGTCGATGACTCACCCACACGACCCGTACACGATTCCCAAAGCTTTCTGGGATATGTACGACGACGCCGACATCCCTTTGCCCGAAACACCCGCACAGGATCAACTTGATCCTCACTCCCAGCGTTTGCTCAAGGTCTATGACCTATGGGACAAGCCGCTGCCTGTGGATAAGATTCGCGACGCGCGTCGTGCCTACTTCGGTGCGTGCAGCTATATCGATAGCAACGTCGGCAAACTTCTGCAAACACTCGAGGAAACCGGGCTGATCGATGACACCATCATCGTGTTCTCCGGTGATCACGGCGACATGCTCGGCGAGCGCGGCCTCTGGTACAAAATGCATTGGTACGAAATGGCTGCCCGGGTACCGCTGCTGATCAGTGCACCAGGGCAATTCGGGGCCGGGCGGGTGAGCGCGGCAGTCTCCACCGCCGACCTGCTGCCGACCTTTGTGGAATTGGCCGGCGGCTCGCTGGAACCGGGTCTGCCGCTGGACGGCCGCTCACTGGTTTCGCACCTGCAAGGGCAGGGTGGTCACGACGAAGTGTTCGGTGAGTACATGGCCGAAGGCACCATTAGCCCATTGATGATGATTCGCCGTGGCGCCTACAAATTCATCTACAGCGAAGACGACCCTTGCCTACTCTTCGATGTACACAACGATCCGAAGGAACAGGAAGAACTCAGCCAGTTGCCGCAGTATCGGCAGCTTTTCGAGGAGTTGCTCGCCGAAGCGCGGGCCAAATGGGATATCCCGGCGATCCACCAACAGGTGCTCGCCAGTCAGCGACGCCGGCGTTTCGTCGCCGACGCCCTGACCATCGGCAAGCTGAAGAGCTGGGATCACCAGCCTCTGGTGGATGCCAGTCAGCAGTACATGCGCAACCACATCGACCTCGATGATCTGGAGCGCAAAGCACGTTATCCACAACCCTGCCAAAACCAATAATGTTAAGGGGAAGTCCATGCAAAGGTTATCCACAGTACTGACGGTCGGGCTTCTGGCTCTTGGCAGCGCCTCGGCTTATGCGGAGCAAGGCTGCGAGACAGTGAAGATGGCCGATCCTGGCTGGAGCGACATCGCTGCAACCAACGCCATCACCGGGTTTCTGCTGGACGGCATGGGCTATAAGGCCAAAGTCGACACGCTGGCAGTGCCGATCACCTTTGGCGGTCTGAAGGATGGCCAGGTGGACGTGTTCCTGGGTAACTGGATGCCGGCGCAGCAAGGCTTCTACGACAAGTTCGTGGCCAACGGCGACGTGACTCAACTGGCGAAGAACCTCGACGGCACCGAATTTACGCTGGCGGTCCCGGATTACGTTTGGGACGCGGGTGTGCATAACTTTAACGATCTGAACAAATTCGCAGACAAATTCGACAGGAAGATCTATGGCATCGGCTCCGGTGCCCCGGCGAACATTTCGCTGCAAGAGATCATCAAGAAGAACGACTTCGACCTGGGTCAGTGGAAGCTGATCGAATCCAGCGAGCAGGCGATGCTGGCCGAAGTGTCTCGTGCGGTGAAGAAACAGAAGTTCGTGACCTTCCTCGGCTGGACGCCACATCCGATGAACGTGCAGCTGAAAATGCATTACCTGAAGGGCGGCGAGAAGTACTTCGGTGACACCGGCAGCGTTTATACACTGACCCGTAAAGGTTATGCACAGGCCTGTCCGAATGTCGGCAAGCTGCTCACCAACCTGAGTTTTACCCAGGAAATGGAGAACAGCATCATGGCCGAGGTGGTGAACAAAAAGGTCAGCAATGCCGCGGCGGCCAAGGCCTGGATCAAGGCCAATCCGCAGGTGCTGGATAAGTGGCTGGACGGTGTGAAGACCGTGGACGGGAAGGATGCGTTGCCGGCCGTGAAAGCCAAGCTTTAAGTTCATGTGGGAGCGGGCTTGCTCGCGAAGGGGTCATCAGATCCGGCATTTATGTCGACTGACACACCGCATTCGCGAGCAAGCCCGCTCCCACAGTGGGAACGATCAGCGTGGGCCCTGATACTCTTCCGTAAAACCCTGCCCGAGAGGACCCATGGCCTTCCCCAGCCGCCATTCACTCTTTCCCTTCCTGACCTGGTTGCCCCGGCAAACCCGCGCCAGTGTTGGTCGTGACCTGATTGTTGGCCTGAGCGGTGCAATTCTCGCGTTGCCACAATCCATTGCCTACGCCCTGATCGCCGGCCTCCCACCGGAATATGGCTTGTACGCCGCGATCATCCCGGTGCTGATCGCCTGCCTCTGGGGTTCGTCGTGGCATTTGATCTGCGGTCCTACGGCGGCCATTTCCATCGTCCTGTACGCCAGCGTCAGTCCTCTGGCCGTCCCCGCGTCGCAGGACTACGTCATGCTGATCCTGCTTCTGACACTCCTTGCAGGCATTTTCCAGTGGTTGCTGGGTTTGCTGCGTTTCGGCGCCCTGGTGAATTTCGTCTCTCACTCAGTGGTGCTGGGTTTCACCCTTGGCGCAGCGGTGGTGATTGCCATTGGGCAACTGCCGAACTTCCTGGGGCTGGATGTGCCCAACCAGGCCACGGCGCTGAACAGCCTGGTGCTGCTGTTCAGTCATCTGAGTGAGGTGGACAAACCTTCGCTGGTACTGGGTCTGGCCACAGTCGTGGTGGGCATCGTGCTGAAACTGCTGGTGCCGCGCTGGCCGACGCTGTTGATCGCTCTGGCCCTGAGCGGATTGCTGGTGTGGCTGTGGCCAGCGATGTTCGGTCATGTGAAGCTGGTCAGCGCCTTTGTCGGACGGCTGCCACCCTTTAGCCCGTTGCCGCTGGATCTGGACCTGGTGTTGCGCCTGCTGCCCAGCGCGGTGGCGGTCGGCATGCTTGGGCTGGTGACGAGCCTGTCAATTGCCCGCTCCTTGTCGGCGCGCTCGCAGCAGTTGCTCGACGCCAATCAAGAAGTCCGTGCCCAGGGTTTTTCGAACATGGTCGGGGCGTTTTTTTCTGGCTCGCTGTCAGCCGGTTCCTTCACCCGCTCGGCCCTGAGCTATGACGCCGGTGCCTGCTCACCGCTGGCGGGGGTTTTTTCGGCCGTGTGGGTGGCGCTGTTCGCTATCTTCGGCGCGGTATTGATCGCGCACATTCCGATCCCGGCCATGGCCGGCAGCATTTTGTTGATCGCCTGGGGATTGGTCGACCATCGCGGCATTCGCGCCTTGTTGCGGGTCAGCCGTGCCGAGTTCCTGGTCATGGCGCTGACCTGTGTCGCGACGCTGTTGCTGGAGTTGCAAACGGCGATCTACGCTGGAGTGCTGGCCTCACTGTTCTTCTACCTCAAACGCACCTCGCAACCTCGGGTGCAGCATTGGCGTGAGGGCGACGAGGACATTCTGCGAGTCGGCGGTTCAATCTTTTTTGGCGCCAGCCATTACCTGCAAGTGCGTTTGCAAAGGATGCACGGTGCGCGGGTGGTGATTGAGGCGCAGCAGATCAACTTCATCGATTATTCGGGGGTGGAAATGCTGCACCAGGAAGCGCGACGGCTGCTGCGCCAGGATCGCAGCCTGACCCTGCGGCGAGCACGGCCGCAGGTGGTGGAAGAATTGAGAAAGCTCGAAGGCGCGGAGAAATGCCCGATTCGCTTCGAAGATTGATAGCCCCCTGTAGGAGCGAGGCTTGCCCGCGAAGGGAGCGCCGCGGTGATTCAGGCATACCGCGTTATCGTTCTTCGCGGGCAAGCCTCGCTCCTACAAGGGGATTACAGCGCGAGCTGGCGGCGGAGTTCGGCCAATACTGGCGCTGTATCCGGACGCAAACCGCGCCATAGATAGAAAGCTTCCGCCGCCTGCTCGGCCAACATGCCCAGGCCATCCATCGCCACCGCCGCGCCGTGCTCACTGGCCCAGCGGCAGAACGAAGTCGGGTCTTTGCCGTACATCATGTCATAGCAAACCGTCTTGCCCGGCTCGATCAAACTGCTGGCAATCGGCGGTACATCGCCTGACAAACTGGCGGATGTAGCGTTGATGATCAGGTCCACCGGCTCCTGCAGCCAATCGAAACCACTGGCCGATACCGGCCCCAGATCCGCGAACAATTGCGCCAGGAATTCGGCTTTTTCCACCGTGCGATTGGCGATGATCACCGACGCCGGTTGCTCCGCCAACAACGGCTCCAGCGCACCGCGCACCGCACCGCCAGCACCCAGCAGCAGGATGCGTTTGCCCTTGAGGCTAAAACCCGCGTTAACCGTCAGATCCCGCACCAGTCCGGCGCCGTCGGTGTTATCGCCCAGCAACGTGCCATCGGCGAGTTTGCTCAAGGTGTTTACCGCACCGGCCCGTTGCGCCCGCTTGGTCAAGCTGTTCGCCAGGCGATAGGCGTCTTCCTTGAACGGCACCGTCACATTCGCCCCGCGACCTTCGAGGAAAAATGCCCGGGCACAGCCGGAAAAATCGTCGAGGGGCGCCAGCAAGGTGCTGTAGTCCAGTTTTTGTCCCGTCTGCTCGGCGAACAAACGGTGGATCAGCGGCGACTTGCTATGGCCAATCGGGTTACCGAATACGACGTAACGATCCATCAGGATTCCTCGTTCTTGGCCAACCAATCGCGGTCTTGCAGGAAGTACTCGGTCAGGCGCGCCTCTTCACTGCCCGGCTCGGCCTTCCAGTCGTAGGCCCATCGCACTTGCGGCGGCAGTGACATCAGAATCGATTCGGTACGCCCACCCGATTGCAGGCCGAACAGCGTGCCGCGGTCATAGACCAGGTTGAATTCGACGTAACGGCCACGGCGAAACTCCTGGAACTCACGCTGTTTGGCGGTGAACGCATCATTCTTGCGGCGCTGCACGATCGGCAGGTAAGCGTCGATGAACGCATCGCCGATGGCGCGCATGAAGGCGAAGCTGGTGTCGAAGTCCCACTCGTTCAAGTCATCGAAAAACAGGCCGCCGATGCCACGCGGCTCGTGGCGATGCTTGATGTGGAAGTAACTGTCGCACCAGGCCTTGTAGCGCGGGTAGACGTCCGGGCCGAACGGCGCGCAGGCCTGTTCGGCGACGCGATGCCAGTGCACGCAGTCTTCTTCATTGCCGTAATAAGGGGTCAGGTCAAAGCCGCCACCGAACCACCAGACCGGCTCTTCACCTTCTTTTTCAGCGATGAAAAAGCGCACGTTGGCGTGGGATGTCGGTACATGGGGATTGTGCGGGTGAATCACCAGAGACACGCCCAAGGCTTCAAAGCCTCGGCCGGCCAGTTCTGGCCGATGAGCGCTGGCGGAGGGTGGGAGACCGCTGCCAAAGACGTGGGAAAAGTTGACGCCGCCCTTTTCGATCACCGCGCCGTTTTCGATCACCCGGGTGCGACCGCCACCGCCAGCAGGTCGGGTCCAGGCGTCTTCGACGAAACGCGCGCCACCATCTTCGGCTTCCAGAGCAGCGCAAATACGGTCTTGCAGGTCAAGCAGGTAGGCTTTTACGGCCTCGGTGCGGGTAGTCATGGCATCACCTTGAATCGGGCAAAGCTACGCGGCGCTCATACAGGCCGGCGGCAAATTGCTGCGTAGGATAACACTGCACCTTGTGCCGTCGCAGTTGACGAAGATCAAGCTTAAGAGTCCGATAGGGCGCTCGGCAAAATGACCTGAAGGAAAGTGCAGATGGCAAAGCGTATCCAGTTCCGCACCCATGGCGGCCCCGAAGTACTCGAGCATGTCGATTACCAACCCGCCGAACCTGGCCCGCTGCAGGTGCGCGTGACCAACAAGGCCATCGGCCTGAACTTCATTGACACCTATTACCGCGGTGGCCTTTATGCGCCACCCGCCTTGCCGTCGGGCCTGGGCGCTGAAGGCGCTGGCGTGGTTGAAGCAATCGGAAGCGAAGTTACTCGCTTCAAGATCGGTGATCGCGTGGCATACGGCAGTGGCCCATTGGGCGCTTATAGTGACGTTCATGTCTTGCCGGAAGCCAATTTGGTGCATCTGCCGGACGCCATCAGTTTCGAACAGGCCGCCGGCGTGATGCTCAAAGGCCTGACCGTGCAGTACTTGCTGCGTCAGACGTATGAACTCAAGGGTGGCGAAACCGTTCTGTTCCACGCAGCGGCTGGCGGCGTCGGCTCCCTGGCCTGCCAATGGGCCAAGGCCTTGGACGTGAAGCTGATCGGCACGGTCAGTTCAGCAGAGAAAGCAGCCTTGGCGAAAGCCAATGGTGCCTGGGCGACCATTGATTACAGCCATGAAAATGTCGCACAACGCGTACTGGAATTGACTGACGGTAAAAAAGTACCGGTGGTATACGACGGCGTAGGCAAAGATACCTGGCTGACATCGCTCGACAGCGTCGCGCCTCGGGGGCTGGTGGTGAGTTTCGGTAATGCTTCGGGCGCCGTAGATGGAGTGAATCTGGGGATTCTCGCGGGGAAGGGTTCGCTGTACGTAACCCGACCGACTCTGGCGACCTACGCTAACAACGCTGAAAACCTGCAAAGCATGGCCGATGAGCTGTTCGGGATGATCATCAGCGGCAAGTTGAAGGTGGACATCAGTCAGCGCTATCCATTGGCTGAAGCGGCGAAAGCGCAGACTGAATTGTCGGCGCGACGTACGACGGGCTCGACTGTTTTGTTGCCTTAAGATTTTTGGTGTCTGAAAGGGCCTCTTCGCGAGCAAGCCCGCTCCCACACTCGATTATTGTCGAACACAAAATTTGTGTTCACCGAAGATCTACTGTGGGAGCGGGCTTGCTCGCGAAGAGGGCCAACTCGGTCTCAATCCGGGCGCACAACGCGGCCGGTGGCCAGATCGCGAATCACACTCGGATTCTTGCGCCCACCCAGATTGCCACCCAGCACCCAATCAACCTGCCCACGGAAATACTGCTCCACGCGAATCCGTGTCCGCGCTGCAGGCCGCCCCTGAGGATTGGCCGAGGTCGACACCAATGGCCCGACCAACGCACACAAATCCCGCACCAATGGGTGATCGCTAACCCGCAACGCCACTGTTTCGTGCACGCCGGTAATCCACTGGGGCAACATATTTTGATGCGGCACCAGCCAAGTGTTGGGGCCAGGCCAAGTGCTGGCCATGCGGTCCATCCACAGTTCAGGGAAGTCTTCGAAGAGGAAGTCGAACTGGCGAATATTGTCGGCCACCAGAATCAGGCCTTTATCCACAGACCGTCCCTTGATCATCAGCAGACGATCCACCGCTTCTTCGTCCCACGGGTCACAACCCAGGCCCCAGACAGCTTCGGTTGGATAGGCAATGACCGCCCCGGCGCGAATTTCTCGTGCGGCTTGTTGCACACGCCAACTGTTAACCATGAAAAACTCTCCGGAATAAGGCTCTGCGCAGTTTACCGATCTTCCTTATAAAACCTAGTTTACCCGTGCAAACCATCGGCCGCTTTCACAGACCGCACGGCCATCCATTTCCAGTTCCGTCAGCGCTACCAGCACTTTCGGCAACGCCCAACCGCTGCTGACCGCCAAGGCTTCGCTGGTATGGGGCGCCGCGTGGAGCAACAGGAGCAGCGGATGAGTTTCTGTCACCGGCGGCGTTTCTGTGGATAACGGCAGCCGTTGCCAGCCGCGCAAGGCTTCGAGGATGTGCTCGATGGTTTCCACCAGCACCGCCCCGTCGCGGATCAGCTGATGGCAACCCTTTGCCCCGGGATGATGGATCGACCCTGGAATCGCATACACCTCACGCCCCTGTTCCGCCGCCAGCCTCGCGGTGATCAATGAACCACTGGCCACACTCGCCTCGACCACGAGCACGCCGAGGGACAAACCACTGATGATTCGATTGCGCCGGGGGAAATTGCTGGGGGAAGGGCCGGCGTCCAGCGGGAACTCCGACAGTACTGCGCTTCCCGAGGCGATCATGGCGTCCGCCAATCGTCGATTGCGCTGTGGATAAAAATTTTCCAGCCCTGTGCCAAGTACGCCGATCGTTTGCCCGCCAACATCCAGAGCTGCTTGATGCGCGGCAGCATCGATTCCCAGGGCCAGACCGCTGGTGATGACAAAACCGGCACCGGCCAAAGTGCGGGAAAACGCGGTAGCAGTGTCCATGCCCGGTCGCGAAGCACGACGGCTGCCGACCATCGCCAGCTGCGGTTTTTCCAGAATGCCCGGATCGCCCGCGACGAATAACAGTGGCGGCGCATCACTGATTTGCGCCAGCAACGCGGGGTAGTCAGGTTGGTCCCACATCAGTAAATGCTGGCCCTGGCACTCTAACCAGGCCAATGCGTGACTAGCGCCGTCACGGACTTCAATAGAGCGCCGGCCCTCCGCGCAAGCGAATGGCAGGCCCAATGCACCCCAGGCGCTGGCCGGTGCGCTGATGGCTTTGGAGGCAGAACCGAAGGCCTCGAGTAACTTCTTGAAACGCGCAGGGCCGAGTTCCGGCAAACGGTGCAGGCGTAAACGAGCTTCCAGTTCCGCAGGGGAAACGGACGTACAGGCAGACAGCGACATGGATCATCCTTGATCGTTATAAAGTCCCATCGAATCGGGAATAAGCTGTGGATAACTCTGTTGGTAACTTGTGAGCAGGCTTAAGGATTTCGCACCTTGTCCATCACCGCCAAAGAGCGCGATGCGTTAAGGACCAGCCCGTAGCTGAGCTTGTCGTAGGTGCGGAAGACCATCAGCAAACCGGCCCGCTCGTCGGGAATTTTCAAAGGCTGGCCGGTGATCCGGTCACGCACGGTTTCACCGGTTTTCATCACCACCAGCACATTGCCTTCGGCCAGGCCATCGCGCTGCCCCTTGTTGAGCGTGACGACATCCAGCGCGCCGATCTGGGTCACCCCACGCGGTACATCGATAATCAAGCCGTCGATGTCGGTAGTTGGCGCACTGGGCATGAAGGTCGAATTGATCGAGCGCTCTTCGCCGCCGAACAACCGGTCGCCGAGTCGCACTTCCTGAGTGGTGCGCTGCAGGGCCAGGGTAGCGACGTCGCCCTCGGTGGCAATGATCTCGCCGCCACCGATGTCGTCGGCGTTGATCCCCAGAAACTCCTTGCTCTGCGGGTCGGTGTAGACCTTGCCCTGACGGAAGATGCCGTACACCGGTTGGGCCGGGTCGAAATGGCCACGGGCGAATATCCGATCACCGGTGCCACTGAGCACCCGTTCGGCATCACCGGCGACGATGTAGGGCGCCTTGTCGAAATCCTCTGCCTTGTCGACGATGCGATTACTCAGCAGAAAGCTATTGATCGATTTCAGCGGAATGCTCGGAATGGCGTCGGCCACCGGCGAGCTGCGGATTCGTGGCGAAAGCTTGATGGTGCCCCGTGAAGCGCCACGATTGAGGGTCAGGCGGGGCTGACCGTTGACATAGACCAGCGACAGCGTATCGCCCGGATAGATGAGATTGGGGTTTTCGATCTGTGGATTGGCCTGCCAAAGCTGCGGCCACTCCCACGGCTCACGCAGGTATTTCGCGGAAATGTCCCAAAGTGTGTCCCCTGCCACCACGGTGTATTGCTGTGGAAAACCTTCCCTGAGTTGCACTTGCCCATGCGCAAAACCGGCCGAGGCCAGAAGGAGCAAGGCGAGTAGTGATTTCCTCATGCGGTGAATCCCTTTATTATGTACGTTCGCGTGAAACGCCAGAGCCCTCGTGGCTCGCTTCCGGCTCATTATTGAAAAGCCGGAAGCTACGTTCACAACGGTAGCCTGCATCCTCGGACTCGCCAGGCCATCGACCCGACTTTACCTCACACGTGCAGCAATTGAGCTTATGGCCATTTTAGACATCCTCGAATTTCCCGACTCGCGCCTGCGCACTATCGCCAAACCAGTGGCCGTAGTGGACGACGAAGTGCGTCAGTTGGTCGATGACATGTTTGAAACAATGTATGAAGCGCCAGGCATCGGCCTCGCCGCGACCCAGGTCAACGTGCACAAACGTATCGTCGTGATGGACCTCTCCGAAGACCGCAGCGAACCGCGGGTGTTCATCAACCCCGAGTTCGAAGTCTTGACCGACGAGGTGGACCAGTACCAGGAAGGCTGCCTTTCGGTGCCGGGTTTCTACGAAAATGTCGACCGCCCGCAAAAGGTCAAGATCAAGGCTCTGGACCGCGACGGCCAACCGTACGAACTGATCGCCGAAGGCCTGCTCGCGGTCTGCATCCAGCATGAATGCGACCACCTCAACGGCAAATTGTTCGTTGATTACCTGTCTACGCTCAAACGCGACCGGATCAAGAAGAAACTGGAAAAGCTCCATCGCCAGAACGCTTGATGCCCTTCTTTCAAAGGCTTGCTGCGGCAAGCCTTTTTCTTTTCAAGACGCTTTGTAACTGAGAGTTTTCATGACTGAGCCACTGCGCATTGTCTTTGCCGGTACCCCGGAATTCGCCGCCGAACACCTCAAGGCCCTGCTCGACAGTCCTTACGAGATCGTTGCGGTCTACACCCAACCGGACCGTCCGGCGGGCCGTGGACAGAAGCTGATGCCAAGCCCGGTCAAGCAGTTGGCGTTGGAAAACAACATCCCGGTGTTGCAGCCGCCAACCCTGCGCAACGAAGACGCTCAGGCTGAACTCGCCGCACTGAAGCCGGATTTGCTGGTGGTGGTCGCCTACGGCCTGATCCTGCCGCAAGTTGTGCTGGATATTCCGCGTCTGGGCTGCATCAACAGCCATGCTTCCTTGTTGCCACGCTGGCGCGGTGCAGCACCGATCCAGCGCGCCGTTGAGGCGGGCGACCGCGAAAGTGGCGTGACCGTCATGCGCATGGAATTGGGTCTGGATACGGGGCCGATGCTGCTCAAAGTCACTACGCCGATCAGCGCTGAAGACACCGGCGGCAGCCTCCACGATCGCCTCGCAGAGATGGGCCCCCCGGCCGTGATTCAGGCGATTGCCGGCCTGGCTGCAGGCACTCTGGAAGGCGAAGTGCAGGACGACAGCCTCGCCACCTACGCACACAAATTGAACAAGGACGAAGCGCGCATCGACTGGAGTCGCCCGGCTGTTGAGCTGGAGCGCCTGGTTCGCGCCTTCAATCCCTGGCCGATCACCCACAGCACGCTAAACGGTGAAGCGCTGAAAGTGCTGGCCGCGAGCCTGGCCGAAGGGCAGGGTGCGCCGGGTGAAATCCTCAGTGCCAGCAAGGACGGCTTGATCGTCGCCTGCGGTGAACAGGCGCTGTGTCTGACCCGTCTGCAATTGCCCGGCGGCAAGGCGCTGAACTTCAGCGACCTGTTCAACAGCCGTCGTGAGAAATTCGCCCTCGGCACCGTTCTCGGGCAAATGGCGGACGCTCAATGAATCCACGTCTGGCCGCCGCCAAGGCACTGGCTGCTGTTCTTAACGGAAAAGCCTCACTCAACAGTTCTCTGCCGACGCAAATGGACAAGGTCGAAGACCGTGATCGCGGCTTCACCCAGGACCTGGCGTTCGGCACGGCTCGCTGGCAGCCACGTTTGTCGGCGTTGGCGGCCAAGTTGCTGCAAAAGCCGTTCAAAGCAGCTGATGCCGATGTCGAGGCACTGTTGCTGGTCGGCCTCTACCAATTGCTCTACACCCGGGTTCCGGCCCACGCGGCCATCGGCGAAACCGTCGGTTGCGCCGACAAGCTGAAAAAGCCATGGGCCAAAGCCCTGCTCAATGCCGTGCTGCGCCGCGCCCAACGGGAAAGCGAAGCGCTGCTGGCCGAGCTCGAACGCGACCCAGTGGTGCGCACCGCTCACCCGCGCTGGCTGCAAAAATCCCTCAAAGCCTTCTGGCCGCAGCAGTGGGAAGCCATTTGCGCGGCGAACAACGCTCACCCGCCGATGATTCTGCGGGTCAACCGTCGCCATCACACCCGCGATGCTTATCTCGGGTTGCTGACTGAAGCGGGCATCGCTGCCACGCCGTGTGTTTACAGTCGGGACGGCATCATCCTCGACGCAGCCGCCGACGTGCGCAGCCTCCCGGGTTTCGCCGAAGGCTGGATCAGCGTGCAGGACGAAGCCGCGCAACTGGCCGCCGATCTGCTGGACCTGGCGCCGGGCCAACGGGTGCTGGACGCCTGCTGCGCACCGGGCGGCAAGACCTGCCACATCCTGGAAGCCGAGCCAAAACTGGCCGGAGTGGTGGCGGTGGACCTGGAAGCCAAGCGTCTGGTACGAGTGCGGGAAAACCTCGAACGCCTGGGCCTGAGCGCCGAACTGATCGCCGCCGACGGCCGCGACACTGCGACCTGGTGGGACGGCAAACCGTTCCAGCGCATCCTGCTGGATGCGCCATGCTCGGCCACCGGGGTGATCCGTCGTCACCCGGACATCAAACTGACTCGCCAACCCGACGACATCGCCGCGCTGGCGGTGCTTCAGGGTGAGCTGCTCGATGCCATGTGGATAACGTTGGAAGTGGGCGGCATTCTGCTTTACGCCACCTGCTCCACGCTGCCGACCGAGAACACCGAAGTCATCGAAGCGTTTCTCGCTCGCACGCCGGGCGCCCGTGAACTCGACATCGCCAGTCAGGCCGGCATCAAGCAGCCCCATGGTCGTCAGTTGCTGGCCCAGGAAGGCGGCCACGACGGGTTCTATTACGCCAAGCTGATCAAGATCGCCGCCGCGCGCGGTTAACCGGTTTTAAAGGAGTGACTGGATGAAAATCATCATCCTCGGCGCAGGTCAGGTCGGCGGTTCGCTGGCAGAACACCTGGCCAGCGAAGCCAACGACATCACCGTGGTCGACACCGATGGCGAACGCCTGCGCGACCTCGGCGATCGGCTGGACATCCGCACCGTGCAGGGTCGCGGTTCGCTGCCAACCGTACTGCGTCAGGCCGGTGCCGACGACGCCGACATGTTGGTTGCGGTGACCAATAGCGACGAAACCAATATGGTGGCCTGTCAGGTCGCTCACACCTTGTTCCACACGCCAACCAAGATCGCCCGGGTCCGCGAAGCCGCGTACCTGACTCGCGCCGAACTGTTCGATAACGAAGCGATTCCGGTCGACGTGCTGATCAGTCCGGAGCAAGTCGTTACCAACTACATCAAGCGCCTGATCCAGCATCCGGGTGCGTTGCAGGTCATCGACTTCGCCGAAGGCAAGGCGCAACTGGTGGCCGTGAAGGCCTATTACGGCGGTCCGCTGGTGGGTCAGCAACTGCGACAGTTGCGCCAACACATGCCGAATGTCGAAACCCGCGTGGCGGCGATTTTCCGTCGTGACCGGCCGATCCTGCCCCAGGGCGATACGGTGATCGAGGCTGACGACGAAGTATTTTTCATCGCCGCCAAAGCGAATATTCGCGCGGTGATGAGCGAAATGCGCCGCCTCGACGAGAGCTACAAACGCATCGTCATCGCCGGTGGCGGGCAGATTGGCGAGCGTTTGGCCGAGGCCATCGAAAGCCGCTATCAGGTGAAGATCATCGAGATGAACCCGGCCCGCTGCCGCCATCTCTCGGACACTCTCGACAGCACCGTGGTGTTGCAGGGCAGTGCCTCCGATCGCGATTTGCTGATGGAAGAGAACATCGCCGACGCCGACATCTTCCTGGCGCTGACCAACGACGACGAAGCCAACATCATGTCGTCGCTGCTGGCCAAGCGTCTGGGTGCGAAGAAGGTGATGACAATCATCAATAACCCGGCTTACGTCGACCTGATCCAGGGCGGCGACATCGACATCGCCATCAGCCCGCAACTGGCGACCATCGGCACCTTGCTCGCCCACGTGCGACGCGGCGATATCGTCAGCGTGCACTCATTGCGTCGAGGGGCGGCGGAAGCCATCGAGGCCATCGCCCATGGTGATGAGAAGTCGAGCAAGGTGATCGGCAAGGCCATCGAAAACATTGGCCTGCCGCCGGGGACCACCATCGGCGCGATCATCCGCGACGAAGAAGTGATCATCGCCCACGACAAAACAGTGATCGAAGCCGGCGACCATGTAATTCTGTTCCTTGTGGACAAGAAGCATATTCGGGATGTGGAAAAGCTGTTTCATGTGGGGTTGAGCTTTTTCTGATGATCGTTCCCACGCTCTGCGTGGGAACGCCTCAACGGACGCTCCGCGTTCGGCTTTGAATGGGACGCAGAGCGTCCCGGGCTGCATTCCCACGCGGAGCGTGGGAACGATCACTGACTGAGGAAGCACCGATGATCGAATCCCTGGAAAAAATGCTCGCCAAGGGTGTGGATAACTCGCTGCTGCGCTTCGGTCTGGGCAAGGGCTATCTGGATCTTGGGGAAAATGCCAAAGCCGCTGAGCATTTCCAGCGCTGTGTCGAGTTCGATCCGAAGTATTCGGCAGCCTGGAAGCTATTGGGCAAGGCCCATCTGGCGCTGACGGATTACGCAGCAGCGCGTCAGGCTTGGGAACAGGGCCTGGAAGCCGCCCGCAACCATGGCGACAAACAAGCAGAGAAGGAGATGACGGTGTTTCTGAAAAAGCTCGAGCGTCAGATCTGACACCACCCCCTGTGGGAGCGGGCTTGCTCGCGAAAGCGGTGTGTCAGGCGACATCAATGTTGACTGTGCCGCCGTCTTCGCGAGCAAGCTCGCTCCTACAAGGGACCACCGCGTTAGATCATCCGGTGTCTCAATACCACCGTGCCTCACCCGGCGGACGCTTCTTGAAGCGCTTCATGCTCCACATATATTGGCTCGGATAAGCCCGCACGTAGCGCTCGACCACCTGGCTCATCGCCGCGCAGGACGTTGCGGTATCGGTGCTATACATGGCCTCGGGCGCAGCTTCCAGGATCACCTTGTAGCCCGAACCATCCGGCAACCGCAGGGCATGCAGGAATACGCCAACGGCTTTTCCACCGGCGAGCATGTTCGGCACGAACTTGCTGGTGAGTGCCTGGGTGGCGAAGAACGGCACGAAGATCCCGGCGGATTCGGCCGGTTCCGGGTCAGCGGGAATGCCCACTGCACCACCTTTGCGCACTTCCTTGATCACGCTGAGAATGCCTTCTTTGGTGGAAGCGGCAACCTTGTTGCCCAGTTGCACCCTTTGCTTTTGCAGCAGCTCATCCACCGCCTTCAATTTTGGCGGACGGTAGAAAATGATCGGTTTGCACTGGCTGCAATAGAAGTGGTTCAACACTTCCCAGTTGCCCAGGTGGCTGGTAATGCCGACCACGCCTTTGCCGGACGCCAAAGCCTCTTTCAAAACGTCGAGACCTTCGACTTCGCGCACCAGATCAATGGAACGCTGAGCCGGCCAGATCCACGCGCAAGCGCTCTCGGTCAGGGATTTGCCAATGTCTTTCAGGCTCTGGCCCACCAGACGCTCGCGCTCGGCAGGGTCCATCTCTGGAAAGCACTTGGCGAGGTTGATCCGTACCACGTCGCGGGAACGGTTGGGGGTTTTCCACATGATCCAGCCAATCGCCGAACCCGCCGCCTGCACTGCCCGCCACGGCAGCAGGGCAAACAACCGCAGAGCGCCTACCAGCAAGGCGCCTTTCAACTTATCCACAGGTCACTCCTGATCTTGTGCTGTGCGCGAGGCGGCTATTCTAACCGCCGTTCGCCAAGGTGGCGTAGCGATCGCAATCCCGGGTGTGGTCCATGACCATGCCCGAAGCCTGCATCAGCGCGTAACAAATGGTCGGGCCGACGAACGTGAATCCGGCTTTTTTCAGGCCTTTGCTCATCTCGACGGCACTCGGTGTCACGGCCGGTACTTCACTGCGATCCTTGAAATGATTGATCACCGGCGCTCCGCCGACGAACGACCAGAGAAACCCCACCGGGTCCTCCAGCGCCAGCCAGGCCTGGGCATTGCGTCGGGCCGCATTGAGTTTGAGGCGATTGCGGATGATCCCCGGATCGAGCATCAATTCATCGATTTCCGCATCGCTCATTTGCGCCACACGCTGCACGTCGAAGCCAAACAGCACCTCGCGATAACGCTCTCGTTTGCGCAACACGGTGATCCAGGAAAGCCCGGCCTGGAACCCTTCGAGCAAAAGCAACTCGAACAAACCCTGCGCATCGCGTAGCGGCGTGCCCCACTCCTGATCGTGATAAGCCATGTACAGCGGATCTTCGGTACACCAAAAGCAGCGTGGCATAAGGCTCCAGGGGGCGTGCGCAGGACCGAATCGGGTATACTCCCGCTCTTTAAATCGCAGCCCAAGAAACAGGTGAATTTCGTGAGCCAGCCTACGCCAGCCGTGCGTACCTTCCAAGACTTGATCCTCGCCCTCCAGCAATACTGGGCCGAGCAAGGTTGTGTGGTACTTCAGCCCTACGATATGGAAGTAGGCGCCGGCACTTTCCACACTGCCACGTTTCTGCGCGCCATTGGCCCGGAAACCTGGAACGCCGCTTATGTGCAGCCCAGTCGTCGCCCGACTGACGGCCGCTACGGCGAAAACCCCAACCGTCTGCAGCACTACTACCAGTTCCAGGTAGTCCTGAAGCCGAACCCGGACAACTTCCAGGAACTGTACCTGGGCTCCCTCAAGCACGTAGGCCTCGACCCGCTGGTGCATGACATCCGTTTCGTCGAAGACAACTGGGAGTCGCCAACGCTGGGCGCCTGGGGTCTGGGCTGGGAAGTCTGGCTCAACGGCATGGAAGTGACGCAGTTCACTTACTTCCAGCAAGCGGGCGGCATCGAGTGCTACCCGGTGACCGGCGAGATCACTTACGGTCTGGAACGTCTGGCCATGTACCTGCAAGGCGTGGACTCGGTCTACGACCTGGTCTGGGCTGATGGTCCGTTCGGCAAGGTGACCTACGGCGACGTGTTCCACCAGAACGAAGTGGAGCAGTCGACCTACAACTTCGAACACGCCAACGTCGAGAAGCTGTTCGAACTGTTCGACTTCTATGAAAGCGAAGCCAAGCGCCTGATCGAACTGGATCAGCCGCTGCCGTTGCCGAGCTACGAAATGGTGTTGAAGGCCTCCCACACCTTCAACCTGCTGGATGCGCGCCGGGCGATCTCGGTGACCGCGCGTCAGCAATACATTCTGCGTGTACGCACCCTGGCGCGTTCCGTTGCGCAAGCCTACTTGTTGGCTCGCGCCAAGCTGGGCTTCCCGATGGCGACCCCGGACCTGCGTGATGAAGTACTGGCCAAGCTGGAGGCTGCACAATGAGTGCTCAAGATTTTCTGGTTGAATTGGGCACCGAAGAACTGCCACCCAAAGCCCTGAACACCCTGGCCGAAGCGTTTATGGCCGGTATCGACAAAGGCCTGCAAGCTGCCGGCCTGAACTACGAGACCAAAACCGTCTACGCCGCGCCACGTCGTCTGGCCGTGCTGATTACCGCGCTGGCGACCCAGCAGCCGGATCGCAGCATCAACCTCGACGGCCCGCCGCGTCAGGCCGCGTTCGATGCCGAAGGCAACCCGACTCAAGCAGCCCTGGGCTTCGCCAAGAAGTGCGGCGTCGACCTGAGCGAAATCGATCAGAGCGGTCCGAAACTGCGCTACAGCCAAAGCATCGCCGGCAAGCCGACCGCGAGCCTGATGCCAACCATCGTCGAAGATTCCCTGAACGACCTGCCTATCCCCAAGCGCATGCGCTGGGGTGCGCGCAAGGAAGAATTCGTTCGTCCGACTCAATGGCTGGTGATGCTGCTCGGTGACCACGTCATCGACTGCTCCATCCTTGCGCAAAAGTCCGGCCGCGATTCCCGTGGTCACCGCTTCCACCATCCTGAAAGCGTGCGCATCACCTCGCCGGCCAACTACCTGAGCGATCTGCGTGCAGCTTACGTGCTGGCCGACGCCAACGAGCGTCGCGAGCTGATCAGCAAGCGCACCGAAGAATTGGCCACATTGCAGGAAGGTACGGCGATCGTGCCGCCGAGCCTGCTCGACGAAGTGACCGCGCTGGTTGAATGGCCGGTGCCGCTGGTGTGCTCGTTCGAAGAACGTTTCCTCGACGTGCCGCAAGAAGCGCTGATCACCACCATGCAGGACAACCAGAAGTATTTCTGCCTGCTGGATGCCGACGGCAAGTTGCTGCCACGTTTCATTACCGTGGCCAACATCGAAAGCAAAGACCCGCAGCAGATCATCGCCGGTAACGAGAAAGTGGTTCGACCACGCCTGACCGACGCCGAGTTCTTCTTCAAGCAAGACAAGAAGCAAAAACTCGAAGACTTCAACCTGCGTCTGCAGAACGTGGTGTTCCAGGAAAAACTCGGCAGCGTCTACGACAAGGCCGAGCGCGTGTCAAAACTGGCGGCGTACATTGCCGCTCGCATCGGCGGCAATGCTTCCTGGGCCGCTCGCGCCGGCCTGCTGTCCAAATGCGACCTGGCGACCGAGATGGTCGGTGAGTTCCCGGAGATGCAAGGCGTCGCCGGTTACTACTACGCCCTCAACGACGGCGAGCCGGAAGATGTTGCACTGGCGCTGAACGAGCAGTACATGCCGCGCGGTGCCGGCGCTGAACTGCCGACCACGCTGACCGGTGCGGCCGTGGCCATCGCCGACAAGCTCGATACGCTGGTGGGTATTTTCGGTATCGGCATGCTGCCTACCGGCAGTAAAGACCCCTATGCCCTGCGCCGCGCCGCGCTGGGTGTGTTGCGGATCCTGATCGACAAGAAACTCGAACTCGACCTGAATGACGCCGTGGCGTTTGCCGTGAATGCGTTCGGTACCAAGGTCAAGGCTGCCGGCCTTAACGACGCCGTGCTGGAATTCATCTTCGACCGTCTGCGTGCCCGTTACGAAGACGAGGGCGTGGATGTCGCGACCTACCTGTCGGTACGTGCCCTGAAACCGGGTTCGGCCCTGGACTTCGACCAGCGCGTACAAGCGGTAGAAGCGTTCCGCAAATTGCCGGAAGCCGCTGCCCTGGCCGCCGTGAACAAGCGCGTTTCGAACTTGCTGAGCAAAGTCGAAGGTTCCGTGCCGACGGTCGTTGAAGCCAAGTATTTCGACAACGCCAACGAGTTCTCCCTGTATTCGGCGATCCAGCAGGCTGACCAGGCTGTTCAGCCAATGGCCGCTGCGCGTCAGTACAGCGAATCGCTGGCGCGTCTGGCGGCATTGCGCGAGCCGGTGGATGCATTCTTCGAAGCGGTGATGGTCAACGCCGAAGATGCCAAGGTGCGAGCCAACCGCTATGCGCTGCTGGCGCGTCTGCGTGGTTTGTTCCTCGGCGTCGCCGACATTTCGCTGCTGGGCTAAGGGGCTGCTGTTGAAACTGCTGATTCTCGATCGGGACGGAGTGATCAATTACGACTCCGATGCGTACATCAAGTCGGTGGAGGAGTGGATTCCGCTCCCCGGTTCGATCGAAGCGATCGCGCAGTTGAGCAAGGCCGGCTGGACGGTAGCAGTCGCTACCAACCAGTCAGGCATCGCTCGCGGCTACTACGACATCGCCACTCTGGAGGCCATGCACGCTCGTTTGCGCGAACTGGTGGCGGAGCAGGGCGGCGAAGTCGGGCTGATCGTCTATTGCCCACACGGGCCAGACGATGGCTGCGATTGCCGCAAGCCAAAACCCGGGATGTTGAAAACCATCGCCGCCCATTACAACGTTTCGCTGACGAATCTATGGTTCGTCGGCGATACTCTCGGTGACCTGGAAGCCGCCAAAGCCGTCGACTGTCAGCCAGTTTTGGTAAAGACCGGGAAAGGCGAAAAGACTCAGGGCAAAACCCTACCGGCGGGTACCTTGATTTTTGACGATCTGGCGGCGATTGCCGCCGAACTTATCCACAACTAAGACTCTTCTGACCATCCTGGCCAAGGACTGATCGGGAGTGCGCTTGAATAGGCGGGCAATGCCCGCAACGGTAAATGTCGCCATGTCGATACTGCAGGCCATCAGAACTTTCCTCTTTTACCTGCTGCTGGGCACCAGCTCCTTGCTCTGGTGCACCCTGAGCTTTTTTATCGCGCCGTTTCTGCCATTCAAGGCGCGCTATCGCTTTATCAACGTGTACTGGTGCCGCTGCGCCTTATGGCTGAGCAAAGTCTTTCTGGGTATCCGTTACGAAGTGAAGGGTGCCGAGAACGTGCCTGACCAGCCCTGCGTGATTCAGTCGAACCATCAGAGCACCTGGGAGACATTCTTTCTCTCAGCCTATTTCTCGCCCCTGAGCCAGGTGCTCAAGCGCGAACTGCTCTACGTTCCATTCTTCGGCTGGGCCATGGCCATGCTGCGACCGATCGCCATCGACCGTGGCAACCCGAAAGCTGCGCTCAAGCATGTGGCGAAGAAGGGCGATGAGCTGCTCAAGGACAATGTCTGGGTGCTGATCTTCCCTGAGGGAACTCGCGTTCCCTACGGCACCATCGGCAAGTTCTCCCGTGGTGGCACCGCGTTGGCCGTCAATGCGTCATTACCGGTGCTGCCGATTGCGCACAATGCCGGCAAGTTCTGGCCAAAAACGGGTTGGGCCAAGCGACAGGGCGTGATCACGGTAATCATCGGTGCGCCAATGTATGCCGAGGGTAGCGGGCCACGAGCTATTGCCGACCTGAATGATCGGGTGCAGGCCTGGAACGAACAGATGCAGCGCGAGATGGGTTCGCTGCCAGCAACCCCGGCGGCACCCAGCGCTACCGATCAAGCGACTGCCTGAGATTCTGTGGATAACCTGTGTACCGTTTTGTTGAAAACCGTCGTTTTTCCTTTTTAAGTTTATGATTTACATACATATTTCTTAGGAACATAAAGCGTCGAAAAAGGTGCATAAGTTTATTTCGGACATAAAAAACCGGCTGATATAGCCGGTTTTTTTATGCCCGTTGAAAGTGTCTGACTTCACTCGCTCAACAGCGGCAAATGGACACTGAACGTCGTGCCTTGCCCCACCACGCTATGACAGGAAATCCTCCCGCCATGACGATCCACCACCGCCTTGACCATGGACAAACCCAGCCCCAGGCCGTCGCTGTCATGCGCCGAAGTAAAACGCCGATACTGACTGAACAACTCGGGAAGTTCATCGACAGCAATCCCTCGGCCCTTATCGGCGATCTCGCACATCAACCATCCCTCGACACAACTGACCCGTACCGAGATTCGCGAATCCGCCGGACTGTATTTAATGGCGTTTTCCAGCAGGTTGAACAGTGCCCGTGTCAGTAGCGACTGGTCGGCCAGGATCAGCGCTTCAGCGTCTTCGTCGAGGTCATGCACCAACTGAATGTTCTTCAGATGAGCGATGCTCGAGGCCTGATCGAAGGTATCGAGCAACAACATCGCGAACATGCTCGGCTGAAACTGGTAAGCCTCGGACTCGGCCTTTGCCAGCTGCACAAAAGCCTCGGTCAGGTTCAGCGCCTTGCGCACTTGTAACTCGATCTGACTGAACACTTGAGTGTCACCGGATACCTGATGCCGCTGAACGTCGAGCAAGGCGAGTATCGCCGAATGGGGAGCTCTAAGGTCATGAGATAAAAAGCGCAGCAATACGGCTCGCTGTTCTTCGGCATCGCGCTCGACACTCAAGTCAGTGAGGCTCAGTAGCCAGCCAATCACGGAGTCTCCTTCGGCTGGCAATAGCGGCTCCAGGTCCAGACGCAGGCTGCGTGCCTGGGTGTCACGAAACTCCAGTGGCTCCAGGGTCGACAACGCAGACGGCGTTCCGTTGGACGGCACCGGGTAACCCAGGTCGCTCAGTTGTTCGAGCATGTCCTCGCCCACCAGGCCACGGTCAAATACCTCTCGAGCCTTGCGGTTGGCTAGCAGAATGCGCCCTTGCGGATCGCTGATCAGCGTGGCCACCGGCAGGTATTCAAGTCCATCGGCAATGAAACGTCGGGTGTCGCGGGTCCGGCTCATGGCCTGCTCCAGCGCGACGATTTGCCCTTGCAGCACATCACCGGCTGGGGCTTGGGTACGACGACGTTCGGGAAAAACTTTTGGCTCGCTGTCCAGGCGCGCCAGTTCCCAGCCGAAATAGGCGAGCACCGCGTTCAGCCTTCGCCAATTCCAGATCAGGTAGCCCAGCATCATCCCTAGCAGGCTCGCAGCCGGTGACCACCACCAGCCGAGCCGCATCAGTACAGCCGAACCCAGTAGAGCGGCCGCCATTGCACCCAGCGTCAGCCATAGGGCGCGACGCGGACGTACCAACAGCAAGCCCAGCAACTCACCGACAATCACCACCGATAGCAACGCCGCCAAGCGCTGATCGAGCACCACGACGTTGCGTTGTTGCAGCAGTCCGTTGAGGATATTCGCCTGAATCTCGATGCCCGGCGTGGTGCCAATGCTGGCCGATTGTGGTGTTACGTAGCGGTCACCCAGACCTGGAGCGGTCGAGCCGATCAGGATCAAGCGATCACGCAACAACTCGGGCGGGACTTCACCGCGCAATACGCTGACGTAGGGCACGCTGGGAAAGCCCGCGTCGGAATGGATGAAAGGAATTCGTATTTCGTGGGCTCGCTGCCAACCTTGCACCGATGGCAGGGCCGGGGTACCGGGCATCGGGGCATTTCCCTTGTCGGCAAAGGTTTCTTCGTACAACAGCCAGGCCAGTTGCGGGCGTGTTTTTTGCGCCGGTCCTTCGCTTAAATACACGCTGCGCACAATTCCATCGGCATCCGCTTCGGTATTGATATGCCCAATGCCTTTGGCACAATGGCTCAACGCAGCCACCGGTTCAATTTCCCCCAAGGGTTGCCCAGATCGCGCGACGCCTTCACGCAGCAGCGGCACGAAAACATTCCCGGCTCGACAGGTCGCCTGGGCCAAAAGCTGATCGTTGTCGGGATGGCTATCGGGCTCGCTGAAGATTACGTCGAACAGAACGCCTTTAACGCTCGCGGCGCTGAGCCGATCGAGCAGTTGCGCGTGCATGGCCCGCGACCACGGCCACTGGCCCAGCTGCTGCAAGCTGTAGTCATCGATCGTGACGATGAGTATTCGCGGGTCCACCGGCAGAGGGCTCAGCCGGCGCAGGTTGTCATACAGCAGATTGCTCAGGGCCAGCCCCTGATTCATGGACAACATCGCCGTCAGCGGCAACAGGATCAGACAGACCCACAGCCACTCGCGGACCATCCGCTGAAACAACCGCTGAGCCTGAGTCGGCACGCGGCCATCCTTCCTTGGCCGTCTCTTCATCGGCCGTCGGCCAGGGCGCTATTGGACACGGGTGGTCCTGGGGTAATAGAAAATGTCATACACCCCGGTCTCTCCCTCTAACCCCTGAGCGTCATAGGCCGACAGGCGAACATGGTAGAAAAATGCTTTCAGCCCGCTGAATTTGAACTCTGGCGTGCTGGAAAACTGCTCTTGCCTGATGTCCAGAAAGGCAGCGTCGGTGGCCACTTGCGCCCGATCACGCCTGGCCCCTTCGATGGGTTTCATTATCAATTGCCAGACCGTGGAAGCAATAAGGTCATGGGGTTCATGGATTGCTTTTTATGCTCTTGTAGAGATCATGCCGGGAAATGCTCGGGCTTGGCGCACGATACCTGAGCGGACGCTCTGGCAGATAGCCATGGGAACAAAGGACATAAGATGACACATCCTTGTGTCGGAACCGAGCAGGCACTCCTTGTGTTTCCCCTTAACAGGAGACCGCCGAAAACCGGCAATCGACGGTCCCGCCAGGTTGGTTGACGCTCCTGCGTCGGAGCACATCCCAATGCCCCTGTGCCGCTCAGCGCGAACGAATTTACCGGCATAAGGAAGCTGCGAGCTGATTCTCAATATTTGTTCAGAATTGGCAAACACTAAAACACTCAGCCTTCGCGACACGTGGGAACTTCCCAGTTCAGATTCAATCAATCAGCCTGAACTAAGTAGGAATTTTCTTAAACCTTTGCATTTACGAGATAAAGGAAACACTCGGCATGCGTGTCGCAATACTGGATGACGAACCCGCCGAACTCCGCCGGGTAGAACAGACACTGCGACAGATCCCCGCAACGGGAGAGCGGGCGTGGACGTTGCACAGTTTCGAGCGGGGAGAGGATTTGCTTCGGCAACTTCGACGGGGGACCTTCGACCTACTGATCCTCGATTGGCAACTGCCCGATTTCAGCGGCCTGTCATTGTTGCGCTGGACCCGTGAACACATGGACGCGCCACCCGCCGCGATCATGCTCACCAGTCGCGATACTGAAAGCGATATCGTCCAGGCATTGAACGCCGGGGCCGATGATTATGTGAGCAAACCGTTTCGTCCCAACGAGCTGATGGCTCGGGTCAACGCGGTGCTTCGCCGGCATGGACTGCAACGCGCGGCAGCCACCGAAATACTGACTTTCAATGACCTTGAATTCGACGACGCCGAACTCACCGTCACCCGCGCCTCCACCCCCATCAGCCTGACCGAACGGGAATACCGTCTCGCCCGTTGCCTGTTCGCCAATCTGGGCCGACCTTTGTCCCGTGAATACTTGTATGAACGCTTTTGGAGCCATGAAGAAGTGATGTCCTCCCGCCCGCTGGACACCCATATCTATCGCCTGCGTAACAAACTGGGCCTGACGGCTGATCGCGGTTGGCAACTGCTGACGATTTACGGATATGGGTATCGGCTTGAGAGCGTGGCCAACGCTAGCGAATGACCACGTTTCGACGATTAATAAAAAAAGGCCAACGATAAACGTCGGCCTTTTTTTTATTTTAGCGGTCCTGCTGTAGGGTCATCTGAACCAGTCTTAAGATACTTTTTTCGAGGACAAACAAAACCCCTACCTGCAGATGCAGATAGGGGTTTCGGAATTTAATCTTGACGATGACCTACTCTCACATGGGGAAACCCCACACTACCATCGGCGATGCATCGTTTCACTGCTGAGTTCGGGAT
>NZ_JAKLSP010000024.1:0-111862 GCF_022014505.1 Pseudomonas sp. PGPR40 | reverse complement strand
CTCATCGAGGCGCGGGGCCACAGCCCCACTCAGACGCCGGATAGATGAAAGCAAGCCAAACACGCATCAAAAACAGTATTGCAGAAAAGGGGGTAACCATAGATGTGGGAGCGGGCTTGCTCGCGAAAGCGGTGGATCAAGCAACCAAAGACTTACTGACTCACCGCCGTACCTGCTTCAGGGTCTCAGCAATCAAAAACGCCAATTCCAGCGACTGATCGGCATTCATCCGCGGGTCGCAGTGGGTGTGGTAACGATCCGACAGGCCATCCTCGGTAATCGGCCGCGCGCCGCCGATGCATTCGGTGACGTTCTGTCCGGTCATTTCGATATGGATGCCACCGGCATAACTGCCTTCTGCTTCGTGAACCTGGAAGAACTGTTTCACCTCGCCAAGGATCTGCGCAAAATCGCGGGTCTTGTAGCCGCTGCTGGCCTTGATGGTGTTGCCGTGCATCGGGTCGGAGCTCCACAGCACCTGCTTGCCTTCACGCTGCACGGCGCGGATCAGCTGCGGCAGGTGATCGCCGACCTTGTTCGCGCCCATTCGCGCAATCAGGTTCAGGCGGCCCGGATCGTTGTCCGGGTTGAGCACATCGATCAGGCGAATCAGGTCTTCGGGGTTCATGCTTGGGCCGACCTTCACGCCGATCGGGTTGTGCACTCCGCGCAGGAATTCGACATGCGCGCCGTCCAGTTGACGGGTACGGTCGCCGATCCACAGCATGTGGGCCGAGCAGTCGTAGTAGTCGTTGGTCAGGCTGTCGCGGCGCACGAACGCTTCTTCGTAGTTCAGCAGCAGCGCTTCGTGGGCGGTGAAGAAACTGGTTTCGCGCAGTTGCGGCGAGCTGTCCATGCCGCAAGCGCGCATGAAGGCCAGGGTTTCATCGATGCGATCGGCCAGATGGCTGTATTTCTCGGCCAGCGCCGAGTTGGCGATGAAGTCCAGGTTCCACTTGTGCACCTGATGCAGGTCGGCAAAGCCGCCCTGGGCAAAGGCACGCAGCAGGTTCAGGGTCGCGGTGGACTGGTGATACGACTGCAGCAAACGTTCCGGGTCCGGCACACGGCTTTTTTCGTCGAAACCAATTCCGTTGACGATATCGCCACGGTAGGCCGGCAGCGTCACGCCGTTGATGGTTTCATCGTTGGCCGAACGGGGTTTGGCGAACTGGCCGGCCATGCGTCCGACTTTGACCACCGGGCAACCGGCGGCGAAGGTCATGACGATCGCCATTTGCAGCAACACTTTAAACGTATCGCGAATTTTTGCAGCGGAGAATTCGGCGAAGCTTTCGGCGCAGTCGCCGCCCTGCAACAGAAACGCCCGGCCCTGGGTCACTTCGGCAAACTGACGACGCAACTCCCTGGCTTCACCGGCAAACACCAGCGGTGGATAGCTCGCCAGAGTTTGCTCGACGTGCAGCAAATGCGCCGCGTCGGGGTAGTGGGGTTGTTGCTGGATCGGCAGGGCGCGCCAGCTGTCAGGGCTCCAGGGTTGGCTCATTGCAGTCTCTAGTGTTTTCCGCTCGGACGGTTATGTTATCAGCAATTAGTGCGTGACCTGCTCCCGTCGCTTCGCGGACAATCGCGCCTTTGCCGCCTTATTGCGCTGCTATTGACTGCGTTGCGGGCCCGGTAACGATCAGGAGACGAAATGACTGAGGAGCGCGTCGAGCATTTGCTCGCCGAGGTACAGGATGAATTCGGCGTGATTCGCGTGCTGGAAGTGGCTGATTACCGTTTTCTGGAGTTCGGTGATGCCATCGAACAGAGCTGCGTGTTCACCGCTGACCCGAGCTGGCTCGAGTACGATTACACCCGGGCGATGCTGATTGGCGCGCTGTGCCACGAACAGCCGGAAAGCGCGCTGTTCCTCGGCCTCGGTGCCGGGACACTGACCCAGGCTTGCCTCAAGTTCCTGCCGCTGGAGGACGTCGAAGCCATCGAGCTGCGTCCGGATGTACCGCGCCTGGCCATCGAATACCTCGGGCTGGATGATGATCCGCGGCTGTACATTCGCGTCGGCGATGCCCTGGAGCTACTCGAAACCGCTGAACCGGCCGATCTGATTTTCGTTGACCTCTATACCGATGTCGGGCCGGGTGTCGGGCATCTGGCCTGGGGTTTTCTGGAAAACTGTCAGAAGCGGTTGAATCCGGGTGGCTGGCTGGTGATCAACCAGTGGGCCACCGACGATGGTAGACCGTTGGGAGCAGCGTTGTTGCGTGGTCTCTATCACCGGCATTACTGGGAGTTGCCGGTGAAGGAGGGCAACGTGATTCTGATCGTGCCATCGGAGCTGGATCAGGCACTGGATATGGATGGGCTGATCGCACGCGCCGAAGGTCTTGCGCCGCGATTGGGGTATTCGTTGCAGTCGTTGATCAAGGCGATACGGCCGGCGACATAGAGGGTGGTTGGCCTTTAGGGCCTCTTCGCGGGCAAGCCTCGCTCCTACAGGTTTTATGTCGTCCGCCGGAAATGTGAATGACCCCAAACCTGTAGGAGCGGGCTTGCCCGCGAAGGCTTCCTTCCCGTCAATACATACCTCAAAGCCCTTTGAAAACACCCGGCCGCTTCTCGACCATCGACCGCACACCCTCCTTGGCATCCTCGCTGTTCAGCAACTTCTTCACCAGCGCCGGCAATGCCTGAGCTGCCGCGGTTTCACCCTCATAACGCGCCTGCCGGGCAGACATCAATGTCGCCTGAACCCCTAGCGGTGCCTGCCGGGCAATCCGCTCCGCCAATTCAATAGCTCGTGGCAACAAGTCCTCGCTGGCCATGATTTCCTGCACCAATCCCAGGTGCAAGGCGTCATGAGCGTCGAATTCATCGCCGGTGAGCAACCAGCGCATGGCATTGCCCCAGCCGGCGACCTGATGCAGGCGCAAGGTGGCGCCGCCGAACGGGAAGATCCCGCGCTGCACTTCCTTTTGGGCAAAACGGGTATTGCTGGCGCACAGGTTGATGTCGGCAGCCAACATCAACTCGATGCCAACAGTCAGGCAGTAGCCTTGCGCCGCGACGATCACCGGTTTGCTGACCCGGGGGCCGGCGAGTACGCCCCATGGGTCGCAGCCACCGGGCGGTGCCTGCCAGCCTTCGGCCAGGGCCGCGCCGGCGCTGACCAGATCGAGCCCGGCGGTGAAATGCTCGCCATGACCGAACACCACCGCCACTCGCGCCTCGCTGTCGGCCTCGAACTCGCCATAGGCCAGGCTGAGTGCGTTGAGCAAGTCGAGGTCGAAGGCATTGCGTTTGGCCACCCGATCCAGGCCGATCATCAGGACATGACCGCGTCGTTCACGGGTTACACGACTGGGGCTGGGCTGATTCATAGGACATTTCCTCGGGTGGGGAAGGGGGCATGAGACCGACGGTCTGCCTCACAAGAGTGAACCGCTTTAGCGCCATCGTCAGCAGGGCCGGGCCTTTGCAAAATAGACCGTCGTACGATTATCCGCAAAGCCCATGACACAACGCTGTACGCCGGTTTTTTCCGATAAAAAAAGCTCCCTTTTCGGGCGAATTCCGGTATAGTGCGCGCCGGCCTTTAACCGGGCCGCGTTTAGGTAGCGCAATTCCCCGAAGCCAGCTTCGGCTGCACGTCCGTACAGCGGACTCTTCCTTGACGAATCTTTTTCATTCATTCGTTTTCGCAAATCCCCGCCGACAAAGCAGCCAGGGCGACTCTTGAGTCTTACACGGCATGCGCAGCTTTGGAGCATGGGTCTTTGCGGATGCACTTTGAGGCAGACCCATGACCCAGGAAACCGGCGGCTTCGCCGCTTTTAATCTTAATCCGAATATTCTTGCAGCCGTCATTGCGACCGGCTACGAAGAACCTTCGGCTATTCAGCAGCAATCGATCCCGATCATCATGGCCGGCCACGACATGATTGGCCAAGCGCAAACCGGTACGGGTAAAACCGCCGCGTTCGCCCTGCCGATCCTGCACCGCATCGATCCTGCAAAGCGCGAGCCGCAAGCCCTGATCCTGGCGCCAACCCGTGAGTTGGCGCTGCAAGTAGCAACCGCTTTCGAAACCTACGCCAAGCAAATGCCGGGCGTTACCGTTGTGGCCGTTTACGGCGGCGCGCCTATGGGCCCACAACTGAAAGCAATCCGTAATGGCGCACAGATCGTTGTCGCCACGCCGGGCCGTCTGTGCGACCACCTGCGTCGTGACGAAAAAGTTCTGGCTACCGTGAACCACCTGGTTCTCGATGAAGCTGACGAAATGCTCAAACTGGGTTTCATGGACGACCTCGAAGTTATCTTCAAGGCCTTGCCTCCAACCCGTCAGACCGTATTGTTCTCGGCCACGCTGCCGCAGTCGATCCGTGCCATTGCCGAACGCCATCTGCGCGATCCGCAACACGTGAAGATCCAGACCAAGACTCAGACCGTTACCGCGATCGAACAGGCTCACCTGTTGGTTCACGCTGACCAGAAGACCTCGGCTGTATTGAGCCTGCTGGAAGTGGAAGATTTCGACGCCCTGATCATGTTCGTGCGCACCAAGCAAGCGACCCTGGACCTGGCCAGTGCCCTGGAAGCCAAAGGCTACAAAGCCGCTGCGCTGAACGGTGACATTGCTCAGAACCAGCGTGAGCGCGTGATCGATTCCCTCAAGGATGGCCGTCTGGACATCGTTGTGGCGACCGACGTTGCCGCTCGTGGCCTGGACGTTCCGCGCATCACTCACGTGTTCAACGTTGACATGCCGTACGATCCTGAATCCTACGTTCACCGTATCGGCCGTACCGGCCGTGCCGGTCGCGAAGGTCGTGCACTGCTGCTGGTGACTCCTCGTGAGCGCCGCATGCTGCAAGTGATCGAGCGTGTAACCGGTCAGAAGGTTGCCGAAGTTCGTCTGCCGGATGCACAGGCCGTTCTCGATGCCCGTATCAAGAAACTGACCAACAGCCTGTCGCCGCTGGTCGCTGATGCCGAATCGACTCACGGTGATCTGCTGGATCGCCTGACTGCCGACATCGGTTGCACCCCGCGTGCACTGGCCGCTGCTCTGCTGCGCAAGGCAACCAACGCTCAAGCGCTGACCCTGGCCGCCATCGAGAAAGAACGTCCACTGGTGCCGAACAACGCACCGCGTGGCGATCGTCCAGAGCGTTCCGGTGATCGTCCGGAGCGTGGTGATCGCGAGCGTCGTGCTCCGGTTCCATTGGCCGAAGGTCGTGCTCGTTGCCGTACCGCGCTGGGTGCGCGTGATGGTATCGCTGCCAAGAACCTGCTGGGCGCCATCCTGAATGAAGGCGGTTTGGCGCGTGAAGCCATCGGCCGCATCCAGGTGCGTGACAGCTTCAGCCTCGTCGAGCTGCCGGAAGATGGTCTGGAGAAGCTGCTGACCAAACTGAAGGACACTCGCGTTGCCGGTAAGCAGTTGAAGCTGCGTCGCTATCGCGAAGATTGATCCGCTCTCGAGCTGATTGATCGCACATAAAAAATCCCCGACTGGTTCGGGGATTTTTTTTGCCTGCTGTTTCTGCTCGGCTTTTGAGCGGAGTCGCCTCCTTCGCGAGCAAGCCCGCTCCCACACTTGATCTTCAGTGAATTCAGAATTCATGTACGACGCAGATCCAGTGTGGGAGCGGGCTTGCTCGCGAAGGGGACAACTCGGTCTACCTGTCAGCCAAAGCGATAAATATCCATCCCCAGCGCCCCCATGGTGAAACCCTGGTGCGCAATGCTGAACTCACCCCCAGCCGCGCGGGCAAAGTACAGCGGCAGCAGATGCTCGTCACTCGGATGGTTACGCACAGCGTTCGGAGCTCGCTGACGATAGTCGTGCAACGCAGCTTCGTCGTTCGCTTCGAGTTTCTCGATCATCCAGTCGCGGAACGCCTTGGCCCAGGGTTCGACGCTTTCCGGGCCGGCGTGCCAGTCCAGTTCGCGCAGGTTGTGGGTGATGCTGCCGGAGCCGATCAACAGCACGCCCTGTTCGCGCAGGCTGGCCAAGGCATGGCCGATGCGGGTTTGCAGGGCTGGGCCGCCACGGGTGGGTAGCGAAACCTGCACCACCGGTATATCAGCGTGCGGATACATCAACGACAAGGGCACCCAAACGCCATGGTCGAACGGTCGCTGGGTGTCGATGCGCGCCGGCAGATCATCGGCCTTCAGCAGCTCGACCACCTCCGCCGCCAGTTGCGGATTGCCGGGAGCCGGGTATTGAACTTCGAACAAGGCCTGAGGAAATCCGCCGAAGTCGTGCCAGGTTTCAGGCTGAGGGTTGCCGCTGACCAGCAGTTCGCTGCTTTCCCAGTGCGCGGAAACCATCACGATGGCCTTGGGTTTCGGCAATGCTGCGGCCAGACTCGCAAGGGCCGGTCCGCTGGCGCCGGGTTCCAGGGCTAGCATCGGGGAGCCATGAGAGATATACAGGCTGGGGAACATGAACGAGCTCCTGAGAGTAAGATGGCACCATCTTCAGTCAGATCATTGATCTAAATCTAATATAAGTTTTAGGGTCTTTTGATCGAATTTTTCGGGGTTAATTATGCAGCCGGAGTTTTGGCACAAACGATGGGCGTCGAATCAGATCGGCTTTCATCTGCCGGAAGTGAATCCTTATCTGCAACGGTTCTGGCCAGCGTTGAGCCTGGAAGAAGGTGCTCGCGTGCTGGTGCCGCTGTGTGGGAAAAGTCTGGATCTGTTGTGGCTGGCGCACCAAGGTCATGAGGTCTTGGGAATTGAGCTGTCGGAAAAGGCCGTGGAGGATTTCTTCAGTGAGCATCAATTTGACCCGGACGTCAGTGAGCAGGGGCCGTTCAAGGTCTACCGTGCCGGTTCAATCGAGTTGTGGTGTGGTGATTTCTTCGAGTTGACGGCAGGCGATGTCGCCGATTGCAGCGCGCTGTATGACCGCGCGGCGTTGATTGCCCTGCCGCCGGCGATGCGTGAGCAATACGCGGCTCATCTGATTCGGATTTTGCCGAAGGATTCTTTAGGGCTTTTGATTACGCTGGATTACGACCAGGCGCAAATGGACGGACCGCCGTTTGCTGTGCTTGATGATGAAGTGCGGCGGTTGTTCGGCGATGTGTGGGCGCTGAAGATTCTGGAGGATCAAGACGTTCTGGGTGAGAGCTGGAAGTTTCTTGAGGCCGGTGTCACCCGGTTGGAGGAGCGGGTTTATCGGGTTTCCAGTCATTAAGGTATGTTGAGTTTGCTGGCCTCTTCGCGGGCAAGCCTCGCTCCTACAGTGGACCGCGTCCATTCAGATCACGCGGTCAACTGTAGGAGCGAGGCTTGCCCGCGAAGAGGCCCAGATGAACACCGCATTAATCAAGCAGACAAAAAAAGGCCCGCATTCACTGCGGGCCTCTTCTTTTAGTGCGGAACCGATCAGCCCCGACGACGCAATGCGTCAATGCGCTCTTCCAGCGGCGGGTGGCTCATGAACATGCGAGCGAACCCTTGTTTGAGGCCACCGTTGATGCCAAATGCAGTCAACGTATCTGGCATATGCACCGGCAGACCCTGTTCCGCGCGAAGGCGTTGCAAAGCGCCGATCATTGCACTGGTACCGGCCAGGCGTGCACCGGCATCGTCGGCACGGAATTCGCGTTTGCGCGAGAACCACATGACGATGGCGCTGGCCAGGATACCCAGGACCAGTTCAGCGAAGATGGTGGCCACATAGTACGCGATACCTTGGCCTTCTTCGTTCTTGAAGATCACCTTGTCGACAAAGTTGCCGATGATCCGGGCGAAGAACATCACGAAGGTGTTCACCACGCCCTGGATCAACGCCAGGGTAACCATGTCGCCATTGGCCACGTGGCCGATTTCATGGGCCAGAACGGCTTTCACTTCATCCGGCGAGAAACGCTCGAGCAAGCCCTGACTGACCGCGACCAATGCGTCGTTCTTGTTCCAGCCAGTGGCGAAGGCGTTGGCTTCATAGGCCGGGAAAATCCCGACTTCGGGCATCTTGATCCCGGCTTCGCGGGACAATTGCTCGACAGTTTGCAGCAGCCATTGCTCGTGCCGGGTACGCGGCTGGCTGATGATCTGGGTGCTGGTGCTCATTTTCGCCATCCACTTGGAGATGAACAGCGAGAACAGGGAGCCGGCGAAACCAAAGACCGCACAGAAAATCAGCAGCTGATTGAGGTTGAGATCAACCCCGTTGGCCGCCATGAACCCGTTGAAGCCGACAAGGCTCAGGGTGATGCTGGCAATCAGCACGACCGCCAGGTTAGTGGCCAAAAACAGCAAAATGCGCATCATGGTTGTAGAAATCTCCTCGTGCTAAAGATGTAGCGTACTGCGGGGTTATATAAGGTGCTGCATCGAGCTATTCAACCAAGTGACTATTTCAAACTGTGTCCTACAGCAACAGTCTAGCTGCTTGAAGGACATTTCCGACGTTGGCATGGGAAACGGTTGTCAGACAATCAGCGTCGCAAGCCCCCGCCGTTGTTAGGCGCGGGGATGAAACGTGTCGTCCGTCAGTGCTTGAAACAACGATGCAGGGTGGGTGCACAGATGTGTTGCTGAATTAATCACCGTGCGACTTTAATCAGCGTCGCACGGTGACAGGCCACTTACTGGCGGTAGGACTTGAGGAAGTTGCCGATCCGGCCAATCGCCTGATCCAGGTCGTCGAGCCGTGGCAGGGTGACCACGCGGAAGTGATCCGGCCATGGCCAGTTGAAGGCCGTGCCTTGTACCACCAGCAACTTCTCCGAGAGCAGCAGGTCGAGCACGAATTTCTCGTCGTTGTGGATCGGGCAGACTTTCGGATCGATCCTTGGGAACGCATACAGCGCGCCCATCGGCTTGACGCAGCTCACGCCCGGAATGTCGTTCAGCAATTCCCAGGTACGATTGCGCTGTTCCAGCAGACGCCCTTGGGGCAGCACCAGATCGTTAATGCTCTGATAGCCGCCCAGCGCGGTCTGGATGGCGTGCTGGCTCGGCACGTTGGCGCACAGGCGCATATTGGCCAATATGTCGATGCCTTCGATGTAGCTCTGGGCGTGATGTTTCGGACCGGAAATAGCGACCCAGCCGGAACGGAAGCCAGCCACACGATAGGACTTGGACAGGCCGTTGAAGGTCAGACACAGCAAATCCGGCGCCAGCGAGGCGGTGCAGATGTGTACGGCGTCGTCGTACAGGATCTTGTCGTAGATCTCGTCGGAGAACACCACCAGATTGTGCTGACGGGCCAGTTCCAGCATGCCCAGCAGGACTTCTTTCGAGTACACCGAGCCGGTCGGGTTGTTCGGGTTGATGATCACCAGAGCCTTGGTGTTCGGGGTGATCTTGGCCTTGATGTCGGCCAGATCCGGCCACCAGTTGGCCTGTTCATCGCACAAGTAATGCACCGCGTTGCCGCCCGCCAGGCTCACTGCGGCGGTCCATAGCGGATAGTCGGGAGCCGGCACCAGCACTTCGTCGCCGTTGTTGAGCAGGGCCTGCATCGACATCACGATCAGCTCGGAAACGCCGTTGCCCAGGTAGATGTCTTCGATGCCGACGCCTTCCACCTGTTTTTGCTGGTAGTACTGCATCACAGCCTTGCGAGCGCTGAACAACCCCTTGGAGTCGCTGTAGCCCTGGGCGGTCGGCAGGTTGCGGATCACGTCCTGAAGGATTTCATCCGGCGCTTCGAAACCAAAGGGGGCCGGGTTGCCGATGTTCAGCTTGAGGATGCGATGGCCTTCCTCTTCCAGGCGTTTGGCGTGCTTGAGCACTGGGCCGCGAATGTCGTAGCAGACGTTGGCGAGCTTGTTCGATTTGCTGACCTGCATGGCGATGTGTTCCCGAAAATGAACGATCCAGGCGGCGTATGAACGACCGTGCTGGGAATCCTGCGTATTCACACAGGCCTGACGCCTTGAGCGACGGCACTCAGAATCCGTTTGAATGCGCGTGGTCTGGCTGCCAGACTGGCGTTTGACGAGGCGCAATCATACGTGCCGCCCGATCCGTGGAAAAGGTACAGATCGGGCTTTTTCAACTGCTGAGGTGTGATGATGGAAAAGTTGGAAAAAACCCTGGAAGAATGGCGTGAAATGCTCGACCCGGAGCAGTACAACGTTTGCCGCCTCAAGGGCACCGAACGGCCGTTCTCCGGTAAGTACAACGACAGCAAGGTCGACGGTGTTTACCACTGCATCTGCTGCAACGCGCCGCTGTTCGACTCAAAGACCAAATTCGATTCCGGCTGCGGCTGGCCGAGCTTCTACGCGCCGATCGGTGACAGCGCGATGGTCGAGATCCGTGATGTCAGCCACGGCATGATCCGCACTGAAGTGGTCTGCGCCACATGCGATGCTCACCTGGGGCATGTGTTCCCGGACGGTCCGCCACCCACTGGCCTGCGTTATTGCATCAACTCGGTATGCCTGGACCTCGTTCCCCGCTCGTAATGCGAGCCCTGTAGGAGCGAGCTTGCTCGCGAAGGCGTCTTGGCATTCAACACTGATATTGACTGTGCCGTCGTCTTCGCGAGCAAGCTTCGCTCCTACAGATGAGCGGCGTTCATTACTTTAAATTGCACACAATTCAATTGCTCGCTATGTTTGGTCTTTGTTCTTCCACTCGGAGTTCGTGCCATGAGCGACAACCTGCTGAGCATCCCTTGCACCACCATCAAGGGTGAGCAAAAGACCCTGGCCGATTTCGCCGGCAAAGCGGTGCTGGTGGTCAACACCGCCAGCAAATGCGGCTTCACCCCGCAGTACAAAGGCCTCGAAGAGCTGTGGCAGACCTACAAGGGTCAAGGCCTGGTGGTGCTCGGCTTTCCCTGCAATCAGTTCGGCAAGCAAGAGCCGGGCAACGAGGGGGCGATTTCCGAGTTCTGCGAGTTGAATTACGGGGTGAGTTTCCCGCTGTTCAAGAAGATCGAAGTGAATGGCGCCGACGCCCATCCACTGTTCGTGCAGCTGAAAAAGCGCGCACCGGGCGTGCTGGGTTCCCAGGGCATCAAGTGGAACTTCACCAAGTTCCTGATCGGCAAGGACGGTCAGCTGGTCAAGCGCTTCGCTCCGGCGACCAAACCGCAGGACCTGAGCCGCGAGATCGAAGCCCTGCTCAAATGAACACGTTGTCCGTTGATTCGCTGAAGCTCGACAGTCAGCTCTGCTTCAAGCTGTACGCCGCTTCTCGGGCGGTGATCCGTGCCTACAAGCCGATGCTCGATCAGTTGGGCCTGACGTACCCGCAATACCTGGCGATGCTGGTGTTGTGGGAATGGCAGGAGGCGGCGCCGGAGCAGCCGACGGTCAAGGCCTTGGGGGAGCGTCTGGCGCTGGATTCCGGGACCTTGACGCCGTTGCTCAAACGGCTTGAGCAACTGCAACTGGTGCAGCGTCAGCGTTCGACCCGCGATGAGCGTGAGGTGCACTTGAGCCTGTCGCCCACCGGCAAGGCGTTGCGCGAACAGGTCGGGCCGCTCAAGGCCCGGCTGTTGTGCGATAGCGGCGTCGATCTGGATCGCCTGAATGATCTGCGCGATGGCCTCGATCACCTGCTGGGGCAAATCAAAGCGCTGTCGTAGTGGGTATCCACAAGTCGAGCAGGGCGGCCAGTTCTTCCCGGCGGAAAGGCTTGGCCAGGTAGTCACTCATGCCTGCCGCACGGCAGCGTTCGCGTTCTTCGGACATGGCGTTGGCGGTCAGGGCGACGATGGGCAACTGTGGCCAGCGCCCGCTGCGACGGATCTGTCGACTGGCTTCATAGCCGTCCATCACCGGCATATTGCAGTCCATCAGCACCAGATCGAATTCGCTCTGCTCGAGCTGATCCAGCGCTTCGGCGCCATGGGCCGCGACGCTCACCTCGCAACCGAGTTTTCCGAGCATACCCTTGGCCACCAACTGATTGACCGGGTTGTCCTCCACCAGCAGGATGCGTCCGCGTCGCTGGGGTGAGATGGCTTCGATCCGGGCACCGTTGATCGTGGGGAGTTCCGGCTGCAAGATCCGCCGCAATGCCTGGTAAAGCGCATTGCGCGCCAAAGGCCGCGCTTGTTGCTGCAAGGGGGCCAGGGCATTGACTTGCTCGCTGGGCAGGAAACTGCCATAAGCGGTCACCAGCAGAATCGGCGCGGTGAAGGTAGGGCGCAGGCCAAACAGGCATTCGGGGCAGTCGGTAATCAATACATCCGGCTCCAGGCCGATCAACCGGTCATCGATGGACCGCTGCTGATAGTCGAGCCCCCAGCCGGGCAACAGGCTGCTCAACAATTCCGCCAGACCGCTGCTGGCGGCGGTAATCGCGACGATGTTGCCCCGCAGTGCTGCCGGAGAAATGGCCCGGGTATGGCAGGGCAGGGGCAGGTCGGCGCAGAACTGACTGCCGAAGCCCGCTTCCGAGCTGATCGTCAGACGCCCCTGCATGGTTTCGCAGAGGCTATACGTCAGCGCCAGGCCCAGTCCGGTCCCGCCGAATTGCCGGGTAATGCCGGCACCGGCCTGGGTGAACGGCTGGAAAATTTTGACCTGCGCCTCCTGGGCGATGCCGATGCCAGTGTCGCAGACTTCGATTCGCACACCGTCTTCGAACGTTGAAAGACGCACATCGACCCGCCCGAAACGGGTGAACTTTAGGGCGTTGGATAACAGGTTGCTGACGATCTGCCGGACCCGGGTCGGATCACCGAGCACCAGTGCGGGAAATTGCGGGTCAATCAGGCACGTCAACTCGACACTCGGCGCAGCGTTCTGAGACAGCAGGTTGGCGGTGTCTTCAATCAGCGAACCAAGGTCGAATGGAATGTGTTCGAGCTCGAGCTGCCCGGCATCGAATTTCGACAGGTCGAGAATATCGTTGAGCAGTTCCACCAGCACTTTGCCCGAGTCATGGGCGATAGACAGTTGTTGCTGCTGCTCGGCATTCAGCGGGCCGTCCAGCGAGAGCGCGATCATCCCCAGCAGACCGTTGAGAGGCGTGCGGATTTCATGGCTCATGTTGGCCAGGAATACCGAGCGCGCTTCGGCCATGTCCAGGGCAGTGCTGCGGGCGACTTCCAGCTCCTCGTTGGATTGGCTGAGCCGGGTGTTGATCGCCTTGAGTTCCGCGGTGCGGGCCGAGACGATGTTTTCCAGTTGCGAGAGGTAATCGGTCAGGCGATTTTCGGCGTTGCGCCGTTGCTGGATTTCGGTGGCGATGTTTTCGAACTGCTGATTGGCGACCTCGACCAACACCCCGATTTCATCGTTTTCATGCCCCGTCGGACACTCCAGCCACGTCGGCTCCGCGCTGCGCGGGTCACGACCGCTGAGTTCGCGGATGACCCGCACCAGCGGTTTGGTCAGCATCACGTAAAACAGCGCCAGGAGAATACCCGTGAGAATCAGGCTGCGCGCAAAGCCGTTGAGCAGGGTCACTTCGGCCCGGCGCAGGAAACGACTGCCGAAGGTGTAGGTATCGACTTCCAGGCGCAAGGTCCCGAGGGATTCGTCCGGCAAATGGTCGAGATAAAGGCGATCTTCGAATTGCCGGTTGGCGCCGAACAGGAAGTCGCTGATCATCCGGTCAGTGTTCTCCAGGCCCGGACGTTTGACGTTGGCCAGCACGGTATGGTTGTTGTCGGTCAATTGCGCGCCGATGATCGCCGGGGAGCGCAGCAGACCCAGGGCCAGTTCCTGAGCGAGTTCGGCATCGATGTTGTAGGCGATGCGGGAGGCGGGGTTATGGCTGATTTCCAGCAACGACAGTATTTCACGGTTGATGGAAGCGTCTTCGCTGGCATAATCGATGCCTATTTGAACCAGGCTGAGCAGCGTGCCCAGAATGAAACCGACCAGCACCGTAAGCTTGGCTTGTTTGTACGACAGCCGGTGACTGAACTTGATATCCATGGGATGTTGAACCACTTCCGTTTCCCTTCGCTGCTCAAGCATAGTCGATCATCAATGGATTCCGATGTTCTCGCAAAACACCTGTAAGGGGATAGACGCTGTGTTTCGTCGCTGTATCGCCATCATTACCGTGAATGAGCTCGAGGAGAAGACGTGGATTCCCGATTGAATGCTTTTCTTGAACGCGCCGATGCCGTTCTGGCGCGTATCGAGCCGCTGCTTCCCGCGCCTCGGCAAGCCATCGACTGGACGCACTGCCTGGCCGCACGCTGGCAGCGCGAGGGACGCAGCGGTTTTCTGTTGCCGCTGCAAGTCAGCCTGGACACGCGTTTGTCCGACTTGATCGGCGTTGACCGGCAACTGGAGCAACTGGGTCGCAATACCCGACAGTTTCTCGACGGCATGCCGGCCAATCATGCCTTGCTCTGGGGCTCGCGTGGCACCGGTAAATCGTCGTTGGTGCGCGCCTTGCTGTCGGAACATGCCAAGAGCGGCTTGCGGCTGATCGAGATCGAACGCGATCACCTGGCGGACTTGCCGCGCGTGGTCGAGCAGATCGCCAGGTTACCTCAACGTTTTGTGCTGTTTTGCGATGACCTGTCGTTCGAGTCGGGCGAGGGCGATTACCGTGTGCTCAAGAGCGTGCTCGATGGTTCGCTCGAACAGGCACCAGACAACGTTCTGCTGTACGCCACCTCCAACCGTCGCCATCTGGTGCCGGAAAAGGAAAGCGATAACGAAAACTGGAAAAGGGTCGATGGCGAACTCCATCCCAGTGAGGCGGTGGAAGACAAGATCGCGCTGTCGGACCGTTTTGGTCTATGGCTGTCGTTCTATCCGTTTACTCAGGAACATTTCCTCAACGTCGTCGAACACTGGATCGGTCAATTGGCCGACAAGGCCGGCCTCGAGTGGCAGCGTGACGAAGCACTGGACATCCTCGCCGTGCGCTGGGCCACGGGGCGGGGCAATCGCAACGGACGTTGCGCGTATCAATTTGCCCGTTATTGGGTCGGGCTGAAGCTGTTGGAGCACAAGGCATGATCGATTTACAAAAGAGCGGCCAGGGCCTGGAGGGCTACGGCATGCTGTGGGCGCAGCTGGAATCATTGCTGGCAGACGAGCGTGATTTTATCGCCAATGCCGCACAATTTTCGGCCTTTCTGTTCAACCAGCTCGATGACCTGAATTGGGCCGGTTTCTACCTGAATCGCAACGAGGAACTGGTGCTTGGCCCGTTTCAGGGGCAGATCGCCTGTGTACGGATTCCATTCGATCGCGGTGTGTGCGGGGCGGCGGCAGCCACTTTGCGGACACAGCGGGTCGAAGACGTACATGCATTCCCCGGGCACATCGCGTGCGACAGTGCCTCGAACAGCGAGCTGGTGGTGCCGCTGGTCAAGGACGGTCGACTGATCGGTGTGCTGGACCTCGACAGCCCGACACTCGCGCGTTTTACCGCGCAGGATCAGGCCGGTATCGAGCAACTGGCGGCGATTTTCCTGCGTCTGACCGATTGCTGATCAAACTATCAAGCCGGCTCTGTTCGGTAGGCTTGACGAGTCGACCGCATTAATTTGTCGAGGGTCGAGAAAGCGATTGGCGTACTGCACTGCTCAGCCCCCAAGCATAGTTAATGCTCCTTCATTGTGCTTTTGTCATGGCGTGCCATCTGTTGTTGCAATGATTGCTCCAATTCGAGCATGGCGCGCTCCATGGACTTGCTGCAATCGGCCACTTCATCGGGGTGGAGTCTGTTATTGCAGGCCTGTTCGAGGGCCTCGCAACTGCTGATCAGTCTGGAGGCCTGGACGATTCGGGCTGCGCCCTTGATTTTGTGGGCAATGTCGAGGAGTGACTGCCGGTCCTTCGACTCGGATAACGCCAGCAGCGCTTTGCGGTCCAGGCGGTTGCTGTTCAGCAGTTCGGTCAACAATCGCTGGTTCAATGTCGGGTTGCCACCGGTCAACAGGTGCAATCCTTCCAGACTGAAGGCCGGCTCGCAGGCCGGCGTGATGCCTTCGACCCATTGGCTCAAGGCCGTCAGGCTGAGGGGTTTGAACAGGCAATCGTTCATGCCGGCCAGTTTGCAGCGTTGTCTTTCCTCTGGCTGCGCATTGGCGGTGAAACCCAGAACGATACAAGAAGGACGCTGCAGGTGCTGTTCATGTTGGCGAATGGCACGGACCAGCTCATATCCATTCATGATCGGCATGTTGCAATCAGCAATCACCAGATCGAATGGCTGATTCTTCCATGCCTCGAAGCCCGCCTCGCCATCTGCTGCGAGAGTGAACCGATGCCCCAAAAATTCCAGTTGCTGGCACATGAGCAACCGATTGGCCGGATGATCATCGACCACCAGAACGTTCAAGGGAGCAGTACTCGGGTGGATTTGCGGCTCGGCAGGCTCCGGCCGGCGTTCCATCGGCAGGGTTGCCAGGTTCAGCGAAATCCGGACTTGTGTGCCGACTCCCGGCTGACTGTTCAATTGCAGATTGCCGCCCATCATTTCGCACAGATTGCGGCTGATCACCAAGCCGAGTCCCGCACCGCCCCGGGCTAACTGGCCGGAGTTATCGGCCTGAACGAAAGGCTCGAACAGCCGCTGTTGATCCTGCTCGCTGATCCCTGCGCCACTGTCTTCAACCAGCAATTGCAGGTTGACCCGGTCGGACTGGTCGGTCGGTTGCAACTCCACGCGGATACTGACTTGACCCTGTTGCGTGAACTTGATCGCATTGCTGACCAGGTTCGACAGCACCTGCTTGAAGCGCATCGGGTCCAACAGGACATCGAACGCCGGTTTGGCAGGGCTGAACTCCAATTGCAGTCCGAGATTTTTCTGCCGGGCCAGCCCGTCGAAAATCCGCACCACCGAGGCTACGGTTTCAGCCAGATTGACGCGCTCCGGGCTCAGGCTCAAACGCCCGGATTCGATGCGCGCAATATCGAGAATGTCCCCGATCAGTTCCAGCAGGTCTTTCGCCGAGTGGTACGCGACGTCGATGGCGGGTCGATCCGGATGACTGTGATCGATACGTTTGAGCGTCAGTTCGAGCATGCCGATGATTGCATTCATGGGCGTGCGGATCTCATGGCTCATGGTCGCCAGAAAGGAGCTTTTAGCTCGGTTGGCAGCATCGGCTTGCTCTTTTGCGGCCCGCAATTCATCGAACAGTTGCCGCCGTTCGCTGATGTCGATCCAGCCGCCAATGATGCCTTGCACGTCACCGCTGGAGTCTCGATAGGGAAGAATCCAGTGATAGATCGTCAGCTTGCGGTCGTCGATGTGCAATGGACGATCGAGAATCAGTGGCGTTCCCTCGGTCATGACGCGCTGGTAGTCCGCCTGATATTCCCGTGCTTCGAAGGCGTTGCCAAGGGTGCCCGGTATGATGCCTTTACCGATGATGTCTTCGCGTTTCGCGCCGAAGGTTTCCAGGTAACTGTCGTTGCAGCTTTGCAGCAATCCCTGGCGATCGCGTACGTAAATGGGATGAGGCGTGCCATTGACCAGCGATCGCATGAATTCCAGTTGATCGTTCAATGCACGCTCGGCCGCCTGCCGCTGTTTTATCTGGCGCCTCATATAGGCGTTCCAGGCAATGGATATCAGCAGTAACACACTGGCACTGATAACGATCTGATAGAACACGCGGTGATAGTTGTGCCAGGTACTTTGCGAGGCCGCTGAATAGCCACGCCAGCGGTTGTTGATGATGCCCAGCTCTTCCGGTGAGATGCTCAGCAGTGCCTTGTCGAGGATGCCATTCAATTCTTTGGCGTCGCGCCCTGTCGCCAGGGAAAACGCGGCCTGACGGGTGCCGATGGTGGTGCTGATCTGAAGTGTCTGTTCGAAGATCCGTGATGTGATGAAGTAATTGGCTATCACCAGTGAGTTCACCGCACCTTCGGCCCGGCCCTCGGCGAGCAACTCCACGGCACTGAACGTGTCCGGGGTTTCAACCAGATTGATCCGTGGAAACTCGCCGCGCAGGTAGTCCACCAGTGGATTGCCCTGGGCGATGGCCAGGCGTTTGTCCTGCAGTTGCGTGAGGTTTGTCGGGCTGTCGGCCGCTTTGCGCGTCAGCAGCACAAAGGAGTTTTCCAGGTAGGGGCGGCTGAAGTTCAACGTCGTTTCACGTTGCGCGCTGGGGAGCAGGGCGGCGATCAGGTCGGCCTGATGGTTAGCGATCTGCTCGATCATCTTGTCATCGCTTCGGCTGCGCTGGATCTCGAAACGTAAACCGGTGCGCAATCTGATCAATTCGAGCAGGTCAGCTGTGACACCCCGAAAGTTTCCGTCGCTGTCGAAAAACGTCAGCGGCGCAAACGCTTCATTGACCGCGACGCGCACGACCGGATGTTGTGCCAGCCACTGTTCTTCGCGGTGGCTGAGTTGCAGTTTGTGATCGGTGAGAAGAATGTCGCTGCCGGCACTCCAGCGTTTGACAATGTTTTCTCGCTCACTGGTGGGGATGGTCTTGAGTACCGCGTTGATGATCCCGAGCAGATCCGGGTTGCCCTTTTGCACGGCAAAACTGAAACCATGGGCTTCGTGTTTACCGAAGTTGGCCATGCGGATGTTGTTCAGATACCCCTTGTTGATCATGTAGTGAGTTGAAATGGTGTCGCCGAGAAAAACGTCGGCCTGGTCGAAGGCGACCGCATTGATTGCATTCTGGTAGGACGGGTAGGAGGTGATGATTGCCTTCGGATACAACGCCCTGACCTCGTCCAGAGGCAGATAGTGATACACCATGCTCAGTCGCATCCCGGCAAGTCCATCAGTCAGCGATCTGGTTTCTCCTTCTCGTGTCACCAGAACGGGTTGATCCACCGCATAAGGTGTGGATAGGGCAATGTCGGCATTGTTGGCCTCAAACCCATTGGCGGTGCCGAGCATGTCAACCTGGCCTTTTCCCAGCGCCTCGATCGCGGCCCCTCGGGAAGCGAAGCGCTGAACCTTGACCGGCAACCCTATGGCCTTGCCGAGGATGCCTGCGTAATCAGCGGTGAAACCTTCATAGTCGTGGCCGCTGAGGGTCAGGTCGAAGGGAGGATAATCCGGGGCCGATGTACCCAGGATCAATTCACGTTTGTCTTTAACCCATTGTCGTTGTGAGGTATCCAGTGGGACTTCCATGTGCCCGACCGTCGAGCGACTGAGCAGGGTGTAGTGCTCGCTGGCTGTCTGAGCCGCGGGTACTGAGGTGCTCAGGCACAAACCCGCGGCCATGAGTATTAGATAATCCTTAAAACGGCTGGGCATCCTGTTTCTCACACTAACGCATTACGTTTTGCCATATCGATGAGTTCAACCAGGGATTTGGCCTTGAGTTTTTGCATGAGTCGTTTTTTATAAGTGCTGACCGTCTTGTTGCTGAGAAACATCCCCTTGGCAATTTCCTTGTTGGTACGACCTTGGGCGAAAAGTTGTAATACCATCAGTTCTCGATCATTAACGGATTTAAATAATTCCAGGTCGGCCCAGCGCGCGTCGTCGCGACGCACAGGGTTCAAGGCTTGACTGGGGAAGTAGTTGTAACCTGATAAGACCGCTTTGATCGCACTCATCAGTTCACTGAGGTCTTCCCGATCAATTTCTGTTCAGGTTGATATGGTTGACTGTGGTTGGTGCGAAATTCATGAAGCCTTGAAATGCATGTTTTCAAAAAAAATAATACTGATGAATATTGTTGGGCGAAAACTTATACGAGTGAAAGTGCTGTCGGGTGGCCGTAGGAGGTTCACGGCTTAATACTGCCCAGTGACCGAGTTAGTCCTATGTGGGTAAAGTTTAAAAGTGGCAGGGGGCGTGGCGAGCAGAGATCGGGTGCGAATGGCTTGAAGAAGTGTCGTGGTTGGAGATCGATGTGATGTTGGGAGAGGATAGTGATACCCTGCTCGATTGAGTATTAAATGCGCTTGTGATTATTTGAGTTTGAGATAAGAGCTCACGGGGTGGTTGATAAGGTAATACGATATCATGTCCCGCTGTATTAATGGTTTGGCGATAAAATTGGATAGGTGTTCTCCTATCAGAATGCTTCTTCTAATCAAGCATCGACTAGTTCCGGAGTTGTTGAAAATCAATCTGTCGGCCATTGCGCAGGTGATGTGCGAAGCGAGGATGTGTTGGCACTTATCAAAATCTTTTCTGTTTAGGTATTTTTCCTTCTCATGTCTGATTAGTGACACAAAGTCTTTCTTTAGAAACGTGTCATGAAAATCGTTGTAGCTGATTCGGAATTGTTCAAGGGCAACGCTGAGCAATATGCAATCGGGCGGGAGAGTTGGTACCTTAGGGCGGAAAAAATGTGCCGCTTTTTTTATTTTGGTTAAAATAGGGGAGTCAATTGGTGTCTCTGAATTTAGATACGAGAGTATGTCGGCGCTGCTTCGATAGAATTCCGCCGTATTGGTCCTGGGTGGTATTTCTTTGGTGTCATATTTGTACAGCTTCTCGATAAGTCTAGGGGTTGGTCTTAACGGAAAGCCCATTGGGGCCAGCAGTGTTTCAATAATCGAAAATTTCTTCCGAAACAGATCCAGAACGCTGGGCCGAAAATAAAACGATGACTTACCCGCTACGTGAGAGAGTACATTGCGATAGGCCAGGGCTCTAAGGGTGTGTTCGGAAACTTGTGCACGTTTAGCGGCTATAGTAATGCTCAGGTAATTTTGATTTTCCGTAGGCTTTTCTGTGCTTAGGTGAATGGCAAACTTTGAAATTTCTTTTTTTCTATAGATGGCAGTGGTTCGGGATTGTGCTGTGGCGGGAAAGATTAGTGGCTGGATGCCAAAAAACTGCAGCACATCGGCCAGGCGGTTTACAGAAATTTTCAGAATTTTGCTTGTGGTTTTGCTATTTAAGTATTTTTGTTTGAATTTTTGTATTTCCGTTTTAGGAATGTAGATTTTTTTCACGGATATGTAACAATGTTTCAAGTAATGCCACTTTATGAGCTCATGAACGGCTGCTTTTTCAATTCGAAGTGATTTCGCGGTCTGCGCATAGCTCAGGAATTTTGCGAAAAAAACTGGATCAGCTGGGAGGTTTGGTAGAATTAGCGGAAACGCTTCCGTGGCTCGTGATTTTTTGTGTGCCAACGTTAGCTTGATTGACTGGATGTCTTCTGAGGTAAATAGCCAGTACGACCAGTGGAGTTCGGCATTGTAGCTGGGTTCAACTTGGGATTCGAGAATGGCTTTGCGGATTTTTATGACTTTAACGCCGCAGGTTGCTGCAATGTAGTGCGGAGGTTGGAGTGGATCGAGTAGGCAATCCACGTCAGCTGGAAGAAAAAATTTCCTGCCCTTCTTGCCGCAATAGAATGGCAATAAACCATCTCTGGAATAAGTTTGTACGACGTTCGGTTTTACATTTAGCCGCCTTGCGACCTCTTTGGTAGTCCACATCTCTGACTGTGCGATGGGTAAACGTCCAGCACTCTTGGCGTGATATTCTTCAAGCGCTAGAGATAATGCAAAAATTTCATCATTGGTAAAGAATTTTCTCGTTGCGTTAACGCTTTGGCATATCCGGCTTATGCTCGCGAAGCGTAAGCCCTCCGCTTGCATTTTTCGTCTGGCTTGTCCGGCCGTTAATAGAAAAGGTGTATCGCTCTGGATGCTGTCCTGAGAAAACGATGTCCTTTTCATGAAGGCATTTATAGCTTCATTCACTTCAGGGCTCTTGAAACCTGAGAAACGGGCGGCTATCCAAGACTTATCGATATCGGGATATATGCTATGTAACGCTGATAGGTGTTGCAGAATTCCGTGCGCATCATTATTCGCAATGAGCATAGCTGCTTCATTAATCTGGCAGCGGCTGGCCTCGGGGGCGGTAGGTTTTTTTTGCATAACACTTCCCAAATTGCGAGCAATTCTCATAACCTTGTCAAGGTAAGCTTGATCGTGGGTCTTCAAACTCTGTACAAGATATTGCTCATGCCTGCAGTCTTGGGCAGTGCAGGGAGTACACTTAAGGACAACCCCACAGTAGTGACATTTGCCATGTAGAGCATGCCACCACTTAAAATCTCCACCGCATGCGGGGCAGTGCGCCAAGTATTTTTTCTGGTGATATGGGCAAAATTCTGCAAGTTTTATGTCTTGAGTTTGGCGTTGCCAGCCCTCTTCGAAACAGCCATCACAGTACACAAAAGAACGTAACCTTAGATAAATGCTAGGTATTTCAATTCCGCTGACCAACAAATTCATCGTCTGGGCGCGGTTTACAGTTTTGTAAAATCCACTGAGTACTGCGGGGGCATAGGTCCCCGCCTCTTCTGCTAAAAATTGAGCGATCGCTGATGACTGGGTTACTGCAATGTGTTGTACAGCTGATTCACCCACGCAGTGGCTACTGAATTGACCAATCGTGTGAAATCCATGAAACAGTGTTACCCGTCTGATCAAGCTGTATGGGCTTTCTTCAGCGAGCGGAATTGGTACGAAGATTAGCTTGTTCATTGGTGTACGCCGTTATCAACGCTAGACACTCACTCAGCGTCAAAGTGAATGGATTGGTTGTCTCACTGAGCTGTTTGGGGAGATTCAGGCATTGGCAGGCCTCGAAGAAGTCCTGGCGGGTGAGAGTAGTTGAGTTACGGGTTAAGGCACAGATAACCGCTTCGTGCACGATTTGTCGAAGGTATTCCAGGCTTCCTACGCTCGCAACGTAAAGCGGCGCCATGATCATCAGATCGTGGAGATGAACATCGCCTTCGAACTTCATTAGCTTAAATAACTGCTGATCAAGAACCTTAAGCGTCATGTAGTACTCAGAGGTTTCGAGCTCGCTGAACTTGAAATGCTCCAGATACGCGACGTAGCAGTATCTTCTGATGAACGGTGAAAAACTTTGTTTTTTCTGTTCCTTAAGCAGAAGTTTGCACTCTTCGGTGCCTGCCAGCATGATGGGGATCTCACCCTTGCTCAGTAGTGTTACCAGCCAATCCAAGGTCACGCCGCGTGATTTCTCCGCTTCCGGTTTCAACAAGCGCTGGATTTCGTCCAAGATTATGACTCTGACCCGGCATTTTTTTAGACGATCGAGGAGTAGTTCGTTAAGCGCATGCACGTCGCCGTGCGGCGGGTAAACACCCAGCGCTTTGAGTAACGTGGTGCAAATCCCCTTGATCGTCACCGGAGCGGGCACGATGCAGTAGAGCGCGGTTATAATTTTGAATATGCCGTCTTTATCGCACTCTATATACGGCGAATTAAAGGAATCGGTGAACAGCTCGCACAGACGAGATTTTCCGGAGCCGGACGGCCCGATGATGAAGGCGCAGCTTGCCGTTTTACGTATTTCAGTGGCTTCCACGGCTTTGGAAAGCTGGGAGTAGGCGAACTGATAGCTGGGAAAGAACACGGTCTGTTTATTGAATTCGACCATGGCTTGAGCTTTCGATTCATCGAGCATGTTTGGTCACCACGCTCGCATAATCCGGTGGGGTATCAGGATGGAATTGATAACGTCTGTTGCTGTCATCCTCCCGAGCCACTGAAGGGGCGGGCAAGCTCGGCCAAGCGTTGAAGTCGCCACGCTCCTCCGCGCGTTTCCTTGTTTTCCATTCAGTTTTGGTTTTCGCTTTGGCCAGTTCTCGTAATATCTGAACCCGCGCCTCGCGTGCGGCACTGTAGTTTGGTGATTGCTTTCTGGCTCTGAGCCGGGCCTTGATCATTTCGTGAAGGTGCATGGTCAAACCCTTTTGATAATCGGGATCAACCGCCATGACTTCGAAGAGTTCGCTTGGCGAATTAGGGTCGCAGACCCAGGCCTTGCCCAGTTCGGAAATGTCATAGAGCAGCCGCAGCGACCTAGGTTTGCCGGAATACTGGGTGGCCAGATAACTCACTGCTGGGCCCGTCCAGGCGAGTCCTTGGAAGCGCAACCGGCCATTGTTGGGTTTGACGTAAGCGACACACAGCAGATGGCGATTAAGGTCTTCCTCGCTGTACCTTTTCCGTTCGAACGCGAGAGTATTGGCCTGGTCCTCGTCCCAGGCTTCCAGGGGTGATTTGCCCAAGCCATCTTGGAATCCTGGATGGTATGCAGTAGCGAGCCAATCTTCGAAATTTTTCATGACGTCCTCCAAGGTGAGGGTGGCATTGGCTTCGGAGTCATAAGGATTTGGCCCCGAGAATGTCGTACCGGGCATGCAATGGGCGATGGATGTGGTCCAGGTCTTGAAGAAACTTTCGATGTGCGGTTTTTGATCTGGATTACCCGGTTCACAGTAGGTCACGTCACTGCCAAGGTCCTGAAGGACGCTTTTCAAACGGGCATTGGCGAATTCGCTTCCATTGTCGAGACGATAGCGGCGAGCCAGTCCTCCATAGGGATTACTACTCAACAGTGAATGTTTCAGCGCGCGCATCGTCTTTTCGGTGCTGGGCGGGTTGTAGGAGATGTCCCATCCTGTGATTACCCTGTTTCTCACTTCAATCAGCGCAGTCAAGTAAAGGCGTCCGGTCAAGTGGCCGTTCTCATCGACGGTTTCCACATCGAGTTCATGCGTATCGCCTTCGACGAGGTTGAAGAGCTCCAATGGCCGCCTACATTTTTTACTCCATTTTTGCCTTTTGATGGCTCGACGATAACCGAGCTGATGGCGGTCGGTCTCGTACCGGTCCAATTCTGTAATGATTCGGTACAGCGTACTGGTCGACGGACAGGCAAGCTGATCGTGTGGAGGCCGTTTTTCGTTGCAGGCGTTAATTGAGCATTGGATGGCACTAATAAGGTCGGTTTTCTTGCACGGCGTAGGCTTAAAGAACAATTGAGCCAAATTGAGCTGGATGAGTTCTTGCACAACCTCTGGCTGCCTGAAAACACGCCGGGTTGGCGAATTCCGGATTCGCGGGACGAGAGCGAGCTTATTTTCGCCCATGCTCAGGTAGGCTCTTATCCATAGGTAAAGGGCACCGTAGCTCGGCCTCGCTTCGCCCCTCTGCGCGGCAATTTCGGAGAGCAAAGTCAGCACCGGCTGGCGAGGCAGACGGCCGCCCCAGCGCTCCAACACGGGTAGTACATAAGCCAGCCGTTGAGCCATGATGTTCTGCTGGCGTGCATTCAATGCGTCGACGATCAGGTCCACCCGCGGAGCAAACGGTGCCTCCTGGGTTTTGACCAAGGTGCCATTCCGCCAGGCGCGCACCAGGCGCTCATACGACTGAATCACGATTTGCTTGCTGAATTTCAGCGAGCGCAGCTGATAGCGATTGCCTTGGGCCGCGACCACCTGGTAATCGGAACCGCAATATTGGTAATGCTCGCCGACATTGAGCTCCAGAGTGTTCATCACATTCACCACACGCGGCTGAGTAAGTTCAGCGGGCGCTGCAGATTGCAATGCAGCCGTTGATGAAACAGCGCACAGGTGATATCAGCCTGCGGAACTCCCTGTTTCAGCAAAAACCTGATCGACGCACTTCTTTGTGTTTGCTCGCGCAGTAGGCGAAGCATATACGGCACACTGGCGAGACTGCCGTTGTAGCCCAAATGGTATAGCGTGCGAAGGTTTTGGATCTGGATAGGATGGCAAAACTGACGCTCTTCAACGCATTCGAACCCTAAACCGTTTCGGCTAAACAGTTGCTCAAGTACGGCACGACGTATTTGCCATTTTCGATTGCGAGCACCCGCGCAGCTTTTCACCTCGTACACAACCTGGTTACCGTCCACCAGTGTTGCAAGAAAGTCAGGGGTATAGCGGGTTTTCGACTCGGTGAAGCAGATGGTGAAAGGCTGCGATTGGTAGGCGGCGATAGCTGCTTGATATTCCAGATGAATGCAAAAATCAGCCTCCAGTAAGGTCTCGCAGCCTATGGAGACCTGGTTCTTGCGCGAGGCAACGAAGGTCACCAGTTTGCGGGGTTTTCCAAACACCAACGGTTTGCTCGGTTCTAGCGTATAGCCCGCATTTGGCGCTTGCCGATCATATCGAGTAACCATTGATTGGGCTCCGAGAGTGTTAGCGATGGTTGGTCCACATCACTCACCGCCAAGGCCCTCAAGTAAAGAACGGACATGTCGAACTCAGGGCCATTGTCCAGGCAATAGCGAAGTGGTTCACCGACATGCTTAGGAGCGAAGGGACGCAGCTTTTTCAGCTTATGTGATCCAGCACTTGACCGCTGGTTCGTTGGGGGGGAAGTCTGCTCGTTCCGAGGGTAATTGTTGATGCCGGCGCGAGTTCGGCCAGGCCGTCTAATGGGATGATCCGTCAAGGCTTCGACCTTACCAATTACCCACTCGCAGACCGCATACCCAGCGCAAAGGTGTGCCCCGAGTACAAGGCGTGTCCGTGTATCGGACAGTATTACGATTTGCATAAGCCCACCCATAGGTTCGTCGACATGGATGTAGGGTATCCATGTCGTCAGCGGTTCGACGCAGACCTTCTTCCCGAGCGCGCCCAGCAGGTAACTGAACAAGCTATGTTTGGGATCGCGAGAAAAATCCCCCGCGAACAGCAAACTATCCCGGCGAAACAAATTCAGGTTGGGGGGCGTACTGGCCTTTGGAGACGGATAGGGGCAGTGATGGAGGTTGGCCAGCGACAGCGTCGTTCGTAAAGGAAAGGCGTGGTGCCGAAGCGCTTCGTCGCGCTCAGGTTGAGTGATTGATGAGAGCGGAGAGATCGCCAGCGGGGGCCGTAGACGAGGCGAGCTAAAAGCCGATTCTGCACTGGCGCGACGTCGAGTCGCTTCTTTTCGTAAACGATACCGATTAAGTATGGTGTTCATCACTTCGCTCCAGGCGCCGCACAGAAGGGCGGCCTGTATCTCAGAGTTGTTAATATTATTAAACGCCTATTTAGTTTAAAGAACTTCCCCCTCTTAGTGATTTATTTAGAAACTTATCTCATTGATATAACATAAATATTTTCCAGTATTATCAGTGTGTGTTAACTGTTAGCCTCCGGCACACATTCGCTGTGGACAAAACAGTGCTTCACTACAGGTGTTGGAAGTTGCAATGGAAGGTCGTGCCATGGGCCGCATTTCGTTAGTCCGGCGCCTTAGAAACCGAGTGTTTGCTCATAGCCTGCTGAGTTGCTGGGGATGTCGGCATAACGGGAGCGCGCTGACCCAATGTGGTGGAGCTTGGCAGCAGCATCGTCAGAATGATCCGGACTTACCCCCAAACAACAAGTGGGCACGGTTACTAGCGGGCAGTGAGTTACGCGATCCGTGGTTGAGCGCATTGCTGATGGCTTATCCCGCAGTGCGGCCTTGCTGGACCAACTCGTTGTGGAACGCCCTCAGTACACTCTGGGATGAGCGTCGCCCCACTGATCATTTGGCGCAGACCCTACACTTGGAAAACGGCTATAAGTTGCCGGCGCATAGCTCCTTTTTAATGCGTCGCCTGTTTGGCTGTCCCGATTGGAACAACCTAGGATGTGTCCTTGCCCTATTGGGCTCGAAGTCCAAACAGTTCGCGCCCCACCGTCGCTGGTTACGCACGCATTTTCTGAACTATCTGATCCTAGTGTGTATGGCTGAACCGATGTGCTTCGTCCGCGCACCGCTGTATGAGTTGCTCCATAAACTTTACCTGCGCGATTTTTTTGAACTTGTTGATGATTGGCCGTCAGACTTCGCCGCCTTCAAGCAGTGCTGTGAGGCCATGGAGCGCTGCGGTGAATGGATGCGCGGTCACGACTGGATCGCCGGTTGGGACCTCCACGCGTGCACCCTGTTGCAGCTTTACCGGCCGGACCAGGAAATGCTGCGACAGGAGGCCTTAACGCTGGCCCGCCCGCCACCACCTGTTGAACTACCGTCATGGATTGCTAGGAAGGTCGAGGCAGCGCTTGAGGACCACCGACGTGACCGTTTTGTGATGGGAGAATGGCCTGACGTTTCCGCTGCGTCAGCGACCGAACCTGCCCCGGTAGCAACGGGCTTCAGCTAGGGGGGGCCTAAGAGCAAAGCTAGCTGTCATCTGTGGTCAAGGGTGGTGGTGCCGATTGACTGAGCAAGTCCTGCAAGCGCTTGATCTGTTGCCGCTGGAACCGCAGCTCGCGACGGCTCTGCCGTTCCGTGAGCACCTGACGCTTGACCCGTTCGCGCAGGCTGGCGTGTTCGGTGGTCAACGCTTGGACCCGCGCTTGCGCGCTCTGCTCGCGGACTTCCGCATCCTGGTTTTGTTGTCGCAACTGCAGCAGTGCACGTTCACGTTGGCGAGCTTGCTGGCCTTTATGGCGCAGTTCACCAACCAGCCGTTCGTTGTCCTGGAATAGGCGGGCGAGTTCATCCTGCTTGTCCGAAAGACTGATACGTAGTGCACGCAACTCGTGTTGCAACTGCTGCACTTGCGCGTCGTGACGCTGGGTTTCCTGCTCACGCTGGGTCAGATGCTCTTGGCGAAAGTGCTTCAGAGCCTCGCGCGCTTGGCGGTGCTTGTCCTCCAATGACTGGAGGTGCGCCGCCCGTTCGATCAACAGCTGGTTCAGGTCGTGTTGCAGCTGGCCCAAACGTTGGCATTCGCCGTCCGCTTGGCGCAGTTGCTCCTGGAGTGTTCGTTCGTGCTCACGCAGGGCCTGCAGCTCACGATCGAGGCCGGCGTAAGCGCTCTGCAGGTGATCGATTTGCGCCTGGTGCTGCAGCCGCTGCTGCTCATACGCCGAACGATCCCGCTGCAGGCGCTGGCGATCCTCGGCGACCGCCTGTTCGGCAAGCACCGTGAGGCGAGCACTTAAACCGGCGACAAAGCTGTGCAGTTCCTCGTCGGGGGTAGGCGGCAGCGCCTGCTCTCGGGCGCCGAGTTCCTTCAGGTAGCGCTGAATGGTGCTCTTCGAACCGGTGTTGCCCAGCTCCACGCGCACGGCGTCGATGCTGGGGTGCTGACCGCGGGCGAGCAGCGCTTCGCGGGCGATTTGCACCACGGCCTTGTTGATGCCACCACGTGCCATGGCCTGACTCCGACGATTTTGTACTGGTTTACGGAGTATGCAATTACAGCTGTAACCCTGCCTTTAGGACGGCAGGAATTCGGACGGACTGGCGTTCGAGAATGCTGAATTCTTGAACGTGATAAGCCATTTTCGGCGCAGGGGCTGAAATGGTTGTATGCGGGAGGTGAGATGAGCGATTCAGCCGAGCGATACCTGCAGGCGGCGCGACGCGACAGCACCCTGCGGCGCTACGCGCAAGCCGTTGAACACTTTGAGGCGGAGTGGGGCGGGGTGCTTCCGGCCTCCAGTGAAAGCGTCGTACGCTACCTGGCCGCCTATGGTGCCCAGTTATCCAGCAACACCCTGCGCACGCACCTGGCAGCTTTGGCCCAGTGGCACCGGCAGTACGGATTCGATGATCCGACCAAGGCGTCGCGGGTGCGTGATGTTCTGCGTGGAATTCAGGCGCTGCATCCGCAACCCATCAAGCAGGCTGAAGCGCTGCAGTTACAGCGGTTGGAAGCGTGCATCGAGGGTCTGACCGGGCAACTGACTGCCGATCAGTGGGCGCTGCGGTTACGTGCGGCGCGGGACCAGGCGTTGCTCCTTATGGGTTTTTGGCGTGCGCTGCGGGGTGACGAATTGTGCCGGCTGCGTGTGGAGCATATTCAGTTACGCGAAGGGCAAGCATTGGACATCTTCCTCGCCAGCAGCAAGACCGACCGCGACCATCGCGGACGTACTTTGGTGCTTCCAGCGCTGAAGCGGCTCTGCCCAGTGGATGCCTACCAACACTGGCTGGCGGTCAGTGGCATCAATCATGGGCCGGTGTTTCGCGCCATCGATCGCTGGGGCCATTTAGCGGAGGAGCCGGTCAACCCGAACAGTCTCTCGCGCATTTTGCGACTTGCGTTTTTGCGCAGCGGTGTGTCTGGCGAGGAATACACTGCGCATTCACTACGCCGAGGTTTTGCCACCTGGGCCAGTCGCAACCAGTGGAGCAGCAAGGCGTTAATGGAGTATGTCGGTTGGCGCGATGTACAGTCGGCAGCCCGCTACATTGAAGCTGATGCGCCCTTTGGCGATTGGGCACGCTGAGTGCACGGAGTGCCAATGTATCAGTCCGCCCGAAAAGGGCATGGGGGGGCATGCTTCGACTGAATCCGGGAGGGCGATATCGGCGGCTTCCCTTTGCCAAATGGTAAGGGGGGAGGCCGTCATCCCTGGTAGCTGAGCATGGTGATCGCAGTGTTGCTTGTAAAACCGAACCGACGGATCATGAGGTCTAGTAACGCCATGTAAACCGATTTTTTGCTCTGTAAACCACCGTAGTTAACGCTTCAAAAAATTGGTTTACAGTAGACGTATACGGCCCTTAGAGATACTTTGATGTGACCATTTCTCCATTGTCTATCTCCTCTAACAGCCCCGTGCGAAATTGCATTTTAATTGATCATCCATTTGATGTTTATTTTGGCCGACGATTGCATCGTTTTTACTTAAAAAGACTAAGAGCATGAATAAAGACAGCTATTTTGGCAGATCCAAAACAGGTGGGGCTAACTCATCATTAGGGCTAAGCTTTCAAGATTCATGCGCCATCTATTACCTCATGAAAAATTTGAACGAAAGTAGTTTTCTGTCGGTGGGGATAGAAACAGATGACGATTTTTCCCTGATATATGAAAATGAAAAAGTTCTATTGCAAGTTAAACTTGAAGAGTTGTCTGTGCCGCTGGCCATTGAGCATGTTGGTGAAAACAAGATACTTATAGGATCCACCATAAATAAACGCCTTTCAACTTTTTTGACATACCTAAAGCATTACAGAAATGTCGAGTCATCTGAAGAGAGTGCAACATCAAAAAGATTGGTTTCGCAAGATTTTGAAGAGGTGCTACTTAGATTCGGATTCAAAAATATTGATGATGTACCGAGAACGTGGCTCATTGATACTGTTCCCGAAGGGAAAGTTGAGGAAATCGTTAGCCTGCATATTTTGTCTTGGGGGATAAGCAGAGGTTTATTGATCGATGGGGATAATTGCATGCGTGATTTTCAGCTCCTGGCGGCTAAAAAAAGAGCTGATCGAGGGTTTATCACTAAGCAAGAAGCAATTGGTTTACTTCATAAGCACTCAAAACAAATTGCCATCGAGCATGGCTACGTAAGTTCGATTAAAAGAGAAATCATCCTGGAAAAGGTCGAATCAAAAATAAGTCATGCCGAGACATTGTTGAAGAAAAAAGAATACGATCGTGCGCTGGAATCTTACACTGAACTCGCAAACGTGCTTGAGTCCGAGCAAATATATATTAAGTGTGCTGCAATTCTGCATGTGCTCGACCAGCACGATGAAGCAATCACTTATTGCAATAAAGCCCTTGCAATTGACCCATGCCTACATTATGCGCTCGCCATTAAAGGTTCTTCGCTGGGAGAAAAGGGTGATTACGTTCTCTCGCTGGATTTTTTAAAGTCCGCAAATCATTACAAGCCAGATGATGCAGTAATTCTTTACAATCTTGGAGTTGCATATTTAAGAGTCGATAAAGTAGATCAGGCCATTGATTATTTTGAATTTTCCACCTGTGTAGACAAGAAATTCGGGGCGCCACACTTAAATCTAGGTGTGTGCTTATACAACAAAGGTCAATTCAGCGCCGCCCTTGAACATATAGAAATCTGCCTTTTACTTGAGCCTGGCCTTCCCGACGCACTTTCGCAAAAAGGAGAAATAAAGAGGTTCTACGGTGAAGTCGAGGAAGCACAAGAGTTGTTTGCTAGATGCCTTGCGGAAGCCCCAGATAATTATATCGCAGGAAGGGGGTTGGCTTTTTGTCTACTCGAAAAAGGAGATTCTCTGGGAGTACCTATGTTAATCAGGAATTTATCCGATCAACTGAATAAATTAAAGGTTAATGAATCGGTAGGGGTTTTAGATATAGGTTGGAAAAGGACGCTAGCGCTATCGGTTAAACGTATTGACGAATCATCTTACGCGGTTGAGTATAATAATCTAACAGTTTTTGTGTCAAGCTATGCCAAAGATACTATTGCTGTCGGGATGTTGGATTTAGAAGTAGGGCGATTTCCAGTAGTAATAAAAACTTATGAGAAACTGGATGATTATAAAAATGCAGTAAACTTCATAATGCTGGGTCAGGACTTTGATTTGGTTTATTTTGTGAGTGGCTCGCTTACCAATCACCATGATCATTGTGAGGTTAGGATTGAATTTAAACACCTAGTTATTCACGGAGAAACAGACAGGTGCGACAATGAGGGGTTTAACTCCTTTAAGGGTTGCTACGATGGCTATTACATGTTGTTGCTGCAGCATGGTCAAACTAATAAAAAAAAGCTATTTAATTTGATGGGGTTGGAGATTAACTAGATAAGTGTTTTATCTACAATAAAGCTGGCTACTCCCGACATTTAAAATTCAGTGCCTCTCATGGTGCCACCGTCTGTTGTTATCGAAGTTGTAAACACTTGCTGAGGGGGGGTGGTGTCCGCAGTGGGCACCATTACAGTAAGTGGTTGGCGTCAGAAGTCTCTATAATTTACAGTGTTTAGATGCTTTTATTGGTGGTGGTAAATAACGAAAGTTATTGAGAAGCGATATCTGGGTTTTTGGTAGGAAGAGGACAGTTGGTGGTTAGATTTGTAACGTTAACATATGCTCCATTGGTGAAACTGCTTAAATCATTATTGGCCGTTGCAGTGTCAATAATTTACTGGGGAAGCTATTTATAACTTAACAATTAAGTTGGATTGATAAAACACCGTCTCGCTCAAAAGAGTATCTGGTTACTCAGCCTAAAAAAACTAGGAAAGCCTAGGGTTTGGTAATGTATGGGTCGAAAGGAGCACCAGCCGAGAGGTGCCAATGCTACGAGCTGGACAAAAGCAAAGAGTAGTGCTAGACATAAATTAAAGAGTATTGCTCGTTCTGAAAAAGGCCAACTCTTAATGCCCTCAGGTCCCTAGATATAGAATACATGTCAAGGAGTGGAGTGATGACTAAGTTGGGCTCGGAGCACATCTCACTTTATCCTGAATTTTCGCATTACAATACTCCATATGATAAAGGCTTTGACTCAATGCAGTCGGGAATGCTAGATGGACGAACAATCCATTTTCACTTTCAATTCGTTGAGCCAGTTTTAGGTTGTTTATATCCTGAAGCCCGCGAAACGAAGGATAAATTGAGGATGGGATCATTAGATCTGATATCCCTCGCAACGAGGGATGAGTACACCTCAGTTAAATGCACCAAAAAAGTTAAAGGGCCTTTCAATACAAATTTCCTTGTGGACTCGTTGTTAAGCAGCAAGCAAGGCAGGTCGAGAGTGGGGCGGGCGTTATCTTACCTAGATGATTTAGGGCTTGTTTATTTACCTGTTATGTCTATAGGTGCTGTCGCTTTGAACTTGAGGAAGGATGTAAATTATGTTGCGTCACTCGATCTTGAAGCTCGCACAGTTGATGAGGATGCGATGCAAATTTTACTGGCTGCAGCAGGTAACATCGCTCATATGTGGATGCGATCGGAGGATGCAGCGAGAGCAAGATGTTTCGATGAGGGGAGCGACATAGTGCAACTGACTAAAAAACATTACTCAAGTCTTATGTCGCAAGAACTAAAAAGTAGAGCTGGTGTGCCCTTTGAGGTAATGTCATTAAATGATAGCGAGTCCATAGCAGCTTCTTTAGAGAGTTACCCTTTAACTAGACACCTTATCATGTATTGGAATCGATGCTGGAATCGCCAGGCTTTTCTATCAGGCTCGGCGTTTGATCACGCACCAACTCTACAAGAGCTATATAAATGATGCCTTTCATCGTTCTAGAGGGATGTGATGGTGCCGGAAAGACGACGATCCGTGAGCTTATCAAAAGCGAATTGGAATCACGAAAAATCGCCGCTGTCACAATTGGGCAACACTCTTGGCTTCATCCATGGAACAGTAGACTAATAATTCAAGCTCGTGAGCAGCGGAGCAAAGTGCTCCCAGAGGTACTCACCAGCGCCTATCTAAGCGATAAATCCCTTCATGGGAAGCATAACGTGATGAAAGCAATAAGTTCGGCTGCGGTTATTGCTGACAGATGGATCTATAGTGATGCTGTTTATCATAGGGTTTTATATGGGATTCCGATGCGAGAAACGCTAGAAGCGCACTTTAATGCCGGCACGCCAATCCCGGATTTGGTGGCTTATGTGGCGATAGATCCCGAGGAGGCATATCGAAGAATCCTACAGAGGGGTAAACATACACGCCACTACGAGAGGCCTGCCGATCTAACGCGTATCGTTGATGCCTACGAAGAACTCTGGAAGTCTAATTTTACGTTTCTCCATGAGCATCAAATCTTTAGGCTCGACAATTCGGAGGAGAAGTCCAGTCTCAAAGAGAAGGTTTGCTCATTGCTGAATGGTATCCTACGCTTACAAAACCAAGAAAATTCACCTCTCCTAGGCGTGTGATTCGTGGGGAGCTATTAGAACATGGGGAGTGGTCACTGCATGACTCACCAAAATTTAAGCCCTATACTCTCCCCGCCAAAGGCTGAAGATGCCTGCTCAGTTATATTGAAGCTCGTAGGAGAAAGTTGCAATTTAGATTGCAGCTATTGCTACGAAAAACGCAAGCCTTATTCCGGTAGTAGAATACTTAAAGCCAGTACAGTACAAGAGTTTCTGCTGTCTATCCCTCATCCAAAGCTCGCAATAGAACTACACGGCGGAGAGCCGTTGCTGTACCCGAAAGAGGAATTTAAGTTTCTCTCAAAAGTTCTGGAAGATAACCAGTCCCGAATCTCGAGAGTGACAATCCAGACTAATGGAACGCTTTTAGATGAGGAGTTCATACTATACCTGCACAGCGCATTCCCAAATATACAGATAGGGATCAGCATAGACGGGCCGGATGAAATAAACTCGCAAAGAGCAGACATTAAAGGAAATAGCTCATTCGATAGCGCTCTGAAAGCGATAAGTCTATGCGGTGAGTTAGGCGTCGATGTTGGTGTGATCTGTGTAGTGAGTCGTCAATCACTCGGTAAGGCCTCTCATATTCTGGATTTTTTTTCTAATTATACAGCAATTAAAATCGTGAAATTTGTACCTTGCTTTGACTTTGGAGTAACCCAAGGTAATGGGCCTCTACGCCGCAATGAGATTAGGGGAGAAATTAACGCTCATGGTGAGCAAGGAACCCCCTGGGCAATTTCGCCTGCTGAATACACTGATTTCATTTTGGCAGCTACAGACTATTGGATAGAAGGCACTGGGGTTGATCTTTTTTTGATGGAGCCCGCCGTCTCAACACTGCGTGCAGTTAGTGGAGTTCCACTTAATAACTGTCATTATACGTCCCGTAAGTGCGCCCACGTCTACACACTGTATCCAGATGGAACATCCGGTTCATGCGATGAATTAGAGCGTTCATTTGCTCATTATTCAAACGAGCCTTCAAATGCATATAGTGGCTCAATACAGAAATGGTCAGAAAATATTTCGTGTGAAATTAATAGTTTAATCAGAAAATGTCTCTCATGCGAATATCAATCAACGTGCGGTGGTGGTTGCTTAGCGACTCGCAAGAGGCTGTATAAGCTTGACCGAGATGATGAGTATTGCAATCATCGGAAAGCGTTAATTGATAATGCAAAGATAATGCTAAAGAAGGAGTAGTATGCGAAAAGAGAGGCCGGCCCAAAGAGATGTAAACTCTATTGATGACTTGAACGCATTTATTTGCCGATGGGACTCGCCGAAGAAGGCTGAAAACCAGCCCCATAAAAGCTTTAAGAGGTCGCCGGTCGGAAATATAAATTTTCGTGGGGAAGTTGCCGGGTCATTTGCATATCCGTATTTTCCCGATGAGGTTGATTTTTGGTCATCTATTGAGCCGGGAGTTCGTTGCTTAGTGAATGTTATTGTCTCTGATGGTGGATTTATAACTTACACTAGCTGTGAAGGGCATCAGTATGATGGCGACAGTGGGGCAGAGTGCCACGTAGGGATAGTGCCACGAAAATTCCAAGAGTTAATTATTCTATATAGAACTCTAAAAAAGGTTGAGGCAGACCTCAGTGGATATCTTCGCCACTCTAGATTCGAGATTGTACCAGGCCATCTATTGGACTGCCGTTCCAATATCAAAGTATCGGTAATAGACTTTTATCTCAGGAAGCTAAGCGATGTCTCTTGGTCACGCTATCTCGACACCCTTACCTTCGAGGCTCAGCTTGCCTCGGAAAGTATGAGGGAGAATCTCGCTGTATTTTAGGGTGGAGGTGGATCATGAACACCAATATTAGTTTGGTAGAAATCTTAAGGAGGACAAATCTCCCTTCATTTCACGAGTTGCCACTGATCACTCTATCAAATGTAAATTGGGCAGATCCAATAATTGGTCAAGCTATGCTAAAGTTTCAAGTCGATCCCTCTACTGATCAAGCTTCAAGAGGGGTGAAGAACTCTAGTATAATTTCAGTTTGGATGTCAGAGGTCATTGAAGAGTGCAAAATGGCATCAGTTCTTGATCTGTTTTCTGGTTTGGGTGCAATATGTCTTAAACTATTTAAGGAAGGTCACATACGAACATATTTAGGGGTGGAAATTAATCCAGCTATAGTCCAGATGGCAAGCACGTCTACTCAAGATGGCGCTAGATTTCTATGCTCTGATATCATGTCTTATTTAATTAAAAGTGATCGCCTGCAATTCGGCCTCATCTGCGTGCTATACGAATGTCTCAATGCAATAGGTATTTCTAATGTCAAAAAATTATTAGGTTTGATCGCATCAAAATCTAAGCCAGGCGTAATCATCGCCGGGGATGTTAGGCTACGCAGTTCAAACTCCGCGAGCCTTAAAGTTATACAGGTTCTTCCGGACGCAGCACCACCATGGATTGCGGGTGTAAATAAAAGCGCGTATGTTTTAGATGAATATGGACAAACGATGTGCGGCAAATTCTATGGTCATCGTTATATGGCCTTTTCCGATTCCGGAAAAAATATAGATGCCAAACACTGCCTTTTGGAATTGTTCGATAAAGATGGTTTTTTTGAAATGCTAAACGCTCTTGGGTTCGAATTAATCTCCTCGAAACAATTGCTACAAAATCAAATTACAGATGTTCCGGAGTGCCGAGATAATCTGTTCTTTGCGGCGAGGCTTAGGGGGTAATTGGCTATGCTTAATAAGCAAAAGTCGGCTATATACGCTACGTCAAAGTATGGACTTCTGATTTTCTCTCATGCAGACCACCCTGAAGTTGGCTACCAAGTGCCTTCCGGCACCATTAAACCAAATGAAGCTCCTGTGGAGGCTGCTGTTCGAGAATTTGAAGAGGAAACTGGCTTAATAGTACCAGTTGAGAAATTTCAATATCGTGGCGAATACTACCATGATATGCGTCCGTTCCGAGTGGAAGTACAAAGGCGTCATGTATTTGAAGTTTTAATCGAGTCTCCTTCCGAAACATGGAATCATTGGGAGATGCACCCGGATATTCCTGGATCTACCCCAACAAGCTTTTGTTTTCAATGGGCACCGATGAGCAAGCGTCTACCTGATCTTCTAGCAGTGGGGCAAGGTCGGCCACTGATAAATAAAAAATACTCACAGGGTGATAACGCTCTTAAAAGATTGGAGTACGTGCAACTAAATGAAGATATAGCGTTTCATCGTCTTGTAAGATATCAGCGTAATCTTAAAGCGCTGGAGGTCTTGTTTCAGGTGGGGTTGGATAAATTATATAGTTCAAACAAGCCAAGCATTATGTCTCTTGTAAGTCACGCGACCTATATGGCTTCATACTTGATAAAAAACAACCAAGACGTCAATCCGGCCTTTATTCTTCTTTCAAAGGTGATGGAGTTTGCTGAAAGCTGTAAGGACGTGGTGATACTTGATGCAAACAAGTGCTTTTTTCCGAAAAAGCATGGATACGAGACCCCTCCATATTTGGCTACTGCAACTGCGCTTCAAGCGGAGCAGGCTATGTTCCAAGTCTCATTCTCGAAAGCAAATGAACTATTACAAGAATGGGGCTTCGCTGAAACGACGAGCAACTCAGTGGGGGTCATCATCACTCTTCGCGAGATAGGAATGCTTGATGCAAGCAATAGTTACACATTAAGCGGCGTGCCGGGAACAATGTATAGCGATGTGATGAAGAGCCCTCTTAGGCTTGCCGAGACTCTTTTACATGAAGCGACGCATAATTGGCTAAACGATGCTTTAGCAGTGTTTCAACCCGAAGGTTTCCAGGATGAGGACTTTTGGTCTCCTTGGCGTCATAAGCAGCGACCAGTTTATGGAATTATTCAGGCCTGTTTAGTGTTTAGCAAGCTTACACAGTTGTTTGCTAAGGCAATCCGCTCCAACGATGTGTCCTCGGTCGATCAAGCGTATGCAGTCTCTAGGCTAAGAATCGAACAGAAGGTGCTTCGGGACCAGGTTGAAGTCTTGACAACGGCAATATCTAGGCTAAACCTCAAAGAGTTACGTGCTGTCTGTGAGGAGGAGTTAAACCGCGCACTCAATATCGACTCGGCACTCTGAAGGAGTTCTGGAAATGGATCAAAAAAAGCTGGAAAGATTCAAGGCCTTCCTTACTGCGCTTGAAGCCAGTGGGCAAGAAACGGGGGGAGGGGAGATTGCATGCCATCATTCGGCAGTAGAGGTTAATGACTGGAGTGCGATCCGAGAGGCAATGTTAAAGGCAAGTAAAGATCAACTTGATACTAAAATTATACCTCCTCATTCAGATGGTTAAAAAAATGTATTTTTGATCTGCCCATTTTTCATAGTAACCCGCGGTCTAAGCGATTGCGAGACGTTTGCACTAGGTTATAGGAAGAGAAATGTATGGACATCCAAGATCAACTTGCCTCACTCGAACGTGTTGTTGAATCCCAAGAGTATTTTGCGATAGCAGCACGAACCGAGCTAAACAAACTATCAGAGATGTTACAGCCGACACCGTTCGATGTACTTCGGTGCCAGGCTTTTGTTCATGCGCATGCTGGGATGAACGACTTGGCCGATTCGGAGCTTAACGCGCTCGCGAGCCAACCAGAAGGACAAACTCCAGATATTTTGAATAAATTAGCTCAAGTAAAGCTAAGGCGCTCTCGTGAAGATGATGCGTTAGAGGCAAAATTAGCTGCGGAGCGCGTATTAACTCTCGATGGGCTTACTGATGGAGATAAATGGTTGGCTCATCAAAATTTAGGGCTGGCATTTTTAGCTCTTGGTGATGTGGGGGCAGCGGAGACGCATGCCAACACGGCTCTTAAGCACTCCGACGATCCGCGGACTCGTGATCTAATCACCTCGATTAATGAAATGAATGGAGGTGTAGTTTCTTTCTTGTCCTCGATGGAACGTTGAAATATGTATCCACAAAGTCGTCGACTTATTAGTAAGGCAGACCTACTTGAAAGTCTCGGCCTGTGTTTATTTAAAATTTTGTCAGAAATTGATTTTCATGCGTCCTCCGATTATGTACTTATAGGTGGGTCTCTGGTTGAGGGTTTTGGTAATAGACTTTCCGATATAGATGTGCTTGTAATAGGGCGGAAACAAAGTCGACCTACAACTATTTTTCATTCTGAAACCCTCCAACGCTGGGTAGACGTGACCTACCTATCATTGCCCACTTTACAAGCATATATGCATTCACTGCCAAATTTAAATATTGATCATTCACAATGGGGTAATTGTCGGCCGGCGCCATTTGAAGCACTAGAGATGATTCATGATGTTTGCTATGGGGTTGTTATCTCCGAACCGTGGATTGGTGAACCTCTACCTCGCAATGATCACACAGTTAATCTTTTGAGGCGGTCATGGGCGCTGTCCAATATTATTGCAGCTAGAGCGCGATGGCAGGACGCAGTCGGCGCTTTGCAAGATGGGCAGAACTCTCAAGCAAAGTATATGCGCGATATATGCATCGGGCATTGTATTGATGCCTATACAAGCTTGCTTGGCGAAACTGACATCAATGTAAAGTGGAGGTTCGCAAAGTTGGCTAGAGTGCGGTCTTCCGGCAAAGACGTTATAAATTTATCTGGCTTTCTTTTTGATCACACTTCGCTAGATAATCTTTCATGGAATGATGCTGCGCAATTGCTCTTTGACGTTATTTGCCTATTTGTCAAAGGGTGTCTCTATGACCCCCCCTATTCCCCTCTGCAAGAGGGAGGAAGGTTCGAGATAGACTCTGGCCGATGGGTCTATATTAATGTCGAGGGGGTAAGTCAGGTGATGGCTGCACCGAACCTTCGTACTCTATGAAACAGAGTACGTTAGAAGCATCAATCTCCTGGGCTGTATCAACTGACTGTTTAGGGTTGTGGATTCAACCGGTCGACGCAACACAACTAAATTCTGTGTAATCAGAAGGAGTGTTGCAGATGAAGCCGAGACCTCGGATCTATTACACTGAAAGCCAGAAAAAATCGATGTGGGATCACTGGCAGAAAGGCGACTCTCTTTCCAGCAGATCGCCCAACTATTTGAACGAAACCGCTCATCGATACAGCGCATCCTGCCGAGACTGGGGGCTTCATACCCGCTGTACGCCGCGGGTCCAGATTGGCGCTGACGTTGGCTGAACGCGAAGAGATTTCGCGTGCAGTGGTGGCAGGTAACTCGATCCGTTCCATAGCCGCGCTTCTAGGGCGAGCATGGGCCTCAACGCCACTTTCCGAGGCAACCCGACAGAGCTTGAAGCGATTGCTCCGGTTCGAGCCTGATATGTCGTATTTCGCTGTTTCTGGGTTGCCTTGGCCGATCGCATAGCTGGAGTCATAGCCGAAATTGAATGGCTTTACTCAGCTTTTTATTTGCATAAGCAGGGGGATAGTTTCGGTCTGCTGCCCATCACGATGGGCAGAAATCGGCCAAAAGCAGACGCTCGTAACTGACCGCTACCGTCCTTTTCGATAGAGGTCTGAGGGTTGTTTTGGGACATTCGCTACAGACGGATCTCGGCCCAAAACGGAGGTTCATTATGGCTCAGTTTGAGAACAAGCTCGCGACCTGCTTAGGTGTTAAAATTTTCAAAATAATTGTAGTTCGAAATAACAGGTGCCCATCGGAATAGAACCCGCTGCGTCAAATTAGCAGGCCCTATTCTGAAACTTAAGCGTGACCGCAACTTTCTAATTCCTCCTTAATGTCATACTAATCTCGCGGGGGCCGCAGCGCTCCAACTCGTCAGCGTCGAGCCGATACTTTTCCATAAAGCCTCCAGTGTAGGACATTCATCTGGACATATCGGAGTGAGTTGTTCGATGTGCATGCGCATCTCTGCTCTATTCTGCAGCGGCTTCAATAAGTCGCATGTGCAGCTATCTGGCTGGCAACCTTTAGGGCAGCCCTGAACAAGCCCGAGCAAAGCCGTACTCCAGTACCTATGCGCATCAGGGCAGGCGTGTAAATAGCTATATTTTAATCCTTTCTTGTAATCGTAAAAAAGCTTAGCTTCTTGATACCCATTTTGCTCTGCGGACTTCAGAGCAGCAACCATTACATCGGTATGTCGAGAATTAGATTTTGCTGCGATAAAAGATAGAGGTACCAGGTTTTCTATTTCATGAAAATCCAAATCTAGGTGGTGCGCAAGGACTTTGGCTATATCGTTAGATTCTCGGACTTTAGTACTGGTCGCTCCACAGTCATCAGATGGATATTTTTTGTCAGTATCAGTTATACAAAGACAGAATAAATTATTATCTCTTTGCGCTCTTTCGAACACGGAATATGTCCGATTACCTCCTCCATGGATAGGCCTATATTTACGATCAAGTGCTCTTACATTTAAAACTCGACTTACATACCACTCAGTAATTATTTCGTAAATGTAGTGATCATTTATTTCTTCAAAAATTATCTCGAGAGGAGCCCTCAAGTTCATATCGGCACAGAAAAGCAGCGGGATAGAGATAATCTGTTGGTTTCCTATAGTGCCAAGAACCGGAATACCATCTCCCGGTTCGACTCTTGCATAAATTTCAACCTTCTCAAGGATTGATTCTTGCTGAGGAACTCTAACAAATACGCTTTTATACGCTGCTCGTGCAGAAGCTCCTAGCTTGACAAATTTACTAAGAGCTAATAACGACTGACCGTCGCCGAGCACTAAGTGATCGCCAGATCGAACTGCTGATGCGATATCTTCAAGAGCACCGATTTCTGCAGGGCTCAAACTTCCGTTTGTGACAAAATCTCTGATGGCCTCACCAATGTAAATAATCATTTAGGCCTCGTAATCAAAGAAGCCATAAGGCCAATTGTGAAGAGACCCATTTTCACGATACCCACTAAACTCAACTGTTGTTTGCGAGGTGTTTGGCTCTTTCGAGAACAAAACTATAGTTGAGTCGTCTTTTTTCAGAGTTCCCATCGCCGTCATTAGGCCGATCTTATTGACGATCACTTCACTATGCGTCTCGATCACAAGGTGCAAGGTTATGTTAGCTTCTTTAGCTGTATTTACTACAGAAACTAACATCTCTGCTAGCTTCGACTGCATACGCGGATGCAAGTGAAGTTCGGGTTGTTCTATAACACAGGTGTAAGATAGCCCCGGAATTCCATTTCGAATTGGTTTATGCAATATAGTCCAGAGCTGTATTATGATCGGAATGACCTGGGAATAGCCAAACCCCATGTCGGCAAGATTATAAGAGTCTTTGCTTTTGTCAAATGCAACTCCTAAATTTACATGCCCTCCGTTAAACTGTACCACGGTCCTAAAACCAAACTCTTTCATGGACCATTCGTCTAAGGTGTTTTTTTCGCGCTCGCTTAAGTTCCGTAGAAACATCGCTAAGTTCTCACCTTTCGAGTCTAGCTCTTTTACACCGATGTCCTGCGAACGGTAGTATCGTTGTGCCGAGGCGCGAATAGGTTCAATATATGAAACCCGCCTAAAGGTTTGATCTAAAATTTCGTCTAAATTGTAAAGCGCTATTCCCGTTCTGGCCAAAATCAGCAGATTTTTGAATCGAACAAAAACTTCATTATCAAGATCTGCATCAATAGTTTTGTTTTTCCAAGTATTAGTGCTGAACATTTTTTTGAAATGAAGAAGCATCTCTGACTTGTTGCCAATCAACGCTTTGAAAACCGCACTGGAAAGCGAATCTGAACTAGTCCGCTTATTTGAATAAGCTCTCACTGTATCTACTAAATCCTCCATAATTTCGTCTGGCCAGAACCCACTCCACCATGACCTGTAGATGTCCTCTTTCGCTGCATCGCTTTTGGCGCGAATAAACGGGAGTAATCTGACCGCCGAACTGTACGAATACAGATCGCAGTAATTACTGTAATTCTCCCCATTGACAACAATTGAACTGATCTTATTTGATTCGCTGATATCAATTTTAACAGAGTTTCCTTTTATATCTAAATCAATTCCTGCGGTTCTCGTCAACCCATCTTTTCCTAAGGATGCTAGGCGGAGATTGACAGTAACTTTAGAGACACCCTTATCGCGAGCGATTCCCTGGGCCCTTATCGGACGATAATAAATTTGATCTGGCACTGTCAGTCCGAAGGAGAAAACTATTTCCTTTTCGCCTTGCTTTCTTATAAGCGCCTGATCGAAATCTCCGAAATCTACGTATTTTCCAAACCAAAGAATTGAGCTTCTAGTTGTGGTCTCAGCACTTTGTTTAAGTAGAGGAAAAGTTCGTAGGAAAGTGCTTTTCCCAGAGCTATTTTCACCCAGTAGAATAGTTATTGGAGAAAGCTTTACCGTTCCGGTATCTCTTAAGCTCCGTAAGTTTTTAATTCTAAACTCGGTTAACATCCTGTAAGCCTCTTGTAATTTTTGAGCCGTAGACGTGAAATAATGAGTGTGTTGACCATGCAGGCTCGGCATCGACTCAGCAGACCGCCGGGATTCCCCAATGATCTTCGTCACCTTATAACACTTATAAGCCAATGGCTAAATGACACCAGAACAAAAACTGGTTAAAGGCAGCAATGAATCCGGCACCCATGGTTCGAGCATATTTTGGTCAACTAAATCTCAACCTGCTGGAATGTTCATCCAAGGGGTATCGATTCGCGGACATCTGATTGACAGCTTTTGGCCGATTTCAGCCCTTCGCGACAGGCAGCATTCGGCCAGAAGCGGTGAGTTAACGCCCCACTTGCGAAACAGTAGTCTTCTTATAGAAGGTACAGCGCGAAGGGTAGCTTGTGTCGCGTTTATCTTTTTGTCATGACGTGCTTTGTTGGAGCTATAGTGCTGGCCAGGTGACGGCATTCGGTGGTGTGGTAATGGAAGACCTAGTAACGAAGATTATCCCTCTGGTGCAGACGCTCATACCAGGGTTCATCACGACGATGATCTTCTACTGGTTGGCCGAGGCGAAGAAGCCTGGACAGTTTGAGAGAACAGTCCAGGCGTTGATCGGCACTGGTGTCATTACGATGATGGTTCCTGGAATCGAACAGCTGTTTAAGTACATCGGAGATCACTGGTTTCTGTTGGGGAACTGGACACCACTGGTCGAAAGTGCGTGGGGAGTCGGCCTCGCCGTGATCCTCGGCTTGGGACTCGCTTATGCGTCGAACCACGACTATCTGTATGGCATTGCCAGGGGGCTAGGCCTCACCTCGCGCGCCTCGTATCCCGAGTGGGTTTATGCATTTCGCAAGCGCGCAGGTAAAAGTGTGGTGCTGACTCTACTTGATGGTCGGACTTTTTGGATACCCAGCAGTTTGGCCTACAGATCCGGCAGTTGGGCACTTCCTCATCACGCAGCCGTGCTGGATGGACGATCAGAACCAATGGGTGGAGATGCCAGGGATTGAAAGCTACCTTGTCTCCAACTCCGATGTTTTTTTGGTCGAGTTTCTTGAAAACTAGGAGACGTTGAATGACCACCGATAGCAACAAGCCCAGAGAACAGTTGGTGGTGCGGGTTAGCAATGAGGGGATGAACGTGAGCCCGCCAGCCCCGATTAATGTGCGCCCCTCTACTCCGCCACCCGCTCCGCCCAAAGCACCCAGCAAATAAATAGAGGTGAGTTATGTACGAGGAAAGAGGTATATCACCACCGCCACGCAGGCCGAGCGGAGGTGACCACACACCCCAGAATCCGACTAGCCAGCGTCCAGTGACGCCGCCCAAGGCACCACCTTTGCCTCCAGGTCGGAATGGATTGGGGGGTATGTGATGAGCAATGACAAGCCAGTAGACAAAGGACCGACACATGTATATTTCAAGGATGGGATTAGCCCTCCTTCGAAATCGACTGCTACTCGGCCATCAACTCCGCCATCAGCGCCTCCACCAGCAAGCAAGAAGTGAGATCAGCATGTCAAAAAGGCAGGTAATCAGTCTGGCTCTCCAGTAACAGGTGGAGTTAGCAAAGAGACGACAAGTCAGCGCCGGCAACGTCCCCCAAAGCGCCACCTCCTGCACCGAAGAAGGGATAGAAGCGGGATGGCAGGTTGTGATCAATACCAGAGAGAAAGCCCGCCCCGTGCGGGCTTTTTCGTGGCAGCCAAGGCTTGTGCAGCTACCTCTTTCGGGTAGTATCAACCTTCATCGCGACGTGTTTACAGAAGGCTGGCCTTTCAGCGGAGCAGTTACAGAAAGCGCTAGATACCGTGGATGTGGTCAAGCAGCAGTTTGAGTTAGGGAAGCCAAAGAAGTCAGTAGTGATTGCATTGCGGGAATCCATTCCTACTGTGGCCAAAGCAGCTACTGCTGTCTCTGGACTCATCGCATTGTTGTATCTGAATTGCCCCCGCTTATGCAGGCAAGACGATAGACAGCTATGGGTCGTCCTCTGCCGGTTATGACCACGAAGCGTGCTGGTCGAATTCGAGCCAAAGGGCTGATCAGGTCGAATGCAAACAATAGGGCAGACCAGTGCAATTACCCACCCCCGCCCCAGCCAACAGCTAGATGATCCAGGCTTCCCGCACCATCACTCAAGGACGATAGCCATGCCAGATAGCCCAGAAAGCAAGATCGCAACGGCGGATGCTTTGACGCTGCTTCTTTACAACCAGCACGCCTTAGGGGCTGCCATAGAAGAGATCACCAAGTGGCTCTCAGAGAACGGTGTGGGGAGTGTCGCCGCTAACGCCATGGTTGCCATGGAAACGCTGGATACGAATGCTAAAGGGATTACTGACGCCATCATGCGACTACGCCTTTAATCGCTGACAGCCAGAGAGTAGCAACCTACAATCTGTCCCGCTCGCCCGGTGTGTGCAGTGCCTATTCTCGCTGGATGCAGTACGTCGCACTGGGTGAGCCCCATCATTATTTATCTGGCTGGCGTACAGATCGACCCCCACCGCATGCAAGTCTGTCAGAGACGGGGCAAAAAAAATCTGTGGAAAAACGGTCTTGGTCACTTCTCGGCCAGTTCTTGCAGCAGGTGTGTCACTGCCGAAAAGAACATTTCAAGCGGATGCGCTCGGCAGTAGTTCTCTAGCCAGAGTTGGACGCTAGTGGCGTCAGTGCCTTTAAGCGTTTCGCTGCCGCTCAACCCACTGCTGTAGCTTGCAAACCCTGCCATCCACGACATGAAGAGATCCGAGGAATAGGGATCTCCGGCCTTTTTCTGATCTGTGGCCTCGACGAACTTTCCGCATCCTTGCGCCCCATAACCGTAGGCCATTCCGTTAGCTGAAGCATGACCAGCTGTCAGTGTCGCTACCAGTGCCATCGCTGCCGCTGCCGCCATCCCTGCTTTCATGGTGATTCCTTTCCCATAGTTGGCGCATGTGCCGATGAGTCTAGTGCACTGGTATCCATCCGGTGTTCTAGTACGTGGCCCACACCTTTGGCTGGTAACATCATCGGTTCTGTAACGAGACTAAGGACCGGTGATGACAACGCCTCACGCATGGAAGCACGGTTGGGCTGATGCCTACGCCTCTCGTAACGGTGCCATCGCCGAAGAGTTCCTTGATCTAGTGGTGAGGCCGTCAGTGGCTGCACTGGAACAGAAACACCTAGAGCTGGCGAGCAGTGACAACTTAGCGATTGCCGGTTTCGCAGCTAGCGACCATCGCGACCTGATCGACAAGACGAACATGGCGTTCTGTCTGTCAATCCAATCCCTCTGGGAGCAACAGCTTCGCCGCTACCTTGGTCACTGTGTTGGCTCCTTGGGAATCGAGGGTGTGACAGCCGACGAACTGGAGCATATGACTTGGGGCGAGAAGACTAACAAGCTGTTCCAGTACATCCGTGGCACTGACCTGACCGCCTTCGATTCCTACGTCGCCCTGAACAAGTTGCAGCTTTTGGGCAATGCGTGTCGGCATGGTGCTGGAAAGTCTTCAAGGCAACTGTTCAAGTTGCACCCAGAGCTGTGGCCCCAGCACGACACGTTGCCAACGCCGCACCCTGTGATGCGGGATACGTCGATCCAGTCCGTTCAGATCGGTGTTGGGCTGTTAGCTGGCTTCGTCGATGCCATTGTCTTGTTCTGGATGGATTTGGAGATTCTCGGGCTGAAGAGTTTCGCCAATCAAGATGCCGGTGTGGTCGCTCGCATTGCCTATCTTCGCAACCGCCGTGCGTCGAGGCTTGCGTGAATCACGCGTTCGCCCTGGGACTCAAGGTTTCTCGCGTTTCGAGTAGTCGCCGTACTGGTAGCCCATCCTTGCCGTTTCCCGCTCGCTCTCACGCCGGTACATGTCACTCAGGGTCCACTTCAGCCGCTCGTGTTCAATCTTCAGGGCGGCCAGCTCCGTCGAGCTTTCCCGGTACATGACGATCAGTCCGGCGATGTTCTGGTGAGCCTTCCTCAAGTCTCGACGTGTCGTCTCCAGCTCGGCACAAAGCAAATCACACTGATGCTTGAGCATTTCCTCGCGAGAGGGGAGGCCTAGTTCAAACCCGCTGTCATCGATCAAATCGTCTTTCATCCCGCACGCACCGAATACTGTATGTGTATACAGTATATGGCTGGACGATGGTGTTCAATCTGCCTGCGATGGGTGGCAACAACGCTGGGAACCACGAAACTGTATTCATCCGAGTAGTGGTCATCAGGGCGTACCTAATTAACACACTCCATCCACTCTCTAGCCTCGGCCTAATCAGGATCGAATTGCATGCCTCAGTATCCAGAGTTAACGCAGGGTTCAGCTTGGGTTTCATGGCACTTCTCAAACCGCATCGCACCAATTGCGAGCAACAGGTGCCGCATCTTCAAGCTCAAAAGTAGATATGGTTTCGAGGCACAGTGGACATAACGCTTTCAAATGAGTATCCGTCCAATTCCTGAGCAGTAACTGGAGGATTGTTCACGACCTCTACAGCCACACCTTCAAACCCTCCACCCGAATAACTCATCTCTAGACTCGCATGATCTCCCTTAACATTCAAAAGCATAGTTCTATGGCCCATCCTGTTTAAGAGCAGGAAGCGAAGCTCCTGCCAATACGACATTTTCGAGGTATTGACCTTCACTTCGACTGCTATCAAACCTAGTTCGTCTTTAGCCACGAAATCGAATCGACCGGGATGACCACCCGGAAATCTCTTCTGCTGCTGTCGCATATAGAGACGATTGGCATCTTTCATTCCCTCTGCTTCAGGAGTAGTCATACCCGCCGTTCTTATGTCCTCCCCTGAATATGGAAGTTTCATCTCACCGCTCGCATACTTCTCCCAGGTTTTCTGTATGTAGCCAGATACCAGATGATTGTCTCGCATAAAATCACCTAGAGGGATAATATCGCCAAGATAGTCAGACGCAATGATCTCCGCAAGATGATTAGAACAATCATAAGCAAAGTGCATCGCACTTCTCTTCAACTGAACACCGTCACGAGACTGGATTGAGACTCCAAGAGGATAAACCTTAGCAAGGTTTGCTCGCTCAAATAGCCCCACTCCAGCAGCACAAGGCGACTTCTTTTGACTGCCATCCCGCATGCGACACTTAGATGTCGCCCGACAAGTCGAGGTAAGAGCATCAACCGTACCATCTGATAGGTCTGCCCATCCGGGAAGATTTCCTGCGACCCATGCATTATCATTTGTGAATTGCAATGTAGCGAGATCAGCCCGAGAAGAGCCTATCCAGTACCTAGTTATCCGAGGGAGCTCCTTCACAAGTTTAGAGGCAGCTGTTTTATCATCCCCTCCAAACGTAACCAATTCATATCCCTTGCCTTGGAGATATCGTACTGCGATATCCTCACCGAATACCCCAACTATCTCCGCTTTGAATTTCGCCACTTCTCGTCCCTCGACAGCATTGAATAGATTTCCTAATTGGCTGAATATACCTAGTCGCCTTTGGAATCAACAGGCATATTGATAGCTGTTTTATGAGGCTCCACAAATGCTGCTCTGCGGTCCACCCCTAACCGGAAAGCCGGTAGCGATACGCTGGGCAGGCACAGGGGTTAATCAGGAACTAACATGGAGTCCTGTAGAGCTGTATTAGGCGATTGGACGACCAAGCTGACCAAAGGGAGCTTGCCACAGAGGGGCGTGGAGGGTCGAAGAGGATGAGTTGTTTTACGCACAATCCTTACGTACAACATATATACAAAAAAGCCCCACAGACCTTGATCTGCGAGGTTCTACGTATAATGGCGGAAAGATGGGGGTGTTAACCTGCAACTCACTCGTCAAACCGCCGCTTTTTCCTTGCTTTTGAATAGAGAGAAGCCGCCGCTGAAAAGAGCACCATCCCTCCAGCGATGGAAACAATGATGGGGGCAGCATTAACAATGGCAGGAGCACTGACAACACCAATTGTTACCCCCAATACGGTCAATCCGGTAGGAGCGGCAATTGATGCACCAGCCACAGTATCAGCGTGATCAGCAATCCGATCTCGATGGTCATCGAGCTTCTTTACTAGCGTAACCTGGTGCGTACAAAGGCAGTCAGGTGGATACAGACCTTCGTAACCGCATCACGATACCGCTGAATGACGGCAAGAGCATTCGCGAAGTAGCCCACATGCTGGAGTGCAGCACGACTACAGTTCAAAGGGTTAAAGCCACTCTGTGAGCCCATTGGGCAGTGTATAGATCACACTAGTGCAGAAGCTTGTGTCATCCACTGGATATTATCTCGCCCGCTATTTCACTGTGGGAACAGATCATCGCAAGCACGCCTGATATTAACTGCTGCAATCCTACTCGGTGTTTTCTTAGCAGTATCGCGAAAACATTCAGCTGCGGTGCTATATCCAAAATAATCCGAATCCGTCTCTTTTGCGTAGTAAGGAAATTGAAGGCAATCTTGATTCATAACCTGAGCACTATAATCATTTTGAGCATCAGGGAGGTTCTTAATAACGCAGCGCTGATAAGACCATGACGAATGTGAAGGGCTATTTTTATATAACATCTTGTACCTCTCGTCCGCCTCTATCCTCCGTCTCTCAGCCTCCTGCTCCTGCAACGCACCATTACGACGAAATGAACACGTTAGGAACTCCACAGTGGGAACTGTAGTGCCTGGCGTCATATACGAACTGCAATTTTCATTCCCGTCTTGAAGCTCACCTCCATATGCCAGATCGCTAGACAACACCACAAAGACTAGATTAATCGCTATCCCTGCTTTCATCACGACATCCCAATTAAAAGTGCAATGCTAGCTGCAGTCTGACGGATCCGCCAACATACCCTGGAGGCTAGTGCCGAATCTGGTGATTTGAGGTATTACAGAAGCTCTGCAAGCGCCCTCAAGTCCTCACTAAGGGCCGTAGCATGCTGAACAGAGCGAAGGGGCACGAGGCTCAATGGCAACGGGCGGATGAGGGTGCAGCGTCACTCCAAGATGCGATTGAACTATGCGTACTAAAGGGAGCAAGCAGCCTCCAGGCCCTACCGCCACCATGCGTGGAATGAAGCGTCTCGGACTGGAGCGGAACAAGACGAATACAGTCTCTGTACGCTCGCAGGAAGCGATTACAGCAGCGATTTATGAGTGGCCTATGTCACACCCGCTGATATTCGGAAAAGAGCTTTTTACGGCTATACGGGCAAGTGTATACGGGCTTATGCCGACCCATTCCGAGTCGGAATTTGACCAATTCTCCAGATACCCAATGTGATATTCCCCGCCACAGATTCACGACCGATATTCGCTAGGGCCAGTGTCGATTTTGAAAAAAGTTTGGCTATCAGCGGGTTTCAAAGAGTGACTGACGACTGACAGAGAGGGGCCAGAGGCGGTCACTCACCACAGGCATCGGCCCACTTGCGGTCACTGGGATGCACCTGGAAAACGAGGTGATTCACTGCACATACAGAAACAAGTCCCAAATGAAGGGGGAAGGAGGCTATTCCTCACATCTACATGCAAGCTCGTTAAGTACTAAGCTAATCGACGTGGATGGCCATCTGGTGTATCAACGTGCTACATCACGTACCGGGTACATCGCTATCCCAGTCAGACAACATCGGAATCGTGCGCCTCATCTATAAAAACGGTCACAACTAGGAGGTGCCAGTGATTTCGATAGGCGACATCTACGATAAGGACGTTAATTTTCTGTTTGGTTCGGGGGCTTCATTCGGGCTTCTGCCCACGCTTCAGCTACAACTACAGAGCGGTAATGGCAGGTACACACTAGAAGAACTGGCGACCAAGTTTGAGCACGACAAGGACCGGCGCCTGATCCCGCTGTTCATGCACTACTACAACGAGTGCATCAGGCCTGCGGAGCAGCTCACCATCCAGACTGCGACCGCTACCGACGAGGGGCGGAAGGTCATCGACAACTACCGCACGTTCCTGTCGACAGTCCTTGAGATGGTGAAGCGCCGAAAAGCGTTAGATCGTCGATGCAACGTCTTTACCACGAACTACGACGGGTGCTTTCCTCTTGTAGCTGACGAGTTGCTGAACGAAGGCAACACAGACTTCGTACTCAATGACGGCGCACGCGGTTTCACGCGGCGTACTTTGCAGGCCAGCAATTTCGGATCCTTTCTCTGCCAAGCTGGCGTCTTTGGCCGCTACCAGAGCAGCATCCCTCAGATCAATTTGATTCATCTGCATGGGTCGGTTTACTGGAACAAGATGCAAGGGGCTATCCAGGTCCGATACGATCTGTCGGAGCGGCCTTCGCTGATAAATGCCGATGCGCTGGTTATGCTCCAACAGTTCTCCGCGACGTTGGCCAACCCCGATGCGACGCTGGCAGACTTAAGGGATCCCGGGTTCTCCGATGAAGCGCTGAAGGAGTTCTGGGAGAAGTACGAGCAGGCTCCCATCGTCAATCCGACCAAGTGGAAGTTCCACGAGACGGTGTATGAGGAGCACTATTACCAGATGCTCCGACTGCTGAGCTACGAACTCGAGAAACCGAACGCAGTCCTAGTCACCTTCGGGTTTTCGTTTGCCGACGAACACATTCTCAACTTGGTCATGCGCTCGCTATCCAATCCGGGTCTTCAGGTGTTCGTCTGCTGCTTCAGTCAGAACGGTTACGAGGCAATGCACCACAAGTTCAAAGGCAATCGCAACGTTAAGTGCATTGTTCTCGAAGACGGTGTGCTCGATTTTTCTGCATTCAACGAGAAGGTTTTGACTTGGCCTGAGGCACTAGGGCCGGCGACGGCAACGAAGCCCGCGACTGCCCTGCCTTTACCGGTTCTTGGCGCCGCCGCGAGAGGCGTACCCGCAGCAGACGTAGCGAACGACCCGAAGGAACCAGCATGAGTATCCGCGTTGGTGAAGTCATCGCCGTTCATGGCACCAAGGTCATTCTAAAAATCGACGAACAGTCCAGTAAGGAGACGCTCTTTCACGATGGAGAGAAATACAAAGGGGTGTCGATCCGGGAGTATTTGTCGATCCAGCGAGGCTTTCGCGACATCATCTGCATGGTCGAGGGAGAATACCTGGATGAATCTCGGATGGAGACGCAGGGCGGTAAACCGATTTATGTCCGGAAAGTTGAGGCCAAGCCCATAGGATTCTTTGACAGAGCAGGCTTTACACAGGGCATCAAATACTTGCCAATGATTCAGGATCCGGCGTTCCTGCTATCCGAGAAGCGCATCCGATCCATCTTCGACCGCAAGGAACAGGACGATTTCAAGATTGGCAACATGCTCAAAGAGGAGATCGCTGTTGGGCTTCCTTGGAAGCGCCTATTCAATAGTCACATTGGCATCTTCGGCAACACTGGTAGCGGCAAGTCCAATACGCTGGCGAAGCTTTACACAGTCCTCTTCGATCAGAAGCTGCAGCTCATTGCGGGTAAGAGTCGCTTCATCATCCTCGATTTCAACGGAGAGTACGGCGGTGAGCAACTGGCACCAGCAGCCCACAAGATGGTCTATCAGCTTTCGACGATGACCAACCCAGATGTCAACGATGTCAGCTCCAGGTTTCCATTGGAACAGTCTGAGTTCTGGGATCTTGAGACACTTTCCCTGTTGTTTCAGGCGACCCCCAACACGCAGCGACCCTTCCTCAACCGGGTCATCGTGGGCAAGCTGAAGTACGGGGCGAATCCGGCATCACTAGCGGCTTATGCGAAGAGTAAGTTTCGCCAATCGTTCTGTGCCGGAGAGGTCAAACCCGCCACGCTGGACCTAATGCGAACGGTCGCGAGACGCATGAACAATCAGGCTGTTCAAGATCTACTAGGCGACGTCACTTGGTATCGCAACGGGCGTTTCAACTATAGAGGGGCGTTCATCGATCCAAACGGCGGTGCATACACAGCACACATTGAGCAAACCGTCGACACGCTGAATATCCAAGGCCTTGACGAGTTCGACCAACTCGTCCTTCGCGTCAATCTTCAATTGATGTCTGACCTGAATGCCGGCCATGTGCAGTTCGAGCATATCCAACCGCTACTTAAGCGCGTCGAATCATCGCTTACCAGCCTGCGAAGGGTGTTGGTGATCACGGATGCGCCGCAAGTCGAGAAGCTGCTAACCGTCATTTCGCTTCGCCGCTGCAACAATGAGGTCAAGAAGGTCCTGCCGCTGCTTTTCGCTAAACACTACTACAACGTGCACAAGTCCACTGTGGCCACTCCTCCTGATCGCACCGTTCACATCATCGTCGATGAAGCCCACAATATCCTTTCCGAACAGTCCAAGCGCGAAAGCGAAAGTTGGAAGGACTATCGACTTGAACAGTTCGAGGAGATTATCAAAGAGGGTCGCAAGTTCGGCATGTTTGTTACGATTGCCAGCCAGCGCCCCGCAGACATCTCCCCGACCATCGTCTCGCAGCTCCACAACTTCTTCATCCACCGGCTGGTCAACGACAGAGATTTGTTTCTCATCGACAACACAATCTCGACGTTGGACGGCATGTCGCGCAGCCTGATCCCCGGGCTGTCTCAGGGGTGTTGCGTTGTAACGGGCACGGCTTTCGATCTCCCGATGGTGATCCAGGTAGACCGATTACCCCGTAACCAGCAACCGGCAAGTGAGGACGTCGACCTCGAAAAACTTTGGTGCGAACCAACTACTGACGGGGCGGCAGCTTCTGATTGAAAAAATGAGAGCTTTTCCTTGGACTGCACGCGTTGTATGACTCTACATTGCGTCCACCGCCATCCCCTGTGGCAGCGAAAAGCATCAAACTGCCTGACACCTTCTTCCATCCTGACTGTTGCCAGGTTCTATGGTCGGCAGTTATGGGTCGTATTGCAGCCCTCCACGACAGACAGCAATCGGCCAAAAGCGGACAGTTACGCAGGGTTAGCAGCCCTTCCTTGAAGCTTGAAGGCGTCTACAGAAGCAGGGGAGATTCAGGCTCAACGTTTTGCAGCAGCTGATCGGTCTGCCTCCAGAGGCCGGCACTGCGGGCATTGCGCCTATCTGAGCATTTGTGACAGCATCGCCCGATTATCCTCAAGAGTTTCCTGCTATCGCCATGGGACAATCAATCTCCCATAGGCGCGGGCGAAGGCTTGCCAGTGGCCAGTGGCCGGGGGCTGAGATGAGGCGGTAGCCAGGCCACCATTACACAAGGATAGTTTTGGTTATGTCGTACATTAACTTGCCCAGTGATCAGCAAGCTGCAATCAGCGACGTCGACGAGACGGTGCTTCGGGCAGCAGTACACAAGTGCCTAGATGAAGAGCGCGCAGGGCCGATTCATGGCCTTGATCTCAGTAACTGTGGGCCCTACGTGGCTACCAAGCTCCATGGGTTCCAACAAGCGATCGCTGAGTACAGCAAGGCCAAGTCCCATGCGAAGCGCGAACGGACTCGGCAAGATGCGCTGCGTGCCGGCAGTGACCTCGTTCACGCCGTGCAACAAATGAGGGGGCGGCTCGAAACTGAGCGCCAAGAGGGGGAGCTGTTTTACATTGACGATCAGATCAGGCCGCCTTTCCACCTCAGCAAGCGGCTATCTGTGCGAGTGCCGTTCCGCTGGCGAGCGCCACAGTCTGCGGACTGGAATCACGGGCAACTGACTTTCGTCTACGACTTTTCCCCTCAGCCCAACTACACCCAGTTGCCGCCCAAGCGCAAACCTAGCGCCGCCAAGGTCGCTAGGGATCTCGAAGATCGCCTGTTCGAAGAATGGGAGCGCTTGAAGATGCAGGCGCTCTTCTCTCTGAGAGAGTTCTTCCGCAAGGGTGGCGACGGTGATGCTGTGCCTGAGGTGTTCTTGGTCAGGCCTAGTCCCCACGGCGGAGGCCTGAATAACTTCAGTTGCAATTTTTGGCAGCCCGAGAGGCCGGCCCCATAAGTTCGAGCAAGCCATCAGCCATCAAGGCCGGTGGCTGGTGTAAACGATCGTCCGCTCACCATGTCTGCACGGACCTTCCCCAGCATCGTGAACCGCACACCATCACGATGACTCCGAGCCTTGCGTTGGCTCAGGGCCAAGGCGTTGATCGTAGCCGGGCGATGCCATTGATCATTTCAGGAGTGGATGATGGAAAAGGAACAATCGGCTTCCAAGATCGCTGGCCCTAAGCCGCAAGACTTCCTGCGAGCAAGACGTCCGGAGCAGTTCTCGGATACTGTAAAGCTACAAGAATCGACCATCGACCGCTCCATGCTGGAGTACCACTTTGAGACTCTGAACAATCGAAGCCAAGAGCTTCAGTTCGAGATATTCGTACGGAAACTTTGCGAGCGAGAAATCTGTCCCAACCTGGTTCCCCAGACCGGCCCAACAGCAGGTGGCGACGGCAAAACCGACACAGAAACTTTCCCTGTCACCAACCAGATCGCCTTCTTCTGGGGACTAAACGAGTCCCCGGAGTCCGAGCGATGGGCATTCGGTGTCAGCACCCAGAAAGATTGGAGGGCAAAATGCAGAAAGGATGTCGAGAGCATCATGTCGACAGGGCGTGGCTACGTCCGAATCTTCTGTGTCACCAGCCGTTTCATCAAGAACAGCTCCAGGGCAGAGCTCCAAGACGAGCTTTCCGAAAAGTATGACGTCAAGGTCACAATCCTCGATCGAACCTGGCTGCTTGATAAAACGCTGCAGCCCAAGAATCAGCACCTTGCTATCGATCACCTAGGTCTTACAGGCAGCATTGACAGCAAAATTCAGATCGGCCCATTCGATGCTGACAAGCAGATCCAGCTAGCAGAGATCGAACGCCAGATCGACCAGATTGAAGATCCAGTCCGTTTGACCATCCCCCAGGTCGACCTCTACACCAAGCGTGCCATCATCTACAAAGAGCTTGAGCGGGATGCCGCTGCTGTACAGCATCAGTTCGATATCGCCGTACGGACAGCGAAAAAATTTGGTACCCCAAGACAGCATTTTGATGCCCTTTATCAGCTGACATGGGCCGCGTACTGGTGGCTGGAAAATGCCGAACTCTTTGAGGAAACCTTTGAAAAAGCGCTTGGTGTGGCCCAAGAGACCGACAACGTTGAGGTATGGGAGAAAGTCGTAACGTTGTTCAATCTAGTGGTCACCACTCATCGAGACGGCAAATGCACCCTCGATGTGGTTTCCCTGGAGGCTGCCATTCGAGAGAAGTTGAACTCGATAGCCGAAGACGCGGATATGATAAGCGGTGCATTGCAGGCCAAGACTTCTTTGGCGCTTTTAGACCTGTTGACGGCTGAAAGTGAGGATCAAGTCAACACTACCTTTAACATCCTGAGCACTATAGTCGACAGCGCCCATAAGCTGATTGGTTATCCTATGGCTCGCCTCGTCAATTTGTTGGAAGCTCTCGATGTGGCCTTTGGAGATCTCAAGGCCTACGAAGATCTGATGGATAAGGTCATTGACGATGCCGGTGCACGGGAAAACAGCCGGATAAAGGCAGATAAGTACCTGAGGCGCGGAGCGCTGAGCAGCGACAAAAAGGATTACTACAGGGCGATCAAGTGCTTTGGGTTGTCCCTCTATGGGTTGTATAGCAGCGAGAGCAAGCGGGAAATTTTCGCTGCCCTTTATATGCTGTCCCATTCGTATGAGAAGCAGGGATTGCTCTGGGCTGCGCGCGGGGCAGCGATGATGGCAGCGTACCTTGCTACCGCTGATGCGCTGAAGGAACAGCGAAGCAGTGCTAAGCAAGCCGCTATTTACCAACGACTCATGTGGATTGAAGGTCAGCTAGGTCGCTTGGGCCAGTCTCTGACTTGGTATCACCTGGCTCATCTCATCTCTCCAATGCTGGATGAAAATCCTTGGACAGATAGTCAGAAGATCAATTATGAATGTTTGATTGGTAAGCTATTCCTCAATGCCAATTTTTCAGATATTGAGAGGCTGGCGTGGTTGCCGGATAAACTGAATCAATTGGATCTAGGACTCAGTGCGGACGCACTATTGGTTTGCTTGGGTCATGAAGATAAAGCGGGGCCTGAGGGCGAGCCAATTGATTTTCAATTTATGAACATGTGGCGCAGCATTGATATGGGAGCTCCGGTGGCTCCGCTCGACCTTTATCTAGACCGCTGGACGACCATAAGCTCCTACATCCTGGGTTGTAAGGTGTCTGTATCCTTCCCAGTGAAATCCCCCTGCATTGAGCTGGCGCAGCAATTGCTGGCTGTACTGGAAAGCTTTTGCGCACCGATGATGTCAGACCATGCAGCGGCTACAGTGCCCGCCGTGAATATTGATATCTTATTGGAAGATGAGGATGACTTCATACTGCAGCACAGATTCGATACTGCTGCGCAGGTGACTTCTGCTGAGATTCTCTGCTCGCCGTTCAGTATTGCCAATTTAACCGACGAGCAAAGAAGTAGAATCCAGAACTTTTATAGTGAATTCTGCCTTCACTTTGTCTCCATCGTTTGCCCTCAAATTGGCTGGTCGAAACTGGAAGAAATGCTTCGAGACGATAAGGCCTTGGAGCGCGCAGTTATCTTCAATTCTAATATTAGCTTGGATAGCTATTTCATAGGGCGCGATGCAGTACCAGGTATGGTTTCTCACAATGATGCGGTCTTCGAGTTGTACAAGCCAACACGAGAAGCCACTTGGTTTGAACATCACAACATAGAACCTATGGATTGGCGCCCTAAATCGAATGTGCGCGAGGAGCGTCCAAAACATCCGTTTCAGTTTTCAACAATGAAACATAGAGAGCTTAAAGTAGTTTCTCTCATTCAGGTGAGTCTGTGGGATCAAGCCGGTTGGAAGGGCTTAGGCTTCCAAACATGCGAAGGTGAAATTCCTTTGCTGATGTTTGGCTTCGAGCATGCCGCTGTTGGGAATAAAATATTCGAGAATATCGCAAAAACTATCGGGGACAAAGATCCCAATAACACTTTGCGCATCGCATTGATACGTGGCATTAGCAGGCAGAATCCTGCGCATTATCGTGTGGTTGTTACAAGCAATATTGATCGGTCTGATGATGGCTCTTCGAAAGTCCAAACAACCCTTTCTAGAATCCATACTATGACGCCAAGCTCTTCTGAAAATATTGACAGATTTTTGAAAGATTATGAGGTGCACAAGAAGTGTCATGTTGCTACGGTGAATGCCGAAGGAAAGCTCGTTAGCCATTTATTAACCTCTGGGGTTGTTGTCACGCATGCCTGGGAGATCGATGAGAACGACCAGGAGATTTCGGCTATCAAGCCTGACGACGATGTTCTTATTCCGGTAGGCATGGGAAACCCGCCAATCAGCCGTGCGCTGGCGAAGATTCGTTCATTTGAAGCCAGATAAGGGTTAGTCACTTGCGGCTGGCTGACCCATAAGGCCATCAACGGCGCCTGGGGAGCTTTGTGCCTTTGCGACGAACGACGCATTCGGCTGAAGTCAGATTGGTCCGAGCATCCGCTTCTGGCCGTTCTCTGCCCGTCGCGACCGGCGAAAACGACCCAAAGCGGTCGATGAGTCATCCGCGAAGACAGCACCAAATGGCAGTGACGAGAGGCATGGTGAAGACAGTTTCTTCCACAGTTACAGCGCAAGGCCTTGCTGTCGGCGTAGTCCCGTGGGAAACGGCCTGCCCGTGATGAGGTCAGCCCAGACAACCCAAAGCGGAAGCTCGCTCGGAGGAGATCTATGATTGCTTCGCAGCGTGAATGGTCTCTCCTATGAGACTACTCGTGAGCCGCCGCCGGCCAAAGGCTGGCGCTCGTCCATGACTGCTTTCTGATACTTCCAGCCCATCTTTTACCGATGTAGGTCTGGCTTCTCCACCTACGTTCAGCGAACATCTTCCGGGTCGCACTCTTGGATTGAGGCCGCGGCTGCTGACATCACTTAGAGAACCGATCTATGACCGAAGCCTGGATCCTTCAAACCTCTGAAATCCGGCGCCCGTTTTCGCGGGCGACCTGGATCCCCCTTCGTGCGTCGCTAAATGATGAGCGTGGCAACGTGAAAGACGTGGGGTATGTCGGGGACGTGTTCGCCTGCGGCTCCGTCGCCTTTCCAAAGCAGCATCAAGAGCTCGCCGAGCGCTTGAGCTGGAGTGACATCGGCATCGGGCACACCGTGGCTCCGTATGCATACTCAGACGGCCATTACTCGCCGATCGATGAGTATCAGTACAACGACAAGGAACCCATCGGGATCAATCTCGTTTTCGAGCATCCGCAGCCCGTGGTCGGAGGCCGGCAGTGGATTTTAAATCCGGACTTAGTGGTTGCGCTTGGCCTGATAAAGGAGGGGCCGAACTGGGTTAGGCCGGAAGAGGACTTTGTCGTGGTAGCAAGGGAGACGGTGGAAAGCGATGGCAGCCATCGCCTGATCGAGATCAAGCGGGAATTCCTAATGGATTACCTTGCCGCTCGCGGCCTATCCCTCCGCCTGTCTTATTACCGTCAGCGCGTCGAGAACGTCGCTAGCCTCAAGGACAGTCTCTATGCAGGTCTGAACGAGATCCAAGAGCAGCGTGAAGGCGGAAGATACGAATTGCGCATCAAGGAGCTGGACGCCGTTTTCGGCGGCAGTTGGGCGTTTTTCCGAATGTGGCGTACCGACGTCGACGGGCAGGAAGACGCACCTATCATGGGGCCCGAGACGGACGAGAACACCGCCTCGGAGAACGCCCAGGGCCATCGAAGCGGCTATCCTGGAGTACGCGTTGAAGGCGAGTTCTGGCGCGACGAGTGGATCGAACATCAAGGCAAGAGTACCCGAGTGCGCGGGGACCAAGATCAGAACCTGCCGCACTTCATTGTCGATACCGACGGCTCGCGCAGGTTCTCGGCCGAGCTTAGGGACGAAGACATTGGACGGTGGCTCTGGTTCCGCCCATCCGTTGTCACCGAACTCCTGACCCATCGAGGCTTCTCCCTGAAGTGGTACACGGCTGAAACCGGCGCGATCAACTCCACCTCGGGGTACTCAACCCATTTCGGGGTCAACGCCTCGGAGCTCATCACCGTCTACGCCTACGACATCGCCAAACTGCCCGCCTGGGAGCAATTTCTATGGGCCGCAAGTAACGCCGCACCGGAGGGCAAGGTCAGCGCCGAGCTGTTGGCCTCACAGGTCGAAGCGCAGCCGGCAGGCACCCATGCCGTGGAAGAGATGCTATTCGGGTGCATGCGGCTGCTGGAAGCCGAGTTTCACAAGGCATTTGGCGTGTCGCTGTTCTCACACGAGATCGACGATGACACGTCAATGCAGAACGTTTCTCGTTTTTCGAGCAAAGATCAGGCTTCGCTCTTGCGGCTGGCCAAGGAGCTCGTTCGCATTTTCTCGGATCGACTCGACGTTCGCTCTCTTCGAAAGCTGTCCAACCACCCTGACAAAGAGAAGTTGGGCTCTAACAAGTTGCTGCAAAGTATTTTGGCCCAGAAGGCCGGAGAGGCGCGGGCGCGCGAGGTCTTCGCTGCTATCGCCGGCGCCTACGACATGCGCCTTGGCGACGCGCACCCAACGAGCTCGAAGATTGGCGAAGCTCTCAAGCTCGCCGGCATCGACATAACGGCGTCGTATCTGCGGCAGGGCGAGCAGTTGATCCGCAACTTCGGCCACGCCATTTGGTGCACTGGGAGTCTGCTCTTCGGAGGCCACGAAAAGAGCGAGGTATGAGCCGTTCGCTGTCGGACGATACAATGACGGCCGGGCGGCGGATTGGAGATGAGCGGCGGCAACTAGGATCCGAGCAGATTCCAGCGGCCTTGTGAAGGGTTTCGGGCAGGCCCTTAATTGGCTGATTGTAGGACTGGGAGAGATGGCTTCTCGTGCTTGCGCGCTTTGCCAGCGTCCGACCAGTACAAGGCGATTATCATCGTCGAGGTCCTTGTATGCGGTGAATTGAAGGAGCAGTTCTTGATGGGCTGGCTACATTCGGCAGCGTTTTTCCGCTGCTACTCGCCCCTCTGCTTGCATTCCTGGTCGATAATCCCCGGCTGAGTGAGTGGCCCCTTTGGTTTACTCTGCATTCGACGGACAGACTCTCAGGACGGTGTCGTGCCCCATCATCGAATGACTGCTTCTGGCCGACTCCAGTCTGTCGCGATCGGTAGAAATCGGCCAAAAGGAGCTAGTCGCAAGTGTCCGAATCGGTGAGTAAACTTGATCGTCTCGTTCACGGTTTATCTGTCGATCTCCCGCCGTCGTTGAAGAAGTCGTCCACTGCGACCATGCCGAAATTGTCAGTTAATTTGTCCTTGTCGTCTTCACTGAACATCGTTTGGGTACGCCTTTCCTGCTTAAGGCTGGCAACTGCCTGGAAAAAGCAGCGTTCACACAGATGTATCTCATAGCGCTCACCATCGTGGGCGGAACCGTATCCCCAGTGGGCCTGCAAGATGGCGTATTGGAGGCTATGACCCTCGACGCGAGTGCTTTCGAGGCAGACATCGCACAGGATGTCGCTGACGATCTCAACTTCTTTCTTTTCTTTGATCTTCATCATCACCTCCCATAGCCCCAAACAAACCCACCTAGGAAAGCATAGTAGGTGCTGCAACGACCAAACACTGCCCATGGGAAGCCCATGCGCGCCTTCTTTCCGGCTTAGTCCCCTTGCAGTCTCGGATTCGTTGTTATGGCTTAGCCAGCCGCGATCGACCAATAGCGGACCTAGGAAAAATTTACCCTAAGCAACCGTTGACCCCAATGCCAACGTGTATGGCATTTTTTGTTTTGATACCGCACATTTAGCGAATGGCGTCTTCTCGCGATCGCATTGCCAGTCGCAGTGTTTGAGGGAATTAAAGTGACACGTTCAGCACGTAAATTGGCCTCTACTTTAGTTGGTGCATGTGCCATCACAATCGCGCTTCAGTGCATGGCGGAATCGACTCCTTCTAACGTGGAGTCGCTAATTATCGGCGACAACTGGAAGGAGGCATCGCGGGCGATTTTCCTGGAAGCCAAGCCGGTGGACCGTTTTGAGTGGACCATCCCCACAGGACAGGCCAAAGCCGGCTTTCTCGAAGATGCCCTCGATACGATTGCTGGCATGCCCCCGAACACGCAGCCTGGAGCACTTCTGGCACTTGTTGTCGATGTCCCATCAATTTCGCCGGAAATGAAAGCGGGGTTGGTTCAACGGGCATTAGATGCAGCCAGGAAAATTTCTGGAAAATCTGCGAACTACCTGAAATCCGGGGATCTAACCAAGGTCGCACTTTTCTATTCTCGGAACGGTGCAGAGTCTGAAACCCGAGCAGTCTTTGAAGAAGCGCTAAGAGCCGCCGAGAGCGACATAAATGAAGAAGGTAGTGGTGGATACCGACAGGTTACTGAAGCCATGGTACGCGAATCGACTGGTAACCGGGACTGGATGATTGCGTTAGTAAAGCAACACCTTCAGCGCACAGAGAAATCGGCCGAATCTGCATTTGCCTATCGAGATCTAGCCCAAGTCGCAGTACGGCTTCAAAGAAATGAACTGGCCATAGACCTCATTGAGCTAGGTATCTTATCAGCGAATACTATCAACCAAGCTCCTATGCAGAAGTTGGCGCTTGAGAGTTTGACTAGTGTTGCAGCAGAGGCGGGGTACACCAAGAGGCTGCCAGAGAAGTCTCCGTACGCAGTTGCCATTCAAGAGGCAAGGTCTGGTAATCCGCAAAAGGCTCACGCGATTGTTTCAGGGCTATCATCGAATCTATACGTTGACCATGCATTAGACGCCTTCAAGAGCGTGTTCGAAGATGCGGTGAGACGGGGAGACCTGACCACGGTGCTCTATTTTGCCGAGCATCCGGTGAGAAAAATTTCCTGGGTAGAGTCCAATGTCTGGCGACAAGTTGCTGAGATACAGGTAAAAAATGGAGTAAGAAAGGATGCTGCGGCTAGTTACCACCGGGCAGTACTAGCGATTTCAAATAATCCGGAAAAAATTCGTTACTTTGAGGAAGTAAAAGCAACGGTAGCTCTTGCGGAGTCCATGCGTCAAAACGGGTTTGATGCGGAAGGCGGTAAAGCAATCCTTGATGCTCTGGCCATGATTGACCTGATTCCAGAAAGACTTGCAGATGACCGTATCAAAGCATGTACGTTACTTTCCGAAGCACTTTGGCGCAGTGGAATGTACGCCGAGGCGAAGCAGCAAATTCTTCAAGCCTACCGGCTCGCTAACAGTTATGGAGGCAAGGCGGGCTCGGAGAAAAGTCGTCTACTTTCCGGAATAGGACGAGCCACCTCGACATTCATCCCTCAAGCTAGTGAGCAGTGAGTGTCAAACAACAATCAGAAGAAGTCGAAATAAAGTTCGTCATTCGAGGAAGCTATGACAGACTCTTTCCGCATGGCGAATACGCAGAGTCCGCACGGCCGCTTTCATAACAAGCGTCTGACCGCTTAGGGTCGAAAGTAGCCGGTGACAGCTTCATCAATTGACCATACTCCAATCAACCTATTGCAGGTTCCAATTGGGGGCACTGTCGCTGCTATGCTTGAGCTTTCTCGAAAGGAATCGACACCATGCCAAGCGATTATTCACTGTCGGATGTACTGGAAAGGCTGTTCGAAAATCAGCAGGCGTTAGAGGCGGCCATTATGGAGTTGACCCTGCTGATTGAGGGGCAAGGGGCACAGGAAGTGGGCGGAAATGTCCGTGGTGCACTGTGGACCATGGGTGAAAACGCCGGTCATATCAAACAAGGCCTGGCTCGATTGAAGAAATTGGACATCGGCTAGGTGCAACACCTTTGCCAAGGCTGCCTGAATCCGACTCCAAAGTGCCTATGGGCGCATCGTTCGAGTGTTCTGACGACGATCAGACGCTTGATGCCAAAAAGAGGCGGAGAGTTGATTCTGGCAAGCGATGAGCAGACATTTTTTTGCGATTTACTCTGATACGCTGCTGAAACACTCGTTTACAGGAGTTGTTCGCATGATTGGCAAGTTAATTTCGACGGGTTTCAGTTTGGCCACCTTGCCCGCCCGCCTGACTTTTCGCAGCGTCCGCGCCTTGGCCATGACGCCTGCCGAAGCCAGCCGCCTGCTGGCGGACATGCGTCAGGCATCGGATCAGGCGGTGCAGGAACTCCAGGGGCTGTTGGCCAACGTCGATGCGGACATGACCCACAAAACGGCGCACCTCAGTGCTGCCGACAAGCGCCTGGCAGCCGAACTGGCCCTGCACGCCGCCGAACAACACCTGAACATGGCCGCGATCAACATTCTGCGGGCCGTCTGGCTGACGCTTCACTCGACGCCGAACTTGCCGGCAAGCGAGCTTGATAAGCGGCTTGAACAGACACGTAACGACTAACAGATCGTCCTGCGGATCGGTCGATCCGAGCGAGAAATGGGAGCTCAGCATCCTTGAATCGGCGCTTCATGTGCAGGTGGGGTTTATGGAGCGCTTACAATTCGGTTAGTCAGTCCGGTTCTCCTCACTGGCAGCTATTGGCGACAGTTTAGTTGCGACCATCGCAGAGGAATTACACCTCCGTCTGTTCAGCCATTTCTAGGGCATCATCGACCTCGATACCCAGGTATCGGACAGTGCTTTCAAGCTTCGTATGACCAAGCAGGAGTTGCACAGCTCTCAGGTTCTTCGTCCTGCGATAGATCAGCGATGCCTTGGTTCGCCGGAGCGTGTGAGTACCGTACATGGTTGGGTCAAGGCCAATGGTTGTCACCCACGCTTCGACTATTCGAGCGTATTGTCTGGTGGATAGATGGTCTGAGCCGTGCAACCGGGTCGGAAACAAGAAGTCCTCGCTGCGGAGGCGGGCCTGATGCATCCAAGCCTCCAGAACCGTTCGGGTTTGCTCAGTAATTTCAAATTGCACTGGGTGCTGGGTTTTCTGCTGCATCACGATGGCTTGTGACGACACATGTTCCCCATGGGCTATGTCTCGTACTCGCAGCTTGGTTAAGTCACAGGCACGCAGCTTGCTGTCGATGGCCAAGTTGAAGAGAGCCAGATCCCGTGTTTTCTCCGCGAGCTGGAGTCTTACCCGAATGGCCCAGATATCTCTGACTCGGAGCGGGGCTTTCTGTCCGACTAGCTTTCCCTTGTTCCAAGGCTGATGAATATATGTAGCAATGATCTTCATGGTTTGTCCTCCACGTTGAGGGAGGACATGGGTGGATCAGTCATTGTGCGTGGTGGTCGCTAACCGACCCAATGCGGCCGGTCAGCATCGGTAGAGGCCGGACAGGAACAGCCAGACGGTAGTGGGTACCCGAGCCATATTGTGGCGATACTCGGCTGCGCTTTACGCACTCGGTGATGGTACACGCGCTGACTTTCTCCATAGAAAAAAAGTAAAAATCATTGAGCTTGAGCATTAGTTGGTATTTTTTAGGCTGCTTCCTCATTGTGTTTACAAAAAATCACTAAAGTAATAGCCTATTTCGTATGCTTACGAAATTTTGCTGTTGGCTCTGATCAGACACCAAAAATCTGAAAATTTACACAGGAGAGCTTGACGCGAAAAGCAAGGCATGTTGATCAAGCGAGATGTCGGTTCGGACTCTAGTATGAAAAGATGAAGGTGCTTTAACGCAATTATTTTTTGCTGGCTTATGTTGCCATGCCCATATAGGTTCAAATATTTATCATTCACTCTACAACCTCATATTGACGTGTCCAGATGAACTATCGCTTTTGTCAGCTATTAGAAAAAACCAAGTCGGCGATAGCTCTTTTTATAGGCTACTTATCGAAAGACCCAAAAGCAATATTTGACCATGTAAGAAATGTCGGTATAGCGGGGGCAATGATTCTAGGAGCAGGGCTGATACGAGAAAGGTTGGATTCAGAGCATCAGCCTCTTACATCATATATCCCATTAGCAATTTTGTTAGGTGGCGGTGTATTGCTGCTTATTATGAATCTACTATATGCTCAGAAGTCGATTGCCACAAAAAATATACGGAAAGAAAAGAGCTAGATCTTTTATAAAAGAAATACGCTTCACGATGCGGCTGGTCGCGCGCAAGAACAAATTAAGCCCTGTAAAAAAGCAGGCGATTGCAAAAATGATTTTAAGAAGGCAGCTTTTAAATTACGGTGCACAATGTGTATTGTTAATATACTTCGTGGTAATTGCGATGCTGATAGTGGTGCAGTACTACTCATCGAAAGACGCATCTTACTTTCAAAATACTAAAGAGACGTCACAGTATCGGCTCATAGAAAAACTAAATAACTCACTTTCTGAATCAATCCAAAAAAACCATGATTTAAACGACGAACTGAGGTCAATGCAGGTAAAGGTTGAAGCTCAGAATGCCGCGCTCAATATTAAAAATGAGACAATCAATGCTTTAATGAAAAAAATTAAAAAAATTACACATGTTCACGACTTGCCGCACCGACCTCCCATCGTAAAAAAATCGAACACCTAAGTCGCATCCTACCTGTCGATTATCGCCATTACCTACTATCTGCTTAAGCTCTACTTGGGGTTGAAACTGCTCGGCGTGAAGGTTGAACCACGGGAAACTATGCAGGCCATGACACCTCTCGCGGTCGAAATTTTTGGGCTAATGTTACTTCGTATCAATAAAATCAAAGAACAGAAGCGAATAATCTGAACTGGTCAGATCCTGGCATCTCGATTACGACAACACGGCAAGGTGCGGTACTTAGCCAACGAGCAATCCAGAGCGCATAGGTACACGGAATTCCCCGAGAAGAGCAATGGATTGGCTCGATGCTAGGCGTTTGTAATTCATTTTTTCTGAAAAAAATTAATTTTTCCTGAAAATGACCGCTTCCTGCTTGCATACATAGCCCGATGCACCGGACTGCATGCAGCGAATACCGAAAAGTGTCGGACACTGTGCAGTTAGTACAAGTGTTTTGAGAGGGGTGCTCATGGCGTTGAAACGGGCAAGAACTTCCAGACCATCCAGTTTGGGAATACTGATGTCGAGAATGATCAGGTCAGGCATGCATTCGCGAACCATCTGCATTGCATCGACCCCATTGTCAGTTTCGCCGACGACTTTGTAACCTTCATGTTCCAGCAGCATTCGAACGGCAAGACGGATGACAGGGTGATCGTCGACAATAAAAACGGAGTTCATAATCAAATCCCATACGTGCACAAATAAAGCGCGCACCTTAGCTCAGATAGTTGAGGGACCGCATGAACGGAGGGGGCTATAGCAGCAATATAGGAAAAGTCCTACAACTGAAGAAGAATAGGACTACGTATCAACTAGGTTTTGCATGAGGAAAGGCGAAAGTTCGGTAGGAGTAATTAAGGGGTTGAAAGCATTGAGCTAGAGGTTTGAATCTAAACATTGGTCATTGTTTTAGTGTGTTCGGGTTTTTGCGTTTTTATAGTGAAGCCAAGGTCAACAAGTTTCTGAAGTCTGATTGTTTCAATGGCTTGATCAAGTAGCCGAGCAAGGGCAGTCGATGTTCGTAAGCCATTACTTTAAGTTTGTCCAGTTCGGCGGGTGTCAGGCTGCTCAGAAGTATTGCCTGTCTGATCATTCCCCGGCGACTGGCATATTCGATCAAATCAAGGCCTGGAAGGTCGGGCAGGCATTGGTCGCACAGAAGAATATCGAATGGTTGCGCAGCGTTGATCATATGTTGCAAAGCGCTTTCGGCACTGTCAGTAGCGGTCAGCTGGGTGAAGCCATAACTCTCCAGCAGGTATTGAGTGGCTCGTAACTGAAAGGGATGATCTTCCACCAGCAAAATGCGCCAATCATGTTTGAACATAGGAGTTTTCATGCGTCATCTGTCGAGCCGGGAATGTGATTATTTCGCGAGACGGTCGAACAATCGATCAGTCAGCTCTGCACAAGGTGTAGGGCGATTCTGTCGACGTTGAAATACAGATGAATGTCGAGGAACTCGATCAGCCGTTCAGAATTCTCTGGCACGGCTGATCGGTACATTTTTATCGGTGGCTTGAACGACCGGTCATTTCCAGCGCCATTTCACCGGCATAGCTGTCGGTCATGCCGGCGATGAAATCAATCATGCGCAAGAAGGAGGTGTGTAAAGAGCCATGAGGATCGGGCGCATTGTTGCCCAACAGGTCGAGTATGCGGCGGTTCTTGAAGGAGGGCGTACGGCCGTTGTGCTGTTCCAGTGCCGCGCCGCAAAAGGCGTTGAGCAAGATTTCCAGGGTGGTGTAGGCCCCAATTTCGTGGAGTGTCTTGCGCTTGTCCTGGAAGATTTTTTTGCGCGCCATGTCCTTGGCATTCAAGACGCAGCGTTTGGCGGGGCCATGCATGTGTTCCACCAGGTCGCCAGGCAGCGTGCCGGCCAGTAGCGCGTCCTGTTGCTCAACGAACGCTCGGGCTGCTGCGTTAGTCAGGTGTTCGATGGCTTTGCCCCGCAAGATCGCCAGTTTGCGTCGACGCGAATCCTGTGGACCGAGCTGGCGATAGGTTTCCGGGAGATCGTCCCCCACCAGGTCCAGCAGCAGGGATTCGACTTCGGCGTATTCCAATAGCTCCATTTCCAAGCCATCTTCCAGATCGATCAGCGCGTAGCAGATGTCGTCGGCGGCCTCCATCAGGTACACCAGCGGATGGCGCGCCCAGCGCTGTTCGTCCAGCTGGGGCAGGCCGAGTTTATGAGCGATCTGTTCCAGCAGCGGCAGTTCGCTCTGGTAGCAACCGAACTTGTGCTTCTTGTAGCCCAGTGAGTCGGCGTGCCGGGCTGTCCACGGGTATTTCAGGTAAGTGCCCAGCGTGGCGTAGGTCAGCCGGGTTCCCCCTTCGAACTGGTGGTATTCAAGCTGGGTAAGCACTCGGAAACCTTGGGCATTGCCTTCGAAATTGAGGAAGTCATTGCGTTCGGTTTCGCTCATGGCATCCAGCCAGCCACGACCTGCGGCCTGCTGGAACCAGTGGCGGATGGCGTCTTCACCGGAATGACCGAAGGGCGGATTACCAATGTCATGGGCCAGGCAAGCCGATTGCACCACCATTCCCAAGTCGCTTGGTTCGCACCAGTCGGGCAGGGCGCTGCGGATGGTTTCACCGACACGCATGCCCAGCGAACGGCCGACACAGCTGACTTCCAGCGAGTGGGTCAGGCGCGTGTGGATGTGATCGTTGCTGGAGACCGGATGGACCTGGGTCTTGCGCCCGAGTCGACGAAACGCGCCCGAGAAAATGATGCGGTCGTGATCTTTATGGAAAGGGCTGCGGCCGAGTTCTTCCGGGCTGTGCACAGGCTTTCCGAGGCGTTCGCGGGTGAGCAGGGTTTGCCAATCCAAGGCTGGTTTCTCCGTCAGGTGACTGATCCCCTAGCTTCCCGGTTCGTGTCGGTACCTGCAAGGGGAACTACAGCCCTGCCGTATTGATATCGATGAGCAGCAGTCGCTCGCCGTAAGGTTTGGTTCCGGGTAAACCTGGACACCAGGCAGACACGCAGGATCAACCTCTGGTTAAAGAGGTTAATCCCGCAGGTATGGCAAGCATGCAGCCAGACAGGACTGATTAAGGTTTGCGCGAAGCGCTTTGCATGATCAGCTTGATCAGTGGCCCCAGCGTGACGCCCAGGCGAGCCAACCGAGTCAGGCTACCGATACCGCCACCCTTGGCACCCTTGCCGGTCAGAAAGCCCAACCCGATCACGGCCGCGATACCCCAGAGCGGGGCATGTTTAATGCCGAAGCCATCTTGCAGGTTTTGCGTCATGCCACGCACCCGTTGCAGGGGTTGCAGCAGGTGTTGGGATTCGTGGCGAATTTCCTGGCGATGCATTTCCATACGCAGGCGGATCAGCGCCTTGCGCATTTCCGTGCGTGAGCTGTTGCGGGGAAGTTCAGGCATGCTCATGGCAACAGACGCTCCCGATCATTGGCCAGCTCTTCCAGGGTGCCATTGAAGGGCGAGGACTCATCGAAAATCGCCGCTCTCAAGCGCATCGCACAGAACAACGCTGCGAGGGTGTAGAACACACAGAGCCCGATGATTGCTGCCAGACGATAGGTGTCCCAAAACAGGATCAACACCAGCGTCGACAAGCCCACCAGCAACAACAAGGCAAATACCAGCGTCAGGCCTGCAAACAGCAACAGGCTTACGGTGCGTGCTTTTTGTTCCTGCAATTCAATGCCGAACAGTTCGACATGACTGTGCAGTAGTCCAAGAAACGCGGCACCGAGGCGCCGCGGTGATGAGCCGGTGCCCGTCGAGGACGAGCCGGATTCGCCGATCGCCATATCAGCGCCGAGTAGCCAGCAGGCCGATCAGGAAACCCACGCCAGCCGCGATTCCGACCGATTGCCATGGATTGGCCTGGACGTAATCTTCCGTGGCGGTGACAGCGGCTTTGCCGCGCTCACGCACAGAGTCTTCGGTCAATCTCAGGGTTTCCCGCGCGCGCAGCAGACTGTCATGGATCTGCTGGCGCAATTCATCGGCTTGATCGCCAGCCAGGGATTTGGTGTGTTCCAGCAACCTTTCGGTGTCGGTGACCAGTGTCTGAAAATCTTCCATCAGAACTTCTTGAGCAGTCTTTGCTGTGGTGCGTGCCATTGGTGATCTCCGTGAGTGGCTTCTGAAGCGTTCGAGTATGAGCCTTGCGTGAAGGTTCAGTACAAATGACTGGTACAACTTTTGCTATGTCGTGGTGCGTCAGCCTGCGCCATTGCGCTGTTGCTGGGCATGATTTCAGGAAAACCTTAACTCAAATAATCAAAACTCGCGCAAAGGCTCCGTTCTTGTGCGCCAAAGCGGTTCATCCGGATTAACGCTTCAGTCTGGGTAGGCTGCAACTTGGTGCGCAAGCCAGTCGCGCGAACTGCTTTGGTGCTTTTTTCAGCCTTCAGGTCTGCCAATCCATGGAAAATCTGCAAAGCGCTGTGGACAGTCTGGTCCATAGCTCCAATACGTTGTTCATCCTCATCGGTGCCGTCATGGTTTTGGCCATGCACGCCGGTTTCGCCTTTCTCGAGGTGGGCACGGTTCGACAAAAGAACCAGGTCAATGCCTTGTCGAAGATCCTCAGCGACTTCGCTATTTCGACCCTGGCCTACTTCTTTATAGGCTATTGGATTTCCTACGGGGTGACTTTCATGCAGCCGGCGGCGGTAATCACTGCTGATCATGGCTATGGGCTGGTGAAGTTTTTCTTTCTGCTGACCTTTGCTGCGGCGATACCGGCAATCATTTCCGGAGGTATTGCCGAGCGCGCCCGGTTCGTCCCGCAGTTGTGTGCGACGGCGTTGATTGTGGCGTTCATCTATCCATTCTTCGAAGGCATGATCTGGAATGGCAACTTCGGTCTGCAAACCTGGTTGCTGGAACGCTTTGGCGCCAGCTTCCATGACTTTGCAGGCTCCGTGGTGGTTCACGCCATGGGCGGCTGGCTGGCACTCGCGGCGGTGTTGTTGCTCGGGCCAAGGCAAGGTCGTTATCGCGACGGACGACTGGTGGCATTCGCACCGTCGAGCATTCCCTTTCTGGCGTTGGGTTCGTGGATCCTGATCGTCGGCTGGTTCGGCTTCAACGTGATGAGCGCCCAGACGCTGCAAGGGGTCAGTGGGCTGGTGGCGGTGAACTCGCTGATGGCCATGGTCGGCGGCACTGTGGCGGCGCTGATCGCCGGGCGCAATGACCCGGGCTTCCTGCATAACGGCCCGCTGGCCGGGTTGGTGGCGATCTGCGCCGGATCGGATCTGATGCACCCGGTGGGCGCGTTGCTGACCGGTGCCATCGCCGGGGCACTGTTTGTCTGGTGCTTTACCGCGGCTCAAGGCAAATGGCGTATCGACGATGTGCTGGGCGTCTGGCCTCTGCATGGACTGTGTGGTGTCTGGGGCGGGATCGCTTGCGGCATCTTCGGTCAAACCGCCTTGGGTGGTTTGGGGGGCGTGAGCCTGATCAGTCAGTTGATCGGTACTTCTCTGGGGGTGATTGTGGCGCTGGCAGGTGGTTTTGCGGTGTATGGCGCGATCAAGACCTTCCATGGTCTGCGCCTGAGCCAGGAGGAGGAATATCACGGCGCGGACTTGTCGGTGCACAAGATCGGTGCCGTGAGTCAGGATTGAATCACTGTTCCTCATCGTCAGCGCCAGGGTAAAAACCATGCAGCAGGCGATAGCGGTCACGCCGTACCTGGTCGACCCGGTCTCGCACCTGTTGGCCGGGTATGCCCAGCATGATCAGCGCGTGGGAGGCGAGCATCAGGCTCGACTCCAGCAACTCGGGTACGACTTCGCTGGCGCCGGCCGCCTTCAACTCGGCCAACTGACTGTCATCCCGTGTGCGCACCAGGATCGACACGCTCGGGTTGAACCGGCGTGCCTCCTTGAGTATCAACAGTGCGATGTCCGTCTGGTCCACGGCGACCACCAGCAGTCTGGCGCGCTCCAGCCCGATCGCGACCAGCAGTTCACCGCGACGTGAGTCGCCGTAATGAACACAGTTTTCATTGACCGCTGCTTCCTGAACCCGCACCGGATCGGTATCCAGCGCAATGTAAGATTGATGGACATTACGCAGGACGCGCCCGATGGACTGACCTACGCGGCCGTAGCCACAGATCACTACGTGATTGTGCAAGCCCGCGTTGAGTGCGCTGATTTCTTCGAGTTCGGCTTCTTCGTTGGGCTTGCGGTGCAGGCGTGTGGCGATGTAGGGAGCGGCGCGCAGCAGTAAAGGCGTCACCAGCATCGAGCAGAGCGTGGCGGCCAGCAGCAGGCCACCGAGGTCGGCGGGCATCAGTTTGTTCTGCTGCATCTGTGTCATCAGGGCAAAGCAGAATTCGCCCCCTTGTGCCAATGCCAGGCCGCTACGCCAGGCGGTTTCGCCATCGCTGCCGCGCCATTTGACCAGCAGCGCGACCACGGTGCCTTTGATCAGCAATAACCCTAGCGTCAGACCGACAATCAGCAGGCCGTGGCTGGCAAACAAGCGCAAGTCGATCAGCATGCCGATGCTGACGAAGAACACCCCGAGCAGAATGTCGCGGAACGGACGGATGTCCGCCTCGATCTGATGTCGGTAGTGGCTTTCCCCCAGCAGCATGCCGGCGAGAAAGGCGCCCAGGGCAGGGGAGAGGCCGAGCAGGTGAGTCAGCCAGGCCGTCAGCAAAACGATCACCAGCGCCAACAGCACGAACAGCTCCGCGGAGCGGGACGCGGCGACTTCATGGAACAGCCGTGGCAGAAACCAGCGACTGACCAGCAGCAGACCGACGAACAGCACAATGGTCTTGCCCAGCGTCAATGGCAGCGCCCAATACCAGGCCTGGTCGCTGCTGCCGGCAAACACTGGCACCAGGGTCAGAAGCAACACCGCGACCACGTCCTGGAACAACAGCACAGCAATGGCATTCTGGCCGTGGCGGCTGAAAAGCTCACCCAGGCTGCTCAACTCCTTGCTGACAATGGCGGTGGACGACAGCGCCAAACCGGCTCCGAGTAGCAGTGCAGGCGTGGTCGGCATGCCGAACAGCATCAGCAACCCCCCCAGCACAATCCCGGAACCCAGCACTTGCAGGCTGCCCAGGCCAAATACCACTCGGCGCAGTGCGAGCATTTTCGCCAGGGAAAACTCAAGCCCGAGGGAGAACAGCAAGAACACCACGCCCAACTCGGCAAGATCGGGCAAATCTTCATTTTCATTCACCCAGTTGAACGCGGTCGGGCCGATCATCAGCCCCACGCACAGATAGCCCAGCACCGGTGGCAAGCGCAGACGCTGGAACAGTGCAATCACCACCAGAGAGGAGGTGAAGATGATCAACAGATTGGCGAACACTAAAAACTCCGGTGAGGGTTCTGACCACTCAAGCGTAGAGGCAAAAAAGACGCGAGCATCGCGCAACTGACAGTTGAGGCGAATGATGTGCGTCAGGAGTTTGCCGAAATCTCTTGAAATCAGCCATTGCTCGGACAGGTGGGGCGTCGGCTCGACTGCTTTTGATCGCGGGCCTAGAATGAGCGCTTACTTCGTTTGGTCTTGTCGTCATGCCTCCTGAATGTCAGCTGTTCGGCACCGTTGGTTGCCATCTTTGTGAAGTCGCCGAAGCCATGCTGATGGAGTTTGTCGAGCGTGGTCTGTTGGTGGAGCTGGTGGATATCGCTGACGATGAAACCTGGTTCGAAGCTTACAGTCTGCGCATTCCGGTGTTGCGACGAGTCGATACCGGCGCAGAGCTGGGTTGGCCGTTCGGTGCCGATGAAGTAGTGGCTTTCCTGCGCGAACCCTGATGCTGCTGGCGATGCCCCACCTGTCGCGATCCTTGTTTCCTCCATTGGCGAAAGGTTGGTTATTCGGTTACTGTATGCGCATACAGTTATTCCGATTGCCTGCCATGCTTCTCCCTGTTTCGGGTTTGGCAGCCGATCCCTGACGTCAGAGGGATGAACCTTGGTCAATGTCGAGCAATTGAAGAACAGCGTGAACCGGATGTCGGCGGACGTGGTGCGCGAGGCCGTCCTCGAATTGCGTCTGGATGGCCTGGTCACGGAGGGTAAAACGCCCTTCAACAAACTACATTTCAACACCTGTTTCGCCGAAATCGAAGCCTTGTTCCAGCGTGCGGGCTATCACCGACAGCTGGATGTCGTGGGTTATCAGGGGTTGTTGTATGCGCTTTATGATCCGGGTCGCTGGGAAGCGGTCGATGTGCTGCGCTGGCTCAAGGAGTTCACTGAAGCGGCCGCTCGAACACAGTCAATACCGGCCTGAGGATTCTCTTCTAGGTTCGTTCCGGCCACTGTTGGATAATGCCGCTCTGTATTGAGGGTTAGAGCTTTTCGTATGTCCACTTCATCTTTTTCTGCTGCACATAACCAGGCCAGCACGCTCTATCTGCCGCCGGGACCGTGGCAGACTGTACTCGATTGCCTGTGCGAACACTTCAGTGCCATCGGTCGAGAACAATGGCTGGACAGAATTGCTCGCGGTCGTGTCCTCGATGGGCAAGGCCTGCCGATCGCCTTGGACCTGCCTTACAAGGAAGGTCTGCGGATTCATTATTTTCGTGAGGTGCCGGACGAAAAACCGATCCCGGTGGTGGAGTCGATTCTCTACGCCGACGAGCATCTGGTGGTGGCGGACAAACCGCACTTTCTACCTGTGACGCCAGCGGGTGAATACGTTGAGCAGACATTGCTGCGACGGCTGATCCGTCGCCTGGATAACCCGCATTTGGTGCCTTTGCATCGGATCGACCGGCATACGGCGGGGTTGGTACTGTTTTCAGCCAACCCTCAGAGTCGGTCGGCGTATCAATCCTTGTTTCCTGCACGCCAGATCGAAAAGCGCTATGAGGCAATCGCCCGGGCATTGCCAGAACACTCCTTCCCGCTGGTCCATAAAAGTCGACTTATTGATGGCGAACCGTTTTTTCGCATGCAAGAAGGTCCGGGTGTCAGCAACACCGAGACGGCTGTCGAGGTCAGGGAAAAAAATGGTGAACTCTGGCGTTATGCGCTGTACCCCGTGACAGGCAAGAAACATCAGTTGCGAGTTCACATGACAGCTCTGGGGGCCAGCATCTGCAATGATCCGTTCTATCCGCAGGTGCTCAAGGGCATAGAAGATGACTATGCCAACCCCTTGAAGTTGTTGGCCCAAGGGTTGCGATTTGTCGATCCGGTCACGGGGCAGGAAAGAGAATTCGAAAGCACGATCACGTTGCAGTGGTAATCACGGGGCTAACGACTCTGCTTTTCTTCACCCACGAAAAAGCCCGCTTTTAAAGCGGGCTTTTCTGTATCTGGTTGTCGCCGTAAAGATTACAGATCTTTAACGGTACGGACCTGATCTTTGTTGACGCGGGTGTGCTTGCCATCCAGTTGTTCGAATTCGTAAAAGCCCGACTCTTCATCGTACTTAGGCGCGTCGACGGCCTGGATTTCTCGACCGTCATTCAAAGTGATCACGGTAGGCGATGCGCAACCGGCGAGATTCGCAAGGCCCAATGCGAGCATGAAAGTGGCGAGGGTCCGTTGGGTCATGGGTGTGTCTCCGAATGGGAATTCTTTTGGTTGCTGAGCTTGAGACGTGTACAACGCACGCAAGTTCCTTCGCATGTCAGTCTGACACAGTGTGGTGTGTGCTTAACAGTTCCGGCGTATTGAGATTGGCCAGGCGGGGGTCGTTGTCCGGGCATTGCAGGGCTGTGGCGCCCAGCTTGCGCATAAGGCGACCCGGGCTGCGCTCGCCTTCGTTCCAGGCAGTCTCGAAAGCCGCTGAAAGGGCGACAGGAATGATGCACAACAAGGGTTCCCAATGTTCGCCATGGCGCAACATCAGCGGTTTGTCCGGATGCTGTCCGGCGGTTTCGCGCATGTTCTGGAGCAGCGCGGCATCGATGCGTGGTACATCGCAGGGCAGCACCAGTAAGTGAGTGTGGCGGGCGGCTTTCAAGCCTGCGCGAATACCGGCCAATGGTCCTGGAAAGTCGCCTTCGTCGTCATGGACCAACTGATCCGCATAAGGCGCATATTTTTCCAGGTTTCTGTTGCAGGAGATGATCAGGTCATCACTCAGCGGACGCGTCTTGCGGTGCAGATGCGCGATCAGCGGCTCGCCGTGCCATTCCAGTAAGCCCTTGTCCTGACCGCCCATGCGTTGGCCACGGCCGCCGGCCAGGAGCAGAATGGAGCAAGGCGCCAGAGGTGTATTCGAGGTCATCGCACTTCTCCATGGGGGCGGCGAAAAAATGAGGCGCTGTGATATAACACCGGGCTGTTTCTCCTACAACTGGACGAGCCTATGAAAGCCAAGGCTGATGTACCTTTCGCACCGCTCAACATCGCGGTGCTGACTGTCAGCGATACCCGTACCCTGGAAACCGATACCTCAGGCCAGGTCTTTGTTGACCGTTTGACCGCTGCCGGTCATAACCTGGCGACCCGTGTATTGCTTAAAGATGACCTCTACAAAATCCGCGCGCAAGTCGCCAGCTGGATTGCCGATGAGGTCGTGCAAGTGGTGTTGATCACCGGCGGTACGGGATTCACCGGTCGCGACAGCACGCCCGAAGCCGTGAGTTGTCTGCTGGATAAGCAAGTCGATGGTTTTGGTGAATTGTTCCGGCAGATATCGGTTGCGGATATTGGCACCTCGACGGTTCAGTCCCGGGCCTTGGCCGGTCTGGCCAATGGCACGCTGGTGTGCTGTTTGCCGGGCTCGACCAACGCAGTGCGCACCGGTTGGGACGGCATTCTCGCCGAGCAACTGGATTCGCGTCACCGTCCGTGCAATTTCGTGGCCCATCTGAAACAGGCGGCACCCTGTGAATCCCGCGGGTAAGCCAGGCAAGACTGGCAACCTGATGGTTGTCGAGGAAGCACTGGCGCGTTTACTGGAAATGGCCGACGCCTCGAAGATTTGTGAGCGCGAACGCTTGCCGTTGGCGCAGGTTCAGGGGCGTGTACTGGCCGCTGACCTGGTATCGACACTGGATTTGCCGCCCTGGCCCAACAGTGCCATGGACGGTTACGCCTTATGCCTGTCCGACTGGACGGGAGAGCCGTTGGTGGTCAGTCAGAAGATTTTTGCAGGCCAGGCCCCGGAGCCCTTGAAGCCGGGTACCTGCGCGCGGATCTTCACCGGCGCACCAGTGCCCGCAGGTGCCGACTGTGTCGAGATGCAGGAGAACGCCGAGGTTCAGACGGATGAGCGGGTACGTTTCACCGAGATCATGAAACCGGGACAGAACATCCGTCCACAAGGTCAGGAGGCCACCGTTGGTGAGCTGATTTTGCCCGCCGGAACGCGTCTGGGGGCTATCGAGCAGGGGCTGGCGGCATCGCTGGGATGCGCTGAGCTGGACGTGGTTCGCAAGATTCGTGTTGCGGTCTTGTCTACCGGTGATGAGTTGATTGAGCCGGGCCAGACCCTTGGGCCGGGACAGATTTACAACAGCAATCGGGTATTGCTCTGCAGCTGGTTGCAGCGCTTGGGTTGTGAGGTGATCGATGCCGGCATTCTTCCCGATGATTTAGCGACCACTCGTGCTCGCCTGGGTGAGTTGAAGGATGTCGACCTGATTCTCTCGACGGGTGGCGTATCGGTGGGAGAGGCCGACTTTCTAGGCATCGCCTTACGGGAAGAAGGCGAATTGACCTTATGGAAGCTTGCCATCAAACCAGGTAAGCCGCTGACGTTCGGGCATTTTAGCGGCGTGCCTGTGATTGGTTTGCCCGGCAATCCGGCGTCGACACTGGTGACTTTTGCTCTGTTGGCCAGGCCCTACCTTTTGCGCCGCCAAGGCGTCAAAGAGGTTGAGCCCCTGAAGTTTCAGGTGCCGGCAGGGTTTGTCTGGCCAAAGGCTGGTAACCGACGTGAGTACCTGCGCGGACGTCTGGAGAATGGCCGGGCAATCATCTACAGGAATCAGAGTTCTGGCGTACTGCGCAGTGCAGCCTGGGCTGACGGTCTGGTTGAAGTGCTGGAGGGCCGTACGCTGATCGAGGGTGATGATGTGAGCTTCATCCCTCTAAGTGAAGTCTTGAGCTGAACAGGCGCTGGTTTTGCCACGCAAGCCCGGGGTGATCGCCTTGGGCTTGCATGCATGACCATTCCTTAATGTGCCAGAAGTGTCACGACCTGGTCGAAGCGGCTGTTGGCGATCCAGGCCAGAAGTCCCAGGATCACGGCTGTTCCGCCAGCTGAGTAGGCAAGCCTGTGTTTGATGGCTTTGACGTCATCCCGGACTTCTTCCATAGCTCTTCGGATGTACTTGAGGTGTGCTTCCAGTTCAACGATGCGAGGTTCCATATCGACTTCTCCGGCGGGCTTTGCGCTGTTTTTGAATTCAGCCTGATGATTTGCGTGATTTTCTGCGAACGGCGCGACTGGAGTTACCGGTAGTCTGAGTTCATTGTTTTGCATGGAGGAGGGGGCTCCTTGCGTTAAAACCATTCAAGTGGTCGATACCGTTGCTTGCGCTTTTTGAAGGTCTTAAGGGAATTCTATTCATTGTTTTTCACGTCCCTGTGGCAATTAACGGGTGATGGCTGAGAACCGAGACACAACGGTGTATCAATTGCCCAAGTGGGTCAATTGAGCCGATTCCTCACGTTTTGTAAGAAAAAATACCACTCTGTAGGACTCACGCTTCCTTCCGCTGGAAATAATTCAAATTTTTGCGACTTTTATAAGGGGCTGCGAGGTCAACATATCCCATGGAATTGCGGATATGGGAGTGGCAAAAATGAGTGAGCGCAAGGCGCTGTTGATTCTGCATGGCAAGCAGGCACTCAATGAGGAGGTCCGTGCAGCCGTCGAAGGCAAGCGCCAGCAGGGCTGGGAACTGGCTGTTCGACTGACCTGGGAGGCCGGTGATGCACAGCGGTTGGTAGAGGAAGCGCTGACGTCAGGTTATATGCAGCTGATTGCCGGCGGCGGTGATGGCACCTTGCGTGATATTGCCGAAGCCATGGCGGCGCATTCGACGCAGGCCAGTCTGGTGCTTTTGCCCTTGGGCACCGCCAACGATTTTGCTCGCGCTGCCGGTGTGCCTCTGGCGCCCGCCCAGGCGTTGGACCTGCTGGAGGCTGCCCCTCGAGCCATCGATCTGGGAGAAGTCGGCGGGCAGGTTTTCCTGAATATGGCCACCGGCGGCTTTGGCAGTCAGGTCACGGCCAATACCTCCGAGGATCTGAAAAAAATTCTCGGAGGCGCCGCTTATCTCTTCACGGGTTTATCGCGCTTCAGTGAGTTGCATGCGGCTTATGGCGAGTTGCAGGGGCCGGATTTTCACTGGCGCGGCGAATTGTTGGCATTGGGTATTGGCAATGGCCGTCAGGCTGGCGGTGGTCATGTGTTGTGCCCACAGGCGCTGGCTGACGATGGCCTGCTGGATATCAGCATTTTGCCCGCGCCACAGGAAGTGGTCAGTACCTTGAAAGACCTGCTGACCGATGGTTTCGGAATCGACAACATGTTTGTGCGAGCTCGCTTGCCATGGGTCGAGATAAAAGTCTCGGAGGGGCTTTATATCAACCTTGATGGTGAACCTCTGGAGGGTGATAGTCTGCGTTTCTCGGCGCGTCCGGCGGCATTGCGTGTGCATTTGCCCGAGGGTTCGCCGCTGCTGAGCGTCTCGAACCCGGCTAATCGTCCAGACTGATGATTTGCTCGCGTACAGCGAACAGCACCAGGCCGGCCACATCGTAGATCTGCAAGCGTTTCATAATCTGCGAGCGGTGGGTTTCGACGGTCTTGATGCTCAGGCTCAGGCCATTGGCGATTTCCCGGGTGGATTTTCCGCGAACAATCAGTCGCAGGATTTCCAGTTGACGTGGCGTCAGGTTGTGCGAGTCCTGGTTTTGCGCCTGATTTTTCTGGTGTCGGGTCAGCGCCTGGTTGATGACGGTATGAGCAATGGCCGGACTCAGATAGCGTTCGTTATTGCGCAAGGCATCCAGGGCATGCTCGAGTTCGCTGGCCGTGGTGTCCTTGAGCAGGTAGCCATGAGCCCCTGATTCCAGTGCCTGCATGATCAGCGCCGGGTCGGTGTGCATCGACAGAATGAGCACTTTGCACTGCGGACGTACTCTTTTGAGTCGTTGCAAGGCTTCAAGGCCACCGGTTTGCTTCATGGAGATGTCCAGCAGAATGATGTCCGGGGATAGCTGCTCGACCATCTCGACCAACTGCGAGCCATCATTGGCCTCCCCGATTACCGCATAACCGGGAATATCCAGCACCAGAGCCCGCACGCCAGCCCTGATAAGCGAGTGGTCGTCCACCAGAAGTAAGTTACAAGTCAATGCATAACCTTATTCGTACTGGCCCGTTCCAGCGCACGGGGCGCCCAGGGGAAGAGTGCTTCTATTTGAGTGCCTTTGCCCGGTTCGCTGGTCACCGTCAGTGTGCCACCCAACTGATCGGTCCGTTCCGACATCCCGGCCATTCCGCGTTGCCCCTCGCGTGCGGGATCTGCCGCGGGCGAGAAACCCAGGCCGTCATCGCTGATCAACAGCGTCAGGCCCTGGGGCAGGCGTTGCAGGCGGACCAACAGATTACTGGCCTCTGCGTGACGCAATATATTGGTAATCGCTTCTTGAGTGATTCGAAAAGCCGCCACTGCCATTTCCTCCGGAATGCCTGTCAAGCGTTGATGGCATTCCAGGCTCCAGTGCACGGAGGTATTGGCCAGGGTTTTGAGCAAATGCGCACGCAAACTGGCTTCCAGTCCGAGACTGGCCAATTGCCGCGGATTCAGGATGGCTGAAACGTCACGCACCTTGGTCAGGGTTTCGTCCAACGTTTCGCAGAGTACCGAACACTGCCCCTGCAGTTCTTCGGGCAATCGTCGTTTGAGCCATTCACTTTGAAGTTTGGCGGCGGTCAGCAATTGACCGATGTCATCATGCAACTCACGGCTGAGCCGGTGGCGTTCGTTTTCCTGCACTTGCAGAAGACGGTCAGCCAGTTCTTGAGGTTGAAACTTTATCGATTTGCGCGAGAGGCGATGTCCCACCCAGACACAGGTCAACGCCGCACTATTGAGTACCAGCAAACTCACCGGCAGAGGCATGGACAAGCTGTAGACCAGCAGGCTGCCGAGCGCCGAGCAGACGCACAGTAAAAGCGTGAACCGGCGCGCGTTTTTTCGGGAAGGTGGCCACGGGGCCATTGACTTGAGGCTGGCGTACATAGCGGATGGAGCCAATGAATGTTCGCTGCGGGCAGACCGGCCATAAGGGCTGACGGGTCTCTGGGGTGGAAATCTGTTGTGTGAGTTCGCCTTCAATGGCAGCGGTGCAAGTGCTTGAAATTCCAGCCTTCAATGTGCTCGTCTGGAATGACTCTGTCATTAATTGACGTCAATTAACGGTCGGCATACTACCACTTAAGATACCGTTGGTCGCGTTCGGTATATAGCGCCATACCGACAGGAAATATAGTGTTTGGACAATCGTTCCATAATGGAAAAAGCGTCGAATTTTTATCGTGAAAAGATATCGATTGCCTGACAAGCTCAGGGGATTATTTGTTTCGAGCTATCGTTGACTGGAATGAAATATTCAATTGCGACGAGCACATCAAATGACGGCGAGCGTCATGGCAATACGCGGGTGATTTTAAGTTGGTCGTTCCGAGAACGAAACGAGCCCGAACGGTCTGGAGTGGCTGAACGGCTGAAACTGACTTTGCCCCACTTGAAACGCAAACGCTTCAATTAGCGAGCTCTGTTCACTGTCATCGAGACCGAGTTGGCCGGTAGTGTGATCGATGAGTTCGAGTTGCCAAGCCATTAATGTGAAGCAGTCCTTGAGTGCATCCAGGGCTTGATCGTGCAGGTCCATGCGGTTCTGCGCGCGGCTCAGCAATCCATGAATATGCAGCGAGAACTCCGAGACCGACGCCAATGCCAGGGCATCGGCCTTGCTGGACAGCTTGAGAAGGGTACTGAGCATGCAATCGATGGCGTCCTTGTCATTGCTGATCAGTTGCAAATGACTCAGGCATTCCTCGGATTTGGCCAAGAGTGTTTCAGCCTCGACGAGAAACTCTGGAAATCGTTGAGCCCACTCTTTGCTGTCGTTCGGCATGTTTATCTCCACAACGTCATGTCAGATAAGGGAATGTCGTGTGTGCCGATGGGACACACTACGTGTCCCGGCGCTGCCATGCCTTTGTGAGATCGCGCTCTGGCAGGTGTGAGTGCCGACAGGGAACTCGAGAGGGTGGATGGCCACTGAACTGCGATCGCACACAAAAGCCTGACTCCGTTCATGCGATGAGAATGGCGTCACATTAATGGCTATTGGATATTGCGAATATCAGGTTGGGCCTGATTGTCACTAGGGGAATCCCTTACGCAAGGGAACCTAACGTGCAAACCGAGGTCGCGCGGCAGGGAATGAAGCAGATGAAAATCACGGAGTCAGTAAAGCATGATGTTAATGTGACATCAATGCTGGGTCGTGGCATTTTGTCTGGGAGTCAAGGTCCGGCAAAAACAGCCGATAACTCCCTTTAGTGAATTCATCAGAACAAGCCCAGGAGTCATTAAATGGCCGGCATTCTCGACACGGTAGACCAACGCACGCAACTGGTGGGTGAGAATCGCCTGGAAATTCTCATGTTTCGGTTGGCCGGACGGCAATTGTTTGCGATCAATGTCTTCAAGGTCCAGGAAGTGTTGCAGTTGCCGAAGCTGACCCTGATGCCGCAACGCCATCCCTTTGTTTGCGGTGTGGTCAACCTGCGTGGCCAGACGTTGCCGGTGATCGATTTGTCTCAGGCCATCGGTATGCGCCCGCTGGTGCCAAGCCCCACCAGTACCATCATCGTCACCGAGTACAACCGCTCGGTGCAGGCGTTTTTGGTCGGTGGCGTGGACCGCATTGTCAACATGAACTGGGAGGCCATTCTGCCGCCGCCGACCAGTGCCGGTCGCCAGCATTATCTGACCGCCATCAGCAAGGTCGATGACCAACTGGTGGAAATCATCGATGTTGAAAAAGTCCTGGCCGAAATCGTTCCGTACAACGCCAAGGTATCGCGCGACAAACTCGACGATCCGGTTCTGGAGCGCGCCCGTGGCCGTGAAGTGCTGCTGGTGGATGACTCGAACGTAGCCCTGTCGCAATTGCGCGACACCTTGGGTCAACTGGGCGTGAAGATGCACATCGCCAGCGATGGCTTGAAGGCGTTGAACATGCTCAAGGCCTGGGCCGATACGGGCGAAGTCATGACTGACAAGCTGCTGATGATCTTCACCGATGCGGAAATGCCGGAGATGGACGGCTATCGCCTGACCACCGAAATCCGCAACGACCCCCGTTTGCGCGGCCTTTATGTGGTCTTGCACACCTCGCTGTCGGGCAGCTTCAACGACTCGATGGTCAAGAAGGTCGGTTGCGACAACTTCCTCTCCAAGTTCCAGCCCGACAAACTCGTCGACGTGGTGCGCCAGCGCTTGATGCTCGACGCAGTGCCGGTAAGTTGAGCGACGAAAATCCTGTAGGAGCGTGGCTTGCCCGCGAAGGATGCACCGCGGTTTTTCAGGTATTACGCGTCATCGTTCTTCGCGGGCAAGCCACGCTCCTACAGGTTCTGCGCAGACCCCCTCGCCACAGGGCCTTTGATTCGGCAATCAAGCTCGTATAGGGTGGCGTTTTTACCCACCAGGGAGTTGGCCATGCTGCGTCTGAGCGCGCTTTATCGTTTTCCGTTGAAATCCGGCCAGGGCGAGACCCTCAATCAGGTCAGTCTGGACAAACTGGGACTAGACGGTGATCGACGCTGGATGCTGGTGGACGAGGCCAGTGGGCGCTTCCTGACCCAGCGCGCGGTCGCGAAAATGAGTCAGCTGTCGGCGTTGTGGAATGCCGACGGCGGCTTGACCCTCACTGCCCCGGGCCATTCACCGATCGATATTGCGTTGCCTGATGGCGATGCCGATCTGCGTGGCGTGACCATCTGGCGCGACACCTTGCGCGTTCCCGATGCGGGCGATGCGGCGGGTGCCTGGGTCAGTGAGTTCATCGGCAAGCCGACGCGCCTGGTGCAAGTGCCGCTTGATCGCGCGCGGATCACCCAGGCTGGCTATGGCAAGGACGATGATCAGGTAGCTTTTGCCGACGGCTTTCCGTTGTTGCTGATTGGTCAGGCGTCGCTGGAAGATTTGTCGAGCAAGGTCGGGCGGCCGCTGGAGATGTTGCGTTTCCGGCCCAATCTGGTGATCGAGGGCAGTGAAGCGTATGCCGAAGATAGCTGGAAGCGTATCCGTATTGGCGATGTCGAGTTCCGCGTGGTCAAGTCCTGCTCACGCTGCATTCTGACCACTATCGACCCGCAGACCGGCGAACGCAGCGAAGATCGTGAACCGCTGGTCACATTGCAGAAATACCGCACCGAGGCCGACGGCGCGATGTTCGGACAGAATCTGGTCAACGACGGTAACGGCCGCCTGGAAGTCGGCATGCCGGTGACGATCCTCGAATAAAAACCCTTCAAAATGAAAAAATGCCCGTGTCCTTGGACACGGGCATTTTTTTGTCGCAGTGAAAACCCAGGGGGTTAGCCGCGGTATTCGCACAGGTAAGCGGTGTCGACGGCCACTTTCAGCTGGAATTTGCTGTTGGCGGGCACGTTGAACTGGCTGCCGGCGGCGAAGGTTTCCCAATTATCGCTGTCAGGCAGTTTGACGGTCAGGGCGCCGGACACCACGTGCATGATTTCACGCTGGGCAGTGCCGAATTCGTATTCGCCCGGTGCCATGACGCCGATGGTCGCCGGACCTTCAGCGGTGCCAAAGGCGATCGACTTGACGGTGCCGTCGAAGTACTCGTTGACTTTAAACATGGGCGGTTCCTCGAAAAGGGCTAAAAAGGGCCGGCCAGTATGCACAAGGTGTCGATAGGCGTCACCTCCTGCACTCAAGGATTAGCGGGGAAAATCAGCGGTAACAAACGCGCAGTATTTCGCGCGTCTTCCAGTGCCCGATGCTGCTGACCGTTGAACTGCAGGCCCGCCAGTTGCAAGGCTCCATTGAGGTTCAGCGGGCGCTCGAGCCGACAAGCCTTGGCGAAGCGTTGCTTGAGGTTCATGTGCGGCACCCGGCTCAGGGCGCTGTCGAGTTGCAGGCGCTGCCAGTCCTGAAGCAGTTGTTTGCGGTCGTAATCGCCCCAACTGGCCCAGCCTTCCAGGCGCGCGTGATGTTGGCCGAGCCAGCGTTCGAACAACGGCCAGACGTCGGTGAGCGGCTGTGCGACATCGATATTGGCCTGGGTGATGTGGGTCAGCTCCCGGCAAAACGGCGTCAGTAAGGGCCGGCGCAACGGGCGCACGAAGCACTGGAAGTGATCCAGTTCCTGGCCCTTGCGGTCCACGAGGGTGGCACCGATTTCGATGATTTCCATTTCCGTTACTGGCCAGCCACCCTCATCGGTGGTGGCTTCCAGATCAATGACCAACCAGTGAGGCATCGCAGGGTTCCTGGTATCCGCGTCCTGATAGGGCTTGAGCGTAGCCAAACCCGACGGATCCGCCTAGCGGCTTATTCGACCTCTAACAAAATCTGACGATTTTTGACCTGATCGCCGACTCTGACCTGCAAGCGTTTGAGTACGCCGTCGATACCCGATTTGAGCGGATGCTCCATTTTCATCGCTTCGAGCACCACCAGCAGTTGACCTTTGCTGACCGGGCTGCCCTCACTGACCAATACATCGACGATCGCCCCGTCCATCGGCGCCTTGAGCGTGCCGGAACTGACACTAACCTGTCCGCTGACCAGCGCCTGGGTCCGATCGACCAGCCGCAGGCTGCCGGGGTGCGTGAACAGCCAGAGTTGCCCGGCTTCCAGGCGGTAGGCATGGCGTTGGCGGATGCCATCGATTTCCAGGGTAGCCCAGCGTCCGTCGCACCCAATAACCTTCACTTCGAGGGCGCGAGTGCCAACCCGAGCACGGTAGGGTTTGCCAGGCTCAGCGTTCAATTCCACCGGCCAATCCTGATCCTCCAGACCTATCCGATAGTGCAAAGGCACGCTGGCGTTGTTGCGCCAACCGGCCAGCGGGCCGCGATGAACCTGCGCCGAGGCCTGATAGAACAGCGCCGCGGCGATGGCCAGTTCTTCGGCGCTCGGCACGTGAGGATGCAGGCAGGGATGATCGACGAAGTACGTGGGGATGAACCCGGTGCTGAACTCGCCGCTGATGAACTGCGGATGTTCCAGCAGGCTGGCGAGCAAGCGCTGATTGCTTTGCACGCCCAACAGTACGCTGTCCTGCACCATCCGCAATAACTTGCGTCGGGCTTCTTCGCGGGTGGCGCCGTGGGCGATGAGCTTGCCCAGCATCGGGTCATAGAACGGGCTGACAGACTGGCCTTCGATCAGGCCGTGGTCGATCCGCACGCCGCCCTGCAACGCAGGCTCCCAGGCTGCAATTCGTCCGGTTTGCGGCAGAAATCCCTGGGCTGGATCTTCGGCGTACAGGCGCACCTCCATGGCATGCCCGTTGAACTGCACCTGCTCCTGTCGCAACGGCAGTGGCAGCCCTTCGGCGACGTGTAACTGCCAGGCCACCAGATCGAGGCCGGTGATCAGTTCGGTCACCGGGTGTTCCACTTGCAACCGGGTGTTCATCTCCAGAAAGTAAAACTGCCCGCGAGCATCCAGCAGGAATTCCACTGTGCCAGCGCCGACGTAATTCACCGCGCGACCCGCCTTGAGCGCCGCCTCGCCCATGGCCTGGCGCAACTCGGTGGTCATTATCGGACAGGGCGCTTCTTCGATGATTTTCTGGTGGCGGCGCTGGATCGAGCAGTCGCGCTCGCCGAGGTAGATCAGGTTGCCATGCTGATCGCCGAACACCTGAACCTCGACGTGACGTGGATCGATCAGGGCTTGCTCGAGGATCAGTTCGCCGCTGCCAAACCCGTGCAGCGCTTCGGAACGCGCGGTGCGGATTTGCTCCAACAACTCTGCAGCGCTGTGCACCAGGCGCATGCCACGACCACCACCGCCAGCGCTGGCCTTGATCATCAGCGGGTAGCCGATGCGCTCGGCTTCGCGGCTCAGGGTCGCGTCGTCCTGCTCGCTGCTCTGATAGCCGTTAATGCAGGGCACGCCCGCTTTGATCATGGCGAGTTTCGACAGACGTTTGCTGCCCATCAGCTCGATAGCCTCGGGGCTCGGACCGATGAAGATGATGCCGGCCTGTCGGCAGGCGAGGGCGAATTCTGCGTTTTCCGAGAGGAAGCCGTAACCGGGGTGAATCGCATCGGCACCGGTACGCCGGGCGGCGTCGATGATTGCCGGGATATTCAAATAAGACTGCTGCACCGGGGCTGGGCCGATGTTTACGGCTTCGTCGGCCATCTGCACATGCAAGGCATCGGCGTCGGCATCGCTGAACACGGCGACGGTGCGGTAGCCCAGTGCTTGCGCGGTGCGCTGGATGCGGCAGGCGATTTCACCGCGGTTGGCGATCAGTATTTTGCTGAAGGCGGGCATAGGATGTTTCCATTTTATTGCGGTGAATGTGAAGGCCTCTTCGCGGGCAAGCCTCGCTCCTACAGGTTCAGCGATTGCCGCGTGATTTGGGCTCGACACAAAACCTGTAGGAGAGAGGCTTGCCCGCGAAGCTCTTAAAGGGCCCACCCCGGTTTACGCTTCTGCACAAAAGCCATCGTTCCCTCGACGCCTTCATCCCCGGTTACCGCTTCGCTGAACCACTCGGCCGCCTGATCCAGCAGGCCATCCGAGAGTTGCCCCGCACTCGCCAGCAACAGTTTTTTGGTCACCGCATTCGCCCCCGGCGCGCAACACAACACATGGGCCAGCACTTCATCGAGGCGCTCGGCCAGGGCTTGCGGATCATGCTCGACAAAATGCACCAGCCCCATCCGTCGTGCCTGGGTGCCATCGAACCGTGCGGCGGTCAGGGCCAGTCGGCGGGCCTGGGTCAGGCCGATGCGCTGCACCACGAACGGCGCGATCTGCGCCGGTAACAGGCCGAGGCTGGTTTCCGGCAGGCCGAATTGCGCCTGATGATCGGCCATGGCGATATCACTGACGCAGGCCAGACCGAAGCCGCCGCCAAGCACCGCGCCTTGCAGCACGGTGATGACCACTTGCGGCGCGTGCTGGGTTTCTTCCAGCAGAGCGCCGAACGCACGGTTCAATTCGCGGTAGGCGGTCGGGTCTTGAGCGCGGGCATTGGCCATGTCCTTGATGTCGGCACCGGCACAAAAATGCCCGCCGGCACCGCCGATCACCAGTGCGCGAACCTCTCGGTTATCCCGCACCGCCGCCAGCACCGCACGCAGTTCGGCGACCATTTGCAGGCTCATGGCGTTGCGACTGTCGGGACGATTAAGGGTGATGTGCAGAACGCCGTTGTGCCGTTCGAGCAACAAGGTCTGACAAACAGGGAGGGTGCTCATTTCTTTTTCCCCGGCAGGATGCCCATGAGTTTGCAGATGATCCCCAACATGATTTCGTCGGCACCGCCGCCGATCGATACCAGCCGCACGTCGCGGTAAGCCCGCGCCACCGGGTTATCCCACATGAAGCCCATGCCGCCCCAATATTGCAGGCAACTGTCGCTGACTTCCCGGCCCAGCCGCCCGGCCTTGAGTTTGGCCATCGACGCCAGACGGGTGACGTCCTGGCCTTTGATGTATTGCTCGGTGGCCTGATAGACCAGCGCCCGCAGGCATTCGATTTCGGTTTGCAGTTCGGCCAGGCGGAAATGAATGACCTGGTTGTCGATCAGCGCATTGCCGAAGGTTTTGCGCTCCTTGCAGTACTCGATGGTGCTGTCGACGCAGTACTCCAGGCCTTTGATCATGTTCGCCGCGCCGAACAGCCGTTCTTCCTGGAACTGCAGCATCTGCATCATGAACCCCGCGCCTTCGTGGCCGATGCGGTTGCGTTGCGGCACGCGCACGTTGTCGAAGAATATCTGGGCGGTTTCCGAGCTGCGCATGCCGAGTTTGTCCAGGTGCGAGCTGAGGCTGATCCCAGGGCTGTTCATCGGCACCATGATCAGCGACTTGTTGATGTGCGGCTTGTCGTCCGAGGTGTTGGCCAGCAGGCAGATGAAGTCGGCGCTCGGCGAGTTGGTGATCCACATTTTGCTGCCGTTGATTACGTAGTCGTCGCCGTCCTTGCGGGCGGTGGTTTTCAAACCTGCCACATCGGAACCGGCGCCGACTTCGGAAACGCCAATGCAGCCGACCTGCTCGCCAGTGATCGCCGGCCGCAGGAACTCATCACGCAGTTCATCGGAGCCGAATCGCGCCAGGGCTGGGGTGCACATGTCGGTTTGCACGCCAATGGACATCGGGATGCCGCCGCAATGAATGGTGCCGAACTCTTCGGCAGCCACAATCGAATAGCTGTAATCGAGCCCCATGCCGCCGAATTTTTCCGGTTTGGAAATCCCCAGCAGACCGAGGTCGCCAGCCTTGCGGAAGATCTCATGGATCGGAAAACGCCCGGCCTTTTCCCATTCCTCGACGTGAGGATTGATCTCGTGATCGACGAATTGCCGGACGGTGCGGCGCAATGCTTCGTGTTCCTGGGTGAAGATCATTTTTTATTGTTCTCCTGGCGGGCTGCATTCCCACGCAGAGCATGGGAACGATCAATCAAAACCTCGCGACGCCAAAGCTGTTGGGTTGCAACGAACGAACCTCGGCCTCATGGCAGATGTCCAGCAAATACCCGAGCAGCGTGCGGGTATCCCGCGGATCGATCAGCCCGTCGTCCCACAAATTGGCGCTGCCATATAGCGCGGTGGACTGGCTGTCGAGTTTCTGCGCGGTGACCTGTTCCAGCATGTCGAGCATTTTCGGGTCGGGCACCAACCCGTCCTTCAGCTGTTTGGCTTCGGTGACGATCCGTAACACTTTGCCGGCCTGAGCGCCACCCATCACCGCAGTGCGGCTGTTAGGCCAGGCGAAGATGAAGCGCGGGTCGAGGCCACGGCCGCACATCGCGTAGTTGCCGGCGCCGTAGGAACCGCCGACGACGATCGTCAATTTAGGCACCCGAGCATTGGCCACCGCTTGAATCATCTTCGCGCCATGTTTGATCACACCTTGCTGTTCCGACTCGGTGCCGACCATGAAACCGGTGGTGTTGTGGAAAAACAGCAGGGGCGTCTGGCTCTGGTCGCAGAGCTGAATGAACTGTGCAGCCTTGCTCGCACCTTTGGGCGTAATCGGGCCGTTGTTGCCGATGAAGCCGCAGGCGCGACCCTGGATCTGCAAATGTCCGCAGATTGTTTGCTGGTCGAACTCGCCCTTGAATTCGAGGAAGTTCGAAGCGTCGGCAATCCGGGCGATGATTTCGCGCACGTCGTAGGGTTTTTTCGGGTCATCCGGGATCAGACCCAGCAGTTCGTCGATGGGGTAGAGCGGTTCTTCCCAGCGATGTTCGGGTAACCATGGCAGCTGATCGTTCCACCGCAACAGGCTCATGATTTCGCGTACCAGGCGCACACCATCGGCATCGTTCTCGGCCAGGTATTCGGCGGTGCCGGCGGTTTGTGCGTGCATCTCGGCGCCGCCCAGTTCTTCATCGGTGGCGACTTCGCCGGTGGCGGCCTTGAGCAGCGGCGGCCCGGCGAGAAACAGCTTGGCCTTGCCGCGCACCACCACCACGTAATCCGACAATCCCGGCTGATAAGCACCGCCCGCCGTGGCCGAGCCATGGACCACGGTGATTTGCGGCAGACCCATGGCCGACATCCGCGCCTGATTGGCAAAGCTGCGCGCACCTTCGACGAAAATCTCCGCCGCGTAATTGAGGTTGGCGCCGCCGCTCTCGGCGAGGGTGATCACCGGCAGTTTGTTTTCCATGGCGATCTGTTGCAGGCGCAGGGACTTTTTCAAACCGCTGGGGGAAATGGTTCCGCCCTTGATCGCGCTGTTGTTCGCCACCACCAGCACCCGTGCGCCGGACACGTAACCGATCCCGGCGATCAAACCGCCGCCGGCCGAGCTGCCATCCTTGTCATCGTGCAACTTGTAGCCGGCCAGGCTCGCCAGTTCGAGGAACGGCGCGCCGGGGTCGAGCAATAGATTAAGGCGTTCACGGGGCAGCAGTTGCCCGCGCTTGTCGAACCTGGGCTTGGCTTCGGCGGCTTTGCTCAGCAGGTTCTGTTCGAGCTGACGGACCTGCTCGATGCCGGCCAGCATGGCCGCCCGATTGCGTGCGAACGGTTCGCTGAACGGGTCTACCTGGGACTGGATGGCCGGCATGGGTTATTCCTTGTCCTTGAGCTCGTCTGGCTTGAGCGCGTCGGGTTTGAGTACTTCGGGTAAATAGGCGCGGTGAAAGCCGTTGTACGAATGACTGTTCTGCGCCTTGTGCATCGGCCAGGCCCGCCCACCGAGGCTGGCGGCACCGTCGATGCGCAACGTGCTGCCGCTGACAAAAGCGGCTCCCGGGCTGAGCAGGAAAACAATCGCCGCGCTGACTTCCGATTCGGTGCCGATGCGCTTGAGCGGCACGTGTTCACACAGGGTCGGGATCACGGCCCGGAACGCACCTTCGTAGGTGTCCATGCCACTGGAGGCGACCCAGCCCGGCGCGACGGCGTTGACCCGCACGCCGGCATAGCCCCATTCGAACGCGGCGGTCTTGGTGAAGTTGTCCATGCCCGAGCGCGCTGCGCCCGAGTGGCCCATGCCGGGCATGCCGCCCCACATGTCGGCGAGCATGTTGACGATGGCGCCGCCGTGCTTGCTCATGGATTGATTGAACACTTCCCGGGCCATCAGAAAACCGCCCACCAGGTTGGTGCGCAGTATGGTTTCGAAACCTTTCTGATTGATCGACGCCAGCGGCGAGGGGTACTGCCCGCCGGCATTGTTGACCAGCCCATGAATCGGCCCATGTTTGCGGATCAATTCGCTGACCAGTTGCGTGACGGAGTCTTCATCGCGGATATCGCAGACCTGCCAACTGGCTTTACCGCCGTCTTCGGTGATTTCAGCGGCGACCTTTTTCAGTTTCTCGGCATTACGCCCCACCAGCAGCACCTGCGCGCCGAGAGCGGCGAGTTCGTGGGCGGTGCAACGACCGATACCGCTGCCGCCGCCGGTGACGATGATGTTTTGGCCAGCGAACAGGTCGGGTTTGTAAATCGAGTCATAAGCCATGGCGACGGTCCTCTAGTTGACCTGATCGGCGATACGCTGCGTCACCGGAATCTGGATCTCCAGCAGTTGTTGCGCGAATGCCTTGCCTTGCGGATCGATCCGCAGGCTGGCCACGCCACCGCCGCCGAGCGCGTTCTCCAGAAGAAAATTAAAGCTCTGAGTGCCGGGTAAATACCAGCGTTCGACACGCCCGTGGATCGGATCGAGGACATGACTCATCCAGTCGACCAGCACCTCGGGTGTCAGCGCTTCGGCGATCCACGGCAGGTAGTCGGGATGGCGGGCCATGACGCCGATATTGCTGTGATTGCCCTTGTCGCCGGAGCGCGCCACGGCGAGTTTGATCAGGGCCACGCTGGCGTCGGCGCGTTCTGTGGGTTGCGGCGGGTCGAACGGCAGGGGCAAGTCATCCGGGTTGAGTTCATCAAGGGCGGGCAGGGCGCACGGATGGCGCGCACCGGCGAGGTCGATTTCCAGGGTGCAGGCAGTTTTGTCGATCAGGAATGAAAACAGCCGGATCAGCGGGTACACAGTCGGCCGCCCGCCGACGATCCCGGTCAATCCCGGCGCCATGCCGGTGGCGGCCTGGGCGATTTCCCGGGAGAACAGAATCAAGGCCTGCTTGCCCGGATGGCGCACGGCGAGTTTGATGACCACTTCGCGGCTGTCCTGGCGCTGGCCGTGGGGGCCATAAGTGGCTTCGCTGCCCAGCAGTTCGATGTTCACTTCGCTGTAGGGCGCCCAGCCGCGCTGGCCGAACATTTCCGAGGTCTTGTTGATGATCGCCTGGCTGACCCGTCGGGCCTTGGCCACGGCATCGATCCCGGCGATCAGGCAACTGGCGGTGCAGCGGAAACCGTCCGGATACGTGGCGCTGACCTTGTATTGACCGGTCGGCGGCAAGCCTTTTGCGCCATGCACCTGCACCGCGTTTTTGCCTTGTTGCACGAGTTTGACCTGACTGAAATCGCACACCACATCAGGCAGCAAATAGGCCTGCGGGTCGCCTATTTCATAAAGCATCTGCTCGCCTACGGTCAGGGGCGTGACCAGACCGCCGGAACCGTCGGGTTTGCTGACAATAAACTGGCCGTCGGCGCCGACTTCGACGATCGGAAAACCGATGTGTTCGTAATCGGGCACGTCGTGCCAATCGGTGAAATTGCCGCCGGTGCACTGGGCGCCACATTCGATAAGGTGCCCGGCCAATGCGGCCTGGGCGAGTTTGTCGTAGTCGTGCCACGACCAGCCGAACTCATGCACCAGCGCGGCGCTGACCACGGCGCTGTCGACCACGCGCCCGGTAATCACAATGTCGGCGCCCAGACGCAGGGCTTCGACGATGCCCGGCGCGCCGAGGTAGGCGTTGGTCGACACGCACATCGGCGGCAGGGGCACTGCACTGAACATCTCATGGAGGCCAAGGCTGCTCAGGTACTTGAATTGTGGTTGCAAATCATCACCCGACAGCACGGCGATCTTCAACGTCACCCCGGCCTTGTCGCAGGCCGCTTGCAGGGCCGCGGCACACGCCTGCGGATTGACGCCGCCGGCATTGCTGATGACGCGGATCTTCTGTTCCGCGAGCTGGTTGAGGAGAGGGCTGAGGACTTCGATGAAGTCGCTGGCGTAGCCGGCCGCCGGATCTTTCATCCGCGCCCCGGCCATGATCGACATCGTGATTTCGGCCAGATAATCGAACACCAGATAGTCCAGCCGCCCACCTTCCACCAGTTGTTCGGCAGCGGTCGAGGTGTCGCCCCAGAAAGCGCTGGCGCAACCGATGCGGATTGTTTTGGGCGCAGCCAATTCCATAACCACCTCCGACTGAAGTGCTTCGAGACTACCAAGCAAGCGCTTGGTTTGTAAATGGCTGAAATATCTTCTGCCCAAGCGCTTGCTTGGTCGCCCCCGCCAGCTTAAATTGCCCGCGCAACCCCGCTGTTTTAGCGGGCAGCGGTGCAATTGATTGATCGACTGTAGGAGAGAACGGGTGGACGAGCAAAAAGCCCTGAGGGTGATGCGCGAATTGGTCGACAACGGCCAATTGACCGACCCGGACAGCGCCCGTGGCAAACTGCTGCAAGTGGCCGCTCACCTGTTTCGCAACAAAGGTTATGAACGCACCACCGTGCGTGATCTGGCCGGTGCGGTGGGCATTCAGTCAGGCAGCATTTTTCATCATTTCAAAAGCAAGGACGAGATCCTGCGGGCCGTGATGGAGGAGACCATTCGCTACAACACCGCATTGATGCGCGCAGCCCTCGCCGAGGCCGGCAGTGTGCGCGAGCGGGTTCTGGCGCTGATTCGCTGCGAATTGCAGTCGATCATGGGTGGCAGCGGCGAAGCCATGGCGGTGCTGGTGTATGAGTGGCGTTCGCTGTCAGCGGAAGGCCAGGCGCAGGTTCTGGCGCTGCGTGATATTTATGAAGACATCTGGTTGCAGGTACTGGGTGAAGCCAAGGACGCCGGTTTTATTCGTGGCGACGTGTTCATCACCCGCCGTTTCCTGACGGGCGCGTTGTCCTGGACCACCACCTGGTTTCGTGCCGATGGCAGCATGAGCCTCGATCAACTGGCCGATGAGGCGTTGATTCTGGTGCTTGAAGAACGGCAGTGAGCCGTCTATCTCGGCAAGAAACTGGCTAAGTCGGCGAAACCGCCTAGCTTGTATGCATTGATGAGTATTTTTTGGGGAGTGGGCTGTTTTGATGTCTTCGCCAATTCGAACGGCGTCGCGGCTTTTGCTGGCGGCGCTTGCAGTGTGCTGGGTGTTGCCGTCTCAGGCCGCGCAACTGGTGCGGGTCGGTGCCGCGCATTTTCCACCCTATACCGTGCGCCCGGAGTCCGGTGCCGACACCGGTCTGTTGCCGCAATTGGTGGAAGCACTGAATCGGTTGCAAACCGACTATCAATTTGTGCTGGTGCCCACCTCGATTCCTCGACGTTTCAACGATTTCAAGGAAGGCCGTGTCGACATGGCGATTTTCGAGAACCCGGATTGGGGCTGGAAGGACATCCCGCACACCCTCGTCGACATGGGCCTGGAAGATGCAGAAATCTTTGTCGCGCAGAAGAAACCCGATCGCGATGAGAGTTACTTCAAGGACCTGACGGGCAAGCGCCTGGCGCTGTACAGCGGCTATCACTACGAGTTTGCCAATTTCAATGCCGATCCCAAGTACCTGGCCGACGCCTACAAGGCCACGCTGACCTATTCCCATGACAGCAACTTGCTGATGGTGCTGCGCGCGCGCGCAGATATTGCCTTGGTGACACGTTCCTACCTGAGCGATTACCTGCTGCGTAACGAGAAAGTCGGCGAACAATTGCTGGTGTCGCAACGCATCGATCAGGTCTATCACCATTACGCGCTGATCCGCCCGCAGGCGCCAATAACTGGCGACGCATTTGGCAAGTTGCTGCAGGGGTTGAGAAATAACGGCCAGATGCTGAAGATTTTCGATCCATACAAGATTGCCGTAGTACCAGTGGGCAATCCCTGAATCGCGCCATGGGGTGGGGTCATTGGCGATCACGCTTAAATTTACTGCCCCGGCTCACGTCACATCGTTGAACTGTCGACGATTACCGTGAGCCCGACCCATGTCCAATCTGAATGAACTGACCACCCTGGCCTTGCCGTCAGGCAACTGTCTTGTAGCCGATGAAACCGCCAGCCGCCTGAGTCTCAGCCTGCAAGGGCAGCCGCTGATCGAACTGCGGCTTTCCCGCGAGCCCGCGTTGCATCTGCGGCTGGAGGAGCGTTTCGGCCGTCCTGACGGGCAGGCATTCTGGGCGGCCTGCTATTGGCTGTTTGCCCGTGACGCGGCTTGTCAGCGTCTGACCTGGCACCTCGATGATGTGCCTACCGAAGCCTTGCTCAGCGGGTTGCTGATTGCGACCGACGTCATCGGTCAGTATCACTGCGAACGCACACTGTTCTGGCAATTGCCCCAGCCTTGGCTGGGTGAGTCGCATACCGGCAGTTATCCGCAGCAAATGGTCATCAGTGGCGGCAAACGCCATCCATTGCGTGCGGTGAAACCCCGTGGTGAGGTGTATCGACGCTTCGATGCGCGACTCGGTGCATGGGTCTCTCTGCGCACGGTAGAAATCGAGCATGACCTGGCGCGTTTCAACCGCTGGCAGAACATCCCGCGGGTGGCGAGTTTCTGGCAGGAGGAGGGCAGTCTCGAGAAGCATCGGGACTACCTGAGCAAGCTCGAAGCCGACCCGCACACCCTGACGCTGATCGGTTGCTTCGATGATCAGCCATTTGCCTATTTCGAAGCCTATTGGGCCAAGGAAGATCGCATTGCGCCGTTCTATGACGCCGGCGATTACGACCGTGGCATTCACATGCTGGTGGGCGAAGAACATCACCGCGGCCCGCACAAGGTGGCGAGCTGGCTATCGGCGCTGGTGCATTACCTGTTTCTCGATGATCCACGCACTCAACGGGTAGTCGCCGAGCCTCGCGCCGACAACGCGAAGATGATCGGGCATCTGCACAATCAGTGTTTCCACTGCGAAAAAGAGTTCGACTTCCCGCACAAGCGCGCCGCGCTGATGATGCTGGGGCGTGAGCGGTTTTTTGATCGGTGTTCGTTGGTGTGAGGTGGATGGCTCAAGGGCTGTTGCGGTTTTTAGTCAGTCTTCGCGGGCAAGCCTCGCTCCTACAGGGGAAATGCGATTTCCCTGTAGGAGCGAGGCTTGCCCGCGAAGCTTTTAACGGCGCGCAAAGGTATCCGCACGATTGCCCGACACCTTGCGGCAATGCACCAGCGCATCACGAATCATGAAGTTCACCAAGGTTGGCGAGACGCCGAGTTCCTTGGCGATGTCTTTTTGCGGCACGCCGTGCAGGCGGTACATCTCGAAAGCATAACGGGTGCGGCTGGGCAGTTCCGTCAGCGCATCGGCAATGTTTTCCAGGGTCGATAAATTCATGTGCGAGGTTTCCGGCGAAGCGCCCTGAATCACTACGTTCAGACCTTCCTCTTCCGGGCCCGAGTACTTCTGCTCCAGCGCTTGTTTGCGGTAATGATCGATCGCCAGGTTGCGCACGATCTGGAACAGGTAACTGAGCTGCGCCTTGATTGACGAGGTGATCTGCGGCGCCGATTGCAGACGGAAGAACGCATCCTGCACCACGTCTTCGGCACGGGATCGGCAGCCGGTGATGCGGGCGGCAATCTTGACCAGAATCAGTCGGTTGTCGACGAAGGCCTGAAGTAGCGGTGAATCGCACCTGCCTGTGGATACTTGTTCCGTCATTGGAAATCACCTTGCTGCAAATAGGGTCGAGGACGACAGGGGAATGGATGTCGTCCTGCTCATCGAGGGCCAAATTATTCTTAATGATAATTATTGTCAATTGAGAAATAGAATTATTAGCCAACAAAAAAGCAAGCCGAGAACAGCGACACATTGACGTGCCTGCTGGCCGGCAAGCGCCGCTGGCACTTGAGCCAGGCGACTAACTATTTCAAAACCTCATCCGTTCTCTTGGGTGAAGACTGTGGGCGCAAGCCCCGGCCCAAACAGCATTCCAGGCAGGAAACCTCATGACCGACGCGTTCGAACTCCCCAGCACACTGGTCCAAGCCCTTCAGCGCCGCGCGGTGCTGACGCCGGACCGGGTGGCCTTGCGTTTTCTCGCCGAAACCCAGGATCAGGCTGTGGTGCTCAGTTATCGCGAGCTGGATCGGCGGGCGCGAACCATTGCCGGCGCGTTGCAGGCCGAGACTTCGTTCGGCGATCGCGCGGTGCTGCTGTTTCCCAGCGGCCCGGATTACGTTGCGGCGTTTTTTGGCTGCCTGTACGCAGGCGTCATCGCGGTGCCGGCCTATCCGCCCGAATCGACCCGTCGTCATCATCAGGAACGTCTGCTGTCGATCATTAGCGATGCCGAACCGCGCGTGCTGTTGACCAGTGCTGATCTGCGCGACGCGTTGCTGCAAATCAACGAGGCGCCACCGCTTCTGTGTGTCGACACCCTTGACAGCGCCCTGGCCGAACGCTGGGTCGCGCCGGACTTGCACGGCGAGCACATCGCCTTCCTGCAATACACCTCGGGCTCCACCGCGTTGCCTAAAGGCGTGCAAGTCAGTCACGGCAACCTGGTGGCCAACGAACTATTGATTCGTCATGGCTTTGGCATCGATCTGAACCCCGACGACGTGATCGTCAGCTGGCTGCCGCTGTACCACGACATGGGCCTGATCGGCGGCCTGTTGCAGCCAATTTTCAGCGGTGTGCCGTGTGTGTTGATGTCGCCGGCGTACTTTCTCGGCCGGCCATTGCGCTGGCTGGAAGCGATCAGCGAATACGGCGGCACCATCAGTGGCGGGCCAGATTTCGCCTATCGACTGTGCAGCGAGCGGGTCAGCGAATCGGCGCTGGAGCGCCTCGACCTGAGTGGCTGGCGCGTGGCGTATTCCGGTTCCGAACCGATTCGCCTCGACACCCTGGAACGCTTCGCCGAGAAATTTGCGACCTGTGGTTTTACGCCGGACAGCTTCATGGCTTCCTACGGCTTGGCGGAAGCCACGTTGTTCGTTGCCGGCAGCCCTCGCGGTCAGGGGATTGGAAACCTGCGGGTGGATGATCAAGCCCTGGCGCAGAACCGAGCCGAGCCGGGCGATGGCAGTCCGATCATGAGTTGCGGCATCAGCCAGCGGGATCACGCGGTGCTGATTGTCGATGCCGTATCGCTCGAAGAACTCGCCGACAACGCGGTCGGCGAAGTCTGGGCCGCCGGGCCGAGCATCGCCCATGGCTACTGGCGAAAACCCGAAGCCACGGCCAAGACGTTCGTCCAGCACGCCGGCCGCACCTGGCTGCGCACCGGCGATCTCGGTTTTTTGCGTGACGGGGAATTGTTCATCACCGGGCGTCTGAAAGACATGCTGATCGTGCGCGGTCACAACCTTTATCCGCAGGACATCGAGCAGACCATCGAGCGTGAAGTGGAGGTGGTGCGCAAAGGTCGCGTGGCTGCATTCTCGGTCAACATCGAGGGGCAGGAGGGCATCGGCATCGCCGCGGAAATCAGCCGTAGCGTGCAGAAAATCCTGCCGCCCGAAGCGCTGATCAAAGCCATCCGTCAAGCGGTGGCCGAGGCGTATCAGGAAGCACCGAGTGTGGTGGTATTGCTCAATCCGGGAGCGCTGCCGAAGACGTCCAGCGGCAAGTTGCAACGCTCGGCGTGCCGCAATCGCCTGGCCGATGGCAGCCTCGACAATTATGCGTTATTCCCCTCGGCAGACATCGCAAGCACGTCTGAAACCAACACCGGCGCAGAGTTGCAAATCCTGATCGGCCAGATCTGGTGTGAGCAATTGCAGGTCAAGCAGGTCAACGCCGATGACCATTTCTTCCTGCTCGGCGGCAACTCCATCGCCGCCACTCAAGTGGTCGCACGCCTGCGTGAAAAGCTGGGGCTGGAGCTGAATCTGCGCCTGTTGTTCGAAGCGCCGACCCTCGGCGCATTCGCCGACTCGATCGCCCGGCAACAACAGGACGGTGGCTTGGCCCAAGGCACGATCATGCCCTTGTCGCGTAGCGACGCCATGCCGCAATCCCTGGCGCAAAACCGTTTGTGGATCACCTGGCAACTCGATCCGCAAAGCAGCGCCTACAACATTCCCGGTGCCTTGCACCTGCGCGGCGAATTGGACGAAGACGCCTTGCGCGCCAGTTTCCAGCAACTGATCGAACGTCATGAATCCCTGCGCACACGGTTTTTCGAGCGTGACGGCGTAGCCCTGCAACAGGTCATTGCCGCCGGCGAATTCAACCTGCAAGTGATCGACATCAGCGACCTGCCAGCCGCCGAGCGTGAAGCCCGCGCGCAGCAGATCCGTGAGGACGAAGCCCGCAGCCAGTTCGATCTGGAAAAAGGCCCGCTGCTGTGGGTGACGCTGGTGCGTCTTGACGATGAAGACCATCAACTGCTGGTGACGATGCACCACATCATCGCCGACGGTTGGTCGATGAACGTGTTGATCGACGAGTTCTCGCGCCTGTATGCGGCGGCCTCCCAAGGCCAGACCACCAGCCTTCCAGCCTTGCCGACGCAATACGCCGACTACGGCAGTTGGCAGCGCCAGTGGTTGGCGCAAGGGGAGGACGAGCGTCAACTCGCTTACTGGAAAGAGCAGTTGGGCGTTGATCATCCGACCCTGAGCCTGGCCACCGATCATCCGCGTTCGGCGCAACACACCCACAGCGCCGCCCGTCACACGCTGCGTTTGGATGCGCGCCTGAGCGATGCCATTCGCCAGACCGCCCAGGCCCATGAGGCAACGCCGTTCATGCTGTTGCTCGCGGCATTCCAGAGCCTGCTACATCGCTACAGCGGCCAACGTGACATCCGCATCGGCGTGCCGAATGCCAATCGTCCGCGCCTGGAAACCCAAGGGCTGATCGGCTTCTTCATCAACACTCAGGTACTGCGCGCCGAGGTGGATTCGCGACTGCCGTTCGTTGAGTTGCTGGCGCAAACCCGTCAAGCCGCGTTGGGCGCGCAAGCGCATCAGGATCTGCCATTCGAACAACTGCTCGAAGCCTTCCCGCAGGCCCGCGAACAAGGCCTGTTCCAGGTCATGTTCAACCATCAGCAACGTGATCTCAGTACATTGCGCCGCTTGCCGGGACTGCTCGCCGAAGAGCTGCCGTGGCACAGTCGCGAAGCCAAGTTCGACCTGCAATTGCACAGCGAGGAAGATCGCAACGGGCGTTTGAGCTTGTCGTTCGACTACGCCAGCGAGTTGTTTGACGTGGCGACTATCGAGCGACTGGCCGAGCATTTCGCCAACCTGCTGCGAGCCATTTGTGAGCAACCGAAAACCGCCATCGGCGACCTGCAACTGCTGACCCCGAGTGAGCACGATCAGCAATCCACCTGGAGCGCCGCGCCGTGTACACCAGCCAATCAATGGCTGCCTGAGTTGCTCAACGAACAAGCGCGCCAGATCCCGGAGCGCACCGCGCTGCTGTGGGACGGCGGCAGCCTGGATTTTGCCGAACTGCACACCCGGGCCAACCGCCTGGCGCATTACCTGCGCGACAAAGGCGTCGGCCCGGACGTGTGCGTGGCCATCGCCGCTGAGCGTTCGCCGCAGTTGTTGATCGGTTTGCTGGCGATCATCAAGGCTGGCGGCGCTTATGTGCCGCTGGACCCGGATTACCCGGCCGAGCGTCTGGCCTACATGCTCAGTGACAGTGGCGTCGAACTGCTGCTGACCCAAACCGAACTGCTCGACCGCCTGCCGGCCACCGACGGCGTCAGCGTGATTGCCATGGACGCCCTGCATCTGGAGAGCTGGCCAAGCCATACGCCGGGTCTGCACCTGCACGGCGACAATCTGGCCTACGTGATTTACACCTCCGGTTCCACCGGTCAGCCGAAGGGCGTTGGCAATACTCATGCGGCGCTCGCTGAACGGCTGCAATGGATGCAAGCCACTTACCGTCTGGACCAAACCGACGTGCTGATGCAAAAAGCGCCGATCAGTTTCGACGTGTCGGTGTGGGAATGCTTCTGGCCGTTGATTACCGGTTGCCGCCTGTTGATCGCCGGCCCCGGTGAACACCGCGATCCGCATCGCATCGCGCAATTGGTTCAGCAGTACGGCGTGACCACGTTGCACTTCGTTCCGCCATTGCTGGCGTTGTTCATCGACGAACCGCTGAGCGCCGAATGCACCAGCCTGCGTCGAGTGTTCTGCGGCGGTGAAGCCTTGCCCGCCGAACTGCGTAACCGGGTATTGGAAAACTTGCCGGCGGTGCAACTGCACAACCGCTATGGCCCGACCGAAACCGCGATCAACGTCACCCACTGGCAGTGCACAACCGCCGACGGCGAGCGCTCGCCGATTGGCCGGCCATTGGGCAACGTGCTGTGCCGCGTGCTCGACAGCGACCTCAATCCGGTACCGACCGGTGTGCCGGGTGAACTGTGCATCAGCGGTATCGGTCTGGCCCGAGGCTATCTGGGTCGTCCAGGCCTGACCGCCGAACGCTTCGTGGTCGATCCGCTGGGCGAGCTGGGGGCTCGTTTGTACCGCACCGGCGACCGTGCCCGCTGGACCGCCGACGGCGTGATCGAATACCTCGGTCGTCTCGATCAGCAAGTCAAACTGCGCGGTTTTCGTGTCGAGCCGGAAGAAATCGAAGCGCGTCTGTTGGCGCAGTCTGGCGTCGCCCAAGCGGTGGTGTTGGTGCGCGAAACGGCGGCGGGTGGGCAGTTGATCGGTTACTACACCGCCACTGAAATCAGCGAAACCATCGATGCTCAAACCACGCGCCTGAAAACCGCGCTGGCCGCTGAGCTGCCGGAATACATGGTCCCGGCACAACTCATGCGTCTGGACGAAATGCCCCTGAGCCCGAGCGGTAAACTCGATCGCCGCGCCTTGCCGGAACCACAGTGGCAAGTCCGTGAACACGTCGAACCGGTCACTGCCCTTGAGCAACAAATCGCCGGCATCTGGCGTGAAGTGCTCGGCCAAACACAGATCGGCCTGCGCGACGACTTCTTCGCCCTCGGCGGCCACTCGCTACTGGCCACGCAAATCATTTCCCGCACCCGCCAGGCCTGCGACGTCGAATTGCCGTTGCGGGCGCTGTTCGAGGCCAGTGAACTGGGCGCTTTTGCCGAGCAGGTTCGCTTGATCCAGGCCAGCGGCAAAACCAACAAACAGCCACCGATCGAGAAGGTCGATCGCAGCCAACCGGTGCCGCTGTCCTATTCCCAGCAACGCATGTGGTTCCTCTGGCAGATGGAACCGGACAGCCCGGCCTACAACGTTGGCGGCATGGCGCGGTTGCGTGGCGTGCTGGATGTCGGGCGTTTCGAAGCAGCGCTGCAAGCGCTGATCATGCGTCACGAAACCCTGCGCACGACATTCCCGAGCATCAACGGCGTGGCCCGGCAACAGGTTCATCCGGACATCCGCCTGCGCATGGACTGGAAGGACTTCACCACGCTGGACGCCGATGGCCGCGAATGGCAGGTCCAGCAACTGGCCGATGACGAAGCCCATAAGCCTTTTGATCTGGAAACCGGACCGCTGCTGCGCGCCTGCCTGGTCAAGACCGCCGAGCAGGAGCATTACTTCGTCCTGACCCTGCATCACATCGTCACCGAAGGTTGGGCGATGGACATCTTTGCCCGGGAATTGAGCGCGCTCTACGAAGCGTTCGTCGATGACCGCGATTCGCCGCTGCAACCGCTGCCGGTGCAGTACCTGGATTACAGCGTGTGGCAGCGTCAGTGGCTGGAATCCGGCGAACGTCAGCGCCAGCTCGATTACTGGACCGCACAACTGGGCCGCGAACACCCGCTGCTGGAATTACCGGCCGATCGTCCGCGTCCGCCGGTGCAAAGCCATCAGGGCGAATTGTTCCGCTTCGACCTCAGCGATGACCTCGCGGCACGGGTTCGTGCCTTCAACGCACACAACGGTCTGACTCTGTTCATGACCATGACCGCTGCGCTGGCGGTGCTGCTTTACCGCTACAGCGGGCAGACCGATCTGCGCATTGGCGCGCCGGTGGCCAACCGCATTCGCCCGGAAAGCGAAGGGCTGATCGGCGCGTTCCTCAACACCCAGGTGCTGCGTTGCCAGCTCGACGGGCAGATGTCGGTCGGCGAGTTGTTCGAGCAGGTTCGCCATACCGTGATCGAAGGCCAGTCCCATCAGGACCTGCCATTCGATCATCTGGTGGAAGCCTTGCAACCACCGCGTAGCGCGGCGTACAACCCGCTGTTCCAGGTGATGTGCAATGTGCAGCGCTGGGAATTCCAGCAGAGCCGAACCCTGGCCGGAATGACCGTCGAGTACCTGGTCAACGATGCGCGAGCGACCAAGTTCGACCTCAACCTGGAAGTCACCGACCTCGACCATCGCCTGGGTTGCTGCCTGACTTACAGCACCGATTTGTTCGATGAGCCGCGCATTGCGCGCATGGCCGGGCACTGGCGCAATGTGCTGGAAGCGTTGCTGAGCGATCCGCAACGGCGCTTGAATGAACTGCCATTGCTGGGGGCCAGCGAACAGCAAAACCTGCTCGACAGCCTCGGCATCGAGCCGGGCGAACATCGTCTGGATCAATGCATCCATCACCTGTTCAGCGAGCAAGCCCTGATGCGCAAGGACGCGCCGGCCCTGACGTTCGCCGGGCAAACCTTGAGCTACGCCGAGCTCGACAGCCGCGCCAATCGTCTGGCCTGGATGCTGCGTGAGCGTGGAGTCGGGCCGCAGGTGCGGGTCGGTCTGGCGTTGGAGCGTTCGCTGGAGATGGTCGTCGGCCTGCTGGCGATCCTCAAGGCTGGCGGCGCCTATGTGCCGCTGGACCCGGAATATCCGCTGGATCGCCTGCACTACATGATTGAAGACAGCGGCATCGGTTTGCTGCTAAGTGATGCGCCGATGTTCGCGGCGCTCGGTGAATTGCCGATCAGCGTCGGTCGCTGGTGCCTGGAAGACGACGCCGTTGCACTGGCCAACTACCCGGCCAGCGAACTGCCGTTTATCAGCCTGCCGCAGCATCAGGCGTATCTGATTTACACCTCGGGCTCCACCGGCAAACCGAAAGGCGTGGTGGTGTCCCACGGTGAGATCGCCATGCATTGCCGCGCGGTGATCGAACGCTTCGGTATGCGCCCGGACGACTGCGAATTGCACTTCTATTCGATCAACTTCGATGCCGCGACCGAGCGTCTGCTGGTGCCGCTGTTGAGCGGTGCTCAGGTTGTGCTGCGTGCGCAAGGCCAGTGGGATGCGCAAGAAATCTGCGGGCTGATTCGCCGTCATAACATCAACATTCTTGGTTTCACCCCAAGCTACGGCAGCCAGTTGGCGCAATGGCTGGCAACCCAGGACGAAACCCTGCCAGTGCGCATGTGCATCACCGGTGGCGAGGCGCTGACCGGCGAACACTTGCAGCGGATTCGCACGGCGTTCAAGCCGAGCCTGTTTTTCAACGCTTATGGCCCGACCGAAACCGTGGTCATGCCGCTTGCCAGCCTGGCGCCCGAGCAACTGGAGGAGGGGCTGGGCAGCGTGCCCATTGGCAGCGTGATCGGCGCTCGCGTCGCCTACATCCTCGACGCCGATCTGGCGTTGGTGCCGCAAGGCGCGACGGGCGAGTTGTATGTCGGTGGTGCCGGTCTGGCGCAGGGGTATCACCAGCGTCCGGGCATGACCGCCGAGCGGTTTGTCGCCGATCCTTTTGCAGTGAACGGCGGACGTTTGTACCGCACCGGTGACCTTGTCCGTCAGCGCGCTGATGGTCTGGTCGAATACCTCGGCCGGATCGACCATCAAGTGAAGATCCGTGGTTTCCGCATCGAACTGGGCGAGATCGAAACCCGTCTCCTGGAGCATGAATCGATCCGTGAAGCGGTCGTTCTGGCACTCGATGCACCGAGCGGCAAACAACTGGTTGGCTATCTGGTCACAGACGTGGCCGAGCAGGACGAAGCGCAACAAACTGCATTGCGCGAAGCGTTGAAGGCGCACCTCAAATCGCAGTTGCCGGATTACATGGTGCCGATGCACTTGATCCTGCTGGCCAGCATGCCGCTGACCGCCAACGGCAAGCTCGACCGTCGCGCGTTGCCGGCCCCGGACCCGGAGTTGAATCGTCAGCAGTACGTGGCGCCGAGCAACGAACTTGAGCTGACGCTGGCTGGCATCTGGTGTGAAGTGCTGAACGTCCAGCAGGTGGGTCTCAACGACAACTTCTTCGAACTGGGCGGCGATTCGATTCTATCGATCCAGGTGGTCAGTCGTGCGCGGCAGCAGGGCATCCACTTCAGCCCGCGTGACCTGTTTCAGCACCAGACTGTGCGGACGCTGGCCGCCGTCGCGACCCGCACCGAGCAGGTCACGGCTGAGCAAGGTTTGCTGACGGGCGAATCGCGTTTGACGCCGATTCAACACTGGTTTTTCGACACTGAAATCCCGCAGCGTCAACACTGGAACCAGGCGTTGCTGCTGGAGCCGACCGTGACGCTGGAGCCGAATCGTCTGGAGCAAGCGCTGCTGGCGGTGATCGAACAGCACGACGCCTTGCGTTTGCGTTTCACCAAAGTCGCCAGTCAATGGCAAGCCGAGCACCAAGCGGATTCTGATACCGCAGTGCTGTGGCAGGTACACGTGCCGGCCATGGACAGATGCACGGCGTTGTTTGCCGATGCCCAACGCAGCCTCGACCTTGAGCAAGGGCCGCTGATACGGGCGCTGCTGGTGGATGATTCTGCGGGGCAACAACGGCTGTTCATCGCCATTCATCACTTGGTGGTGGACGGGGTGTCGTGGCGGGTGCTGCTGGACGATCTGCAAACGGTTTATCGTCAACTCGAGTCCCGACAGTCAGTAAAACTGCCGGCGAAAACCAGCGGCTTCAAGGACTGGGCCGCACGGTTGCAGGCTTACGCCGGCAGCGAATCCCTGCGGGAAGAATTGAGCTGGTGGCAGACGCAACTGGCAGGCCCCAGCGCTGAATTGCCGTGTGATCGTCCGCAGGGTGGTCAGCAAAATCGTCACGCGCAAACCGTCAGCGTGCGCCTCGACAGCGAGCGTACTCGTCAACTGTTGCAACAGGCGCCGACGGCCTATCGCACCCAGGTCAACGATTTGCTGCTGACTGCATTGGCCCGTGTGATGTGCCGCTGGAGCGGTCACGAATCGGCGTTGATTCAACTCGAAGGCCACGGTCGCGAAACCCTGTTCGATGAGATCGACCTGACTCGCACCGTCGGCTGGTTCACCAGCGCTTATCCGCTGCGCCTCACACCTGTGAATGAACAGGGTGCGTCGATCAAAGCGATCAAGGAGCAACTGCGCGCGGTGCCTCACAAAGGTTTGGGTTATGGCGTGCTGCGTTACCTGGCCGACGGTGTGTGCCGTCAGACCATGGCCGCGCTGCCGGTGGCGCCGATCACCTTCAACTACCTGGGGCAGTTCGATCAGAGCTTCGGCAGCGATGCGCTGTTCCGTCCGCTCGATGAACCGGTGGGCGCGGCCCACGATCCACACGCGCCGCTGCCTAACGAGCTGAGCGTTGACAGTCAAGTCTACGGCGGTGAGTTGGTATTGCGCTGGACCTTCAGCGCCGAACGTCACGATCTGCAAACCATCACCGAACTGGCGGACGCGTACCTGGGTGAATTGCAAAGCCTGATCCAGCATTGCCTGAGCGATAACGCGGGTGGCCTGACGCCATCGGATTTCCCATTGGCCAAATTGACGCAGCCGCAACTCGACGCATTGCCAGTGCCGGCGGCGATGATCGAAGACGTCTACCCGCTGACCCCGATGCAGGAAGGCATGCTGCTGCACACCTTGCTCGAACCGGGCACCGGCCTCTATTACATGCAGGACCGCTACCGCATCAACAGCGAACTCGACCCGCAACGTTTCGCCCAAGCCTGGCAAGCGGTGATCGCCCGTCACGAAGCCTTGCGCGCGTCGTTCTGCTGGAACGTCGGCGAAGACATGCTGCAAGTGATCCACAAACCGGGCAGCACGCCGATCGAGTATCTGGACTGGAGCGCGGTGGCCGAAACCGAGCAAGAGCCGAAGTTGCAGGCGCTGCTGAAAAGCGAGCGTGAGGCCGGGTTCGATTTGCTCAATCAGGCACCGTTCCACCTGCGCTTGATCCGTGTGGGCGCGGCGCGTTACTGGTTCATGATGAGCAACCACCACATCCTCATCGATGCCTGGTGCCGCTCGCTACTGATGAACGATTTCTTCGAAATCTACACCGCCCTTGGCGAAGGGCGGGAAGCGCAGTTGGCCATGCCGCCGCGTTATCGCGATTACATCGGCTGGCTGCAACGCCAGCGCCTGGCCGAAGCGCGGCAGTGGTGGCGGCAGAACCTGCAAGGTTTCGAGCGCACCACGCCGATTCCGAGTGACCGGCCATTCCTGCGTGAACATGCCGGCGACAGCGGCGGCATGATCGTCGGCGACCGCTATACCCGACTCGATGCCCGCGATGGTGCGCAATTGCGCGAACTGGCTCAGGCGCATCAGCTGACCATCAACACCTTCGCCCAAGCGGCGTGGGCGCTGGTGCTGCGTCGCCTGAGCGGCGATCGCGACGTGCTGTTCGGGGTCACGGTGGCCGGGCGCCCGGTGGACATGCCGCAGATGCAGCGCACGGTCGGGCTGTTCATCAACAGCATCGCCCTGCGGGTGAAAATGCCCGAAGACGATCAGCGTTGCAGCGTTCGTCAGTGGCTCAGCGGTTTGCTCGACAGCAACATGCAACTGCGCGAGTACGAATACCTGCCGCTGGTGAGCATTCAGGAAAACAGCGAGTTGCCTAAAGGCCAGCCGCTGTTCGACAGCCTGTTCGTGTTCGAAAACGCCCCGGTGGAAGTCTCGGTGCTGGACCGTGCGCAAAGCCTCAACGCGACGTCGGATTCAGGCCGCACCCACACCAACTTCCCGTTGACGGCGGTGTGTTATCCGGGCGATGACCTTGGCTTGCACCTGTCCTATGACCAGCGCTATTTCGACGAATCCACGGTCGAGCGCATGCTCGGTGAATTCAAGCGGCTGCTGCTGGCGCTGGTCGAAGGCTTCCATGGCGACATGGCCGACCTGCCGCTGTTGGGCACTGAGGAACAGGACTTCCTGATCCATGGCTGCAACCAGAGCGAACACGACTACCCGCTGGAGCAGAGCTACGTCTCATTGTTCGAAGCACAGGTTGCCGCGCATCCGCAGCGAGTCGCCGCCTGTTGCCTGGATCAGCAACACAGCTACGTTGAGCTGAACCAGCGCAGCAACCGTCTCGGCCATGCGCTGATTGCGGCCGGCGTCGGCCTGGATCAACCGGTGGCGCTGCTCGCCGAACGTAACCTCGATCTGCTTGGCATGATCATTGGCAGCTTCAAGGCCGGTGCCGGTTACCTGCCGCTGGACCCGGGCCTGCCGAGTCAGCGTCTGAGCCGGATCATCGACCTGAGCCGCACGCCATTGCTGGTTTGTACTCAGGCATGTCGTGAACAAGCCGTCGCGCTGCTGGAAGAGTTTGGTTGTGCCAACCGACCTCGATTGCTGGTCTGGGAAGACGTGCAGGCTAGCGATGTTTCGATTGCCAATCCGGGGATTTACAGCGGCCCGGATAACCTCGCCTACGTGATTTACACCTCGGGTTCCACCGGATTGCCGAAGGGCGTGATGGTCGAGCAGCGCGGCATGCTCAATAACCAGTTGAGCAAGGTGCCGTACCTGAAACTGAGCGATGCCGATGTGATCGCCCAGACCGCTTCGCAAAGCTTCGATATTTCCGTCTGGCAGTTCCTCGCCGCGCCGTTGTTCGGTGCTCGGGTGGACATCGTGCCGAACAGCATTGCCCACGATCCGCAACGCTTGTTGGCTCACGTTCAGAGCCATGGCATCACCGTGCTCGAAAGTGTGCCGTCGCTGATTCAGGGCATGCTCGCCCAGGAGCGCATGAGTCTCGATGGCCTGCGCTGGATGCTGCCGACCGGTGAAGCAATGCCGCCGGAACTGGCCCATCAATGGTTGCTGCGTTACCCGGAGATTGGTTTGGTGAACGCCTATGGCCCGGCGGAATGCTCGGACGATGTGGCGTTCTTCCGCGTCGACCTGGCTTCGACGCGCGGCAGTTATCTGCCGATTGGTACGCCGACGGACAACAACCGTTTGTACCTGCTCGATGGCGCGCTGGAACTGGTGCCGTTGGGTGCGGTGGGTGAGTTGTGTGTGGCTGGCACCGGCGTGGGTCGTGGCTATGTGAGCGATCCGTTGCGTACCGCTCAGGTGTTTGTGCCGAACCCGTTTGGCGTACCGGGTGATCGCCTGTATCGCACCGGCGACCTGGCCCGACGTCGCAGTGACGGCGTGCTGGAATACGTCGGGCGCATCGATCACCAAGTGAAGATTCGCGGCTACCGCATCGAACTGGGTGAAATCGAGGCGCGACTGCGTGAGCAGCCGGAAGTCCGCGATGCGGCGGTCGGTGTGCAGGAGGGCGTCAACGGCAAGCATTTGGTCGGCTATCTGGTTGCAGCGGATTCAGCGCTGAGTCCGAACGAACGACTGGAGCGTATCAAGCAACGTCTGCGCGCCGAATTGCCGGAATACATGGTGCCGCTGCACTGGTTGTGGCTCGACAAGCTGCCGCTCAACGCCAATGGAAAACTTGATCGCAAGGCCTTGCCGGTGCTGGAAATCGGCCAGTTGCAAAGCCAGGACTATCAGGCGCCATGCAATGAGCTGGAACAGACCCTGGCGGATATTTGGGCTGAGGTGTTGAAGGTCGAGAAGGTCGGCGTGCGTGACAACTTCTTCGAACTCGGCGGGCATTCGCTGTTGGCCACACAGATCGCCTCGCGGGTGCAAAAAGCCCTGCAACGCAACGTACCGCTGCGGGCGATGTTCGAGTGCAGCACGGTGGCGGAGTTGGCCGGGTACATTGATGGGTTGGCGGCGAGCGACATGACTGAGGAGAAGGTGGATCGGTTGAATGATTTGATGGCGGAGTTGGAGGGGCTGTAGTTTTTTAGCGTCGGTGAGGGCCTCTTCGCGGGCAAGCCTGTTGTGGTCCAGTTTTTTTGGACCGCTCTGTAGGAGTATTAGGCCGCCCGCTCTTCAAAAAGGGCTGGCGGCAGGTTATTCGAGGCTGTGTGGCAACGGCGATGGTTGTAAT
>NZ_JAKLSP010000023.1:0-121705 GCF_022014505.1 Pseudomonas sp. PGPR40 | reverse complement strand
AGTAGAGCGTTATTTCAGAACGCTGAAACATGATTGGATGCCCGAAAACGGTTACCAAAATCATTTCGAGGCGGAGAAGGATGTGATGGACTTTGTCTGGCATTACAACCATCGCCGTTGCCACACAACCTCGAATAACCTGCCGCCAGCCCTTTTTGAAGAGCGGGCGGCCTAATACTCCTACAGAGCGGTCCAAAAAAACTGGACCACAACAGGCTTGCCCGCGAAGGCAATTTCGCAGACACCAAAAATTACTGGGCAAGGCTCGACGTACTCTGCCCCACCGCCAACCCCGCCCGAATCGCCGCCAATGCCGCTTGATAGTAAGCCTTGCCTTCAGTGGACTCGGCAAAGGTGGCGAACTCTTCCAGCTCTTCATCCGACAGGTCGCGATAGACATACAGCAGTGTGTTGTTCAGGTCAGCGCCGATCTGCTCCATCAAGCGCTGGCGCTGACCATTCAACATGCCTTGAGCCTGACCGCCGCCGAGCAGGCCGGGGATCATCGAGCTCAGGCTGTCGGCCGCCACGCCCGCGATCGCCAGGCTGACTTCAGCGCCGGCCTCGCGGGCGGGCAGGGCCTGGGCCAGGTGGCCGATGATCAACTGACGGTTATCGCTGGCCTGCATTTTCGGCAAGCCCTTGGCGTTTTTCGCCAATTGATCGCGACGGGTCGCCAGCAGTTCGGCGGCGACGATTTTCTTGCCCAGGGGCGATTGAAAGAAGGTCAGTGCAGGTTTCGGATCGGCGAGTTTCTTGCGCAGTTGCGCTTCGGCGCGCTGGTCCATGGCCTTGGGGGCGAAACGTTGATTGCTGTTGTTGACCAGGGCCTGAAACACCGCCGGCGGCAGGCTGTTCTGGTAACGCTGCTGAGCGGCCGAGAGAGCATCGTTGAAATGCGCGCGTTGTTCTGGCCAACCGGCGACCTTGTACAACTGGTCGTGGCCGTCCGCCCAGGCGGGCAAAACGCAGAACATCAACAGTGAGAAAAGCAAGCGACGCATAGGGACTCCTGTCAGCAGGCGACTATTCTCCGTGGGGTATTCGTACTTGTCGAGAATTCGTATCAGGTTGAGTGCCTTATCCGACCAATCCTCCGCTGCGCGGCTCTGTCGGATTCGCGGGCACAGGAATACTATGCGCGCCATGCAAATATCCTCTGATCATCCGCTGCTGTTACGTATCGTCGACGACCTGGCTGAGCGCGGCTGGTCGCAGCAGAATGTTTTCCTGCCTCTGGATCTGACCCGGGCGCTGGCGGCCGAGTGCCGAAAACGTGCTGCGCAGGGCGAACTCGCCCCGGCCGCCGTAGGGCGCGGGCCGTTTTCGGAGATCCGCGAGGGGATTCGCGGCGACCATATTCAGTGGCTCGAACCCGGTCAGGCCGAGGCTTGCGACCGTTATCTAGGGTTGATGGACGGCCTGCGTGAGGCGATGAATCGCGATTTGTTTCTGGGCCTGGAAGATTACGAAAGCCATTTCGCCCTGTACCCGCCCGGCGCTTTCTACCTCAAGCATGTCGACCGTTTTCGCGACGACGACCGGCGTATGGTCTCGGCGGTGATCTACCTCAATGACGGCTGGCTGCCCGAGCATGGCGGTCAGTTGCGCATGTACCTGGACGAAGGCGTCGAACACGATGTGGTCCCCACCGGCGGATGCCTGGTGGTATTCCTGTCGGGCGAAGTCCCCCACGAAGTCCTGCCCGCAACCCGAGATCGCCTGTCGTTGACGGGCTGGTTCCGCCGTCGTGGCAACGAGCCGTTCTGATCATGCAAAAAATTCTGGTAAGCCGCTGTTTGCTCGGTCACCGCGTCCGTTACGACGGCGGGGCCAGTGGGCCATTCAGTCTGTTGGAACAATGGATTGCCGAAGGCCGGGTGGTGCCGTTGTGCCCGGAAGTCGCCGGTGGTCTGCCGACGCCAAGGGCGGCGGCGGAGATTCCGGGCGGGCAGGGCGGTGAGGTGCTGGATGGCCTTGCATCGGTCATCACCACCGAGGGCGAGGACGTCAGTGCCGAGTTTCTTTCGGGGGCTTATCAGGCGCTGGAACTGGTGCAACAGCAAGGCATCCGCATTGCCGTGCTCAAGGCCAACAGTCCGTCTTGCGGGAATCTGTTGACCTATGACGGCAGTTTCAGTGGCGTGAAGCTCAGTGGCGAAGGGGTCACCGCTGCATTGCTCAAGCGCAATGGTGTCCAGGTGTTCAGCGAACTGGAATTGACTGAAGCCGCGACAGCTCTGGCAACACTGAATTAATGACCTGCCCAAAACCCATGTGGGAGCGGGCTTGCTCGCGAAAGCGGTGTGTCAGCAACATTGATGTCGATTGACACTCCCTCTTCGCGAGCAAGCCCGCTCCCACATTGGATTTCTGGTGTCCTATGGTTTCGGCGACACACTCGTATCCGCACCCAACCACTTCTGCGACAACGCTTCCAGCCGACCATCCGCCTTGATCCGCTGCAGCGCGTTTTCCAGGCTGGCATGAAATGCCGGGTTACCCTTCTGAAACGGAATCGCCAGGCTCACGGTCTGGCTGGCTTTCGGCTTTACCTCTGTCAGCGACTGCACCAGCAGTATTGAGCGAGGTTCTTCTTTCTGCGCGATCAATTGCGCATCGGTTTGAATGTAAGGTTGGCTGAAGTCGAAACGCTCCGTGAGCGCCGGGGTCTCTGTAATGTGGTTGATGGCGATGTCGTATTTGCCACTTTCGACGCCCGTCAGCAAATCACCGGAATCGGTGACGACAAAGTCGGCGCGCACATCCAGCTCAGCGGCCAGCAACTGCCCCAGCTCGACCTCGAACCCGGTCAGTTTGTCGTCCTCCTTGAAATTGAAGGGCGGTGTATTAGCCTCAAGGGCAATGCGCAATTCGCCGCGGTCGTTTATATCGTCAATCAGTTCGGCATGAGCCAAAGGGCTCAAAAGGGGTAGCAGGCAAATCAGGCCAGGCAAAAATCGCATGGTCACTCCTTTGAGTTCATTTATCGCGATGCTCTGTTCAGGCTCGCTTTGCTATGGTTGTCGTGTGCCTTCGACAACGAATGGCCGTGAAGTTGTCACGGTCGAGCGAATTTTACGGAAAAACTGGAGAAGAGAATGAAAACCTTTATGTCACGTGCAGCATTGGCTGGCCTGCTGATGGGCGTTTCACTGCTGGCCAGTGCTGCCACGCCGGCTCCGAAAGGTGCTGGAGTGTCTATCGTGTCTCCTAAAGACGGAGCGACGGTTCCGCAAACTGTCGTCGTCAAGTTCGCTGTCGAAAATATCGCGCTGGCGCCTGCGGGTGATGTCACCAAGAATACGGGTCACCATCACCTGCTGATCGATGTCGACGAGCTCCCGGCGGCCGGTGCGCCGATTCCGAACGATGCCAACCACCTGCACTTCGGCAAGGCGCAGACCCAGGCTGAAGTAAAACTGACGCCGGGCAAGCACACCTTGCAGTTGGAATTGGGCGATAGCGGCCACATGCCGTTCGATCCGCCGATCGTCTCTGAGAAGATCACCGTCAACGTCAAATGACGCGTGCATGAAAAAGGGAGCTCCGAGGAGCTCCCTTTTTTTGTCGCTCAAGTCGCGATCAGAACAACACGCGGCTACGGATAGTGCCGTTGATGTGCTGCAGCTTCTCTTGCGCCAGGTCCGAGTATTCGGCGTCTACGTCGATCACCACGTAGCCGACTTTCTCGTTGGTCTGCAGGAACTGACCGGAAATGTTGATGCCGTTTTCGGCGAAGACCTTGTTGATCTCGCTCATCACACCCGGAATGTTCTCGTGGATGTGCAGCAGACGGTGCTTGCCAGGGTGGGCCGGCAGAGCCACTTCCGGGAAGTTCACGGACGATACCGACGTACCGTTGTCGCTGTACTTGACCAGTTTTTCCGCCACTTCCAGACCGATGTTGGCCTGCGCTTCAGCGGTGGAACCACCGATGTGCGGGGTCAGAATCACGTTGTCCAGGCCACGCAGCGGGCTTTCGAACTCTTCTTCGTTGGAGCGCGGCTCCACCGGGAACACGTCGATGGCCGCGCCGATCAGGTGCTTGTCCTTGATCGCGTCCGCCAGGGCGTCCAGCTCGACCACGGTGCCGCGAGCAGCGTTGATCAGAATGCCGCCCTTCTTGATGGCGCGGATTTCCTTCTCGCCGATCATCCACTGGGTGGCAGCGGTTTCCGGAACGTGCAGGGTGACGATGTCGGACATGCCCAGCAGTTCGTGCAGGTTACCGACCTGGGTAGCGTTGCCCAGTGGCAGCTTGGTCACGGTGTCGTAGAAGTACACCTGCATACCCAGGCCTTCTGCCAGGACCGACAATTGAGTACCGATCGAGCCGTAACCGACGATACCCAGCTTTTTGCCACGGATTTCGAAGGAGTTGGCTGCGCTCTTGATCCAGCCGCCACGGTGGCAGGAAGCGTTCTTCTCAGGGATGCCGCGCAGCAACAGGATCGCCTCGGCCAGTACCAGCTCGGCGACGGAGCGGGTGTTGGAGTACGGCGCATTGAACACCGCGATGCCGCGTTCACGAGCCGCACCGAGGTCGACCTGGTTGGTGCCGATGCAGAAACAGCCGACAGCCACCAGTTTCTTCGCGTGATCGAAGATCTCTTCGGTCAGTTGAGTGCGGGAGCGAATGCCGATGAAGTGAGCATCAGCGATCTTTTCCTTCAGCTGGGCTTCCGGCAGAGAACCTGTGAGGTACTCGATGCTGGTGTAGCCCGCCGCCTTGAGGACGTCGACAGCCGATTGGTGGACGCCTTCGAGAAGAAGGAACTTGATCTTGCTCTTATCGAGAGAAGTCTTGCTCATCTGCGTAAACCTGTATCCCGGAGAAAATTGGCAGGAGATAGCCAGCAGACGCTGACCCGAGCGGCATGACAGCCGTCGCCGCAGAACAGCCGTTGGGCACTATCCTGCGGGGTCGGTATGCTAGCATATGCGCCCTGCTAAACACTCGTTCCTGCGACGTGAAGCGTCTTCAGGATGACCATGAATTGTTCGAGAGTTCTGTCGATGACCAATCCTGCCCTGATTGATGAGCTGAAGACTTTGGTTGAGCCTGGCAAGGTGCTGACCGATGCCGACTCCCTGAATGCTTACGGCAAGGATTGGACCAAGCATTTCGCCCCGGCCCCGATAGCCATTGTGTTCCCCAAGACCACCGAGCAGGTCCAGGCCATTGTCCGTTGGGCTAACGAACACAAGGTTGCGCTGGTACCGTCCGGCGGTCGTACCGGGCTTTCGGCTGCGGCCGTGGCAGCCAGTGGCGAAGTGGTCGTGTCCTTCGACTACATGAATCAGATCCTCGACGTGAACCTGACTGACCGCACGGCCGTTTGTCAGCCGGGCGTGGTCACCGAACAATTGCAAAACAAGGCCGAAGAGCACGGTCTGTACTACCCGGTGGACTTCGCCTCGGCAGGTTCCAGCCAGATTGGTGGCAATATTGGCACCAATGCCGGCGGAATCAAGGTCATTCGCTATGGCATGACCCGTAACTGGGTGGCCGGCATGAAAGTCGTCACCGGCAAGGGCGATCTGCTGGAACTGAACAAAGATTTGATCAAGAACGCCACTGGCTACGACCTGCGCCAGCTGTTTATCGGCGCCGAAGGCACGCTGGGGTTTGTGGTCGAGGCCACCATGCGTCTGGACCGTGCGCCGAAAAACCTCACCGCGATGGTGCTCGGCACCGCCGATTTCGATTCGATCATGCCGGTGTTGCACGCGTTCCAGAGCAAGCTTGACCTGACCGCATTCGAGTTCTTCTCCGATAAAGCCCTGGCCAAGGTCATGGCACGCGGCGATGTGCCAGCACCATTTGAATCCGATTGCCCGTTCTACGCACTGCTGGAATTCGAAGCGACCACCGAAGAAGTAGCCAATCACGCCCTGGAAACTTTCGAGCACTGCGTCGAGCAGGGCTGGGTGCTGGATGGCGTGATGAGCCAGAGCGAAAGCCAGTTGCAGAACCTCTGGAAGCTGCGCGAGTACATCTCCGAAACCATTTCCCACTGGACGCCATACAAAAACGACATTTCGGTCACTGTGTCGAAAGTCCCGGCGTTCCTGAAGGAAATTGACGCGATCGTCGGCGAACACTACCCGGATTTCGAAATCGTCTGGTTTGGCCACATCGGCGACGGCAACCTGCACTTGAACATCCTCAAGCCGGATAACCTGAGCAAGGACGAGTTCTTCGCCAAGTGCGCGACCGTCAACAAGTGGGTGTTCGAAACCGTCGAGAAGTACAACGGTTCGATTTCCGCCGAGCATGGCGTGGGCATGACCAAGCGTGATTACTTGACCTACAGTCGCTCACTGGTTGAGATCGAGTACATGAAAGCCGTCAAAGCGGTGTTCGACCCGAACGGCATCATGAACCCGGGCAAGATTTTCGCTGTTTGATTCTTCGAACTTTAAGAGCACGAATCAGGAGTCGGTAATGAGCTATCAGCACCAGTATGTCGACGGTACGCGCATTCACTTTCCGCTGGGGAAAGTGGTGTGCATCGGCCGCAACTACGCCGAACACGCCAAGGAACTGGACAATCCGGTGCCTACCGAGCCACTGCTGTTCATCAAGCCGGGCAGTTGCGTGGTGCCGCTGGAAGGCGGTTTCAGCATTCCGACCGAACGTGGCTCGGTGCATTACGAAGCGGAAATCGCCGTATTGATCGGCAAGCCGTTGTCGACCAAACCGAGCCGTGAAGAAGTGCTGGACGCCATCTCCGGCATCGCCCCGGCCCTGGACCTGACCCTGCGCGACAAACAGGCCGAGCTGAAAGCCAAGGGGCTGCCGTGGGAAATCGCCAAATCCTTCGACGGTGCGGCAGTGATTGCGCCGTTCGTGGCTGGCAGTACCTTCGAAGACCTGACCGACATCGGCATCCGCCTGACCATCAATGGCGAAGTCCGCCAGGATGGCAACAGCAAGGACATGCTCAATCCGATCGTGCCGATGATTCAGTACATGGCCGGCTGCTTCTCGCTGCAGGCCGGTGACGTGATCCTCACCGGCACGCCGGTGGGCGTGGGCCCGCTGAATGTCGGCGACGAACTGGTGCTCGAACTGCCGGGCGCCAGCCGCTTCACCAGCAGCGTCCGCTAACCCAACGCAAAACCCCTGGTAGGAGCTGGCTTGCCAGCGAAGAGGCCGTCACATTCAACGATGATGTTGGCTTCAGGCCGCCTTCGCTGGCAAGCCAGCTCCTACAGGGCGATCTGTGCTCCGGACTTTCCGGTCATTTCCCGTTTTTTTCACATTTTGTCCGGATAATTCCGGGGGTTCTGGCGTCTGAGCCAGTCTCAATGTGCTATTACCCATAGCCTGAATTCTGGAACGCATCCGCGCATGACCACCCAACCGCTGCCCAAGCTGAAAACTGCCCGCCGTTCGCGCTTTGTCATGCGTTGGTATTCCTGGCTTTTACTGGTGGCGGCCGCCGTATATGGCCTCGTGTTTGCGATGCACTGGGACGATCGCGGTGTGCTCTGGGTGATGGAGCGTTTCGAAAGCCCGGCCGAACGTCAGGAGAGTGTCTGGCTGCCGGATTACCGGGCGGTGATCGACGCCAAGCTGCTGCCGGGCATGGAGGAGGATGAAGCGTCGGACCTGGCTTATGATCCGCAGACCAAAACCCTGTTTGCGGTGATGGGCAAAAATCCGTTCCTGGTCGAGCTGACATTGCAGGGCGACGTATTGCGCAAGATGCCGCTGGTGGGTTGGGGCAACCCGGAAGGGGTGACGGTCATGGGCAACGGTTTGCTGGCGATTACCGATGAGCGCAAACACTTGCTTTCCATCGTCAAGGTCGATGCCGATACTCGCCAACTGAATATCGCCAGTTTCCCGAAATACGATCTTGGTCCGTCGAAAAACCAGAATAAAGCCTTTGAGGCGATCGTCTGGGATGCGCGCCACCAGCAACTGCTGCTGGGTGAAGAGCGTCCACCGGCGCTGTTCAGCTGGAAAAGCGACGGCAGTCAGTCTCTCAAGGGCGACAAGCAAAAGCTGTCCAGCGACGAACTGGATATCCGCAATCTGTCGGCCCTGGCCGTTGATCCACGCACCGGTCATACGCTGGTGTTGTCCGCCGATTCTCACCTGTTGCTGGAACTTGACGAGAAGGGTGAACAAGTCAGTTTCATGACCTTGCTCGGCGGTTTCAATGGTCTGAAAAAAACCATCCCCCGTGCCGAAGGCGTGACTATGGATGAAGCGGGGACGCTGTACATGGTCAGCGAGCCGAACCTGTTCTACCGCTTCGAAAAGCAAAAATAATCGCCCTGTGCCCTTAAGCTTGAATTCATACTGCCGTGGTATTTCATCCACCCGTTTTGTTTCCGAGCTCGCCTGAATGCGCCGATTTGCCCGTCCAAAATCCCTGGTGCTGATCCTGTCGGTAATCGTGCTGATCGTGCTGGTTGCCATCGGTCAGCACCAGCGCCTGTTCGAGCGCGCCTGGTTCAATGTGCAGACGTTATGGCAGCCGATGAATACCCAGTCCATCGGCCTGGATCAGTATCAGGTAGCGATCGAGGCGCGAGTCATTGACGGTCTGGACGATGATGTTTCGGCGCTGACCTACGATCCCGTGCGCAAAAGCCTGTTCACCGTCACCAACAAAAATGCCGAACTGATCGAGTTGTCCCTGGAAGGCAAAATCCTGCGGCGTGTGACGCTGGTCGGGTTCGGCGACCCGGAGGCGGTGGAGTTCATCAGTGCTGACACTTACGTGATCACCGACGAGCGCCAGCAACGGCTGATCAAGGTTCATCTGGAGACGGACACGACGTTCCTCGATGCCGCGGACGCTGAGCAGATGACCCTCGGTGTGCACATGAGGGGCAATAAGGGGTTTGAAGGGTTGGCCTATGACTCAGTGGGCAAACGCTTGTTTGTCGCCAAGGAGCGCGACCCGATGCTGATTTACGAAGTGCAGGGGTTTCCGCATTACAACCCGGAAAAATCCTACGCGGTGCATGTGGTGAACAACCCCAAGCGCGATGCCGGGATGTTCGTGCGAGACCTGTCGAGCCTGCAGTACGACGAGCGCAGCGGCCATTTGCTGGCGCTGTCCGATGAGTCGCGACTGATCCTGGAGCTGGATGTCGACGGACGGCCGCTGACCACCCTGTCACTGAGCAAGGGCCGTCAGGGATTGCAGAAGACTGTGCCGCAGGCGGAAGGCATCGCCATGGACGACGACAGCACCTTGTACCTCGTCAGCGAGCCGAACCTTTTCTACGTCTTCAAAAAACCGGCACAGCCCTAACCAACACTACAAAACAAATGTGGGAGCGGGCTTGCTCGCGAAAGCGCTCTGTCAGCCGACATCTCTATCGGCTGACACGGCCTCTTCGCGAGCAAGCCCGCTCCCACATTGTTTGGTGTTTGCCTTATTGGGCACGCAGGGTTTTCACGCCTTCGCTCGTGCCTAGCAACAGCAAATCAGCCGGGCGGGCTGCGAACAAACCGTTGGTGACCACGCCGACGATGGCGTTGATCTGTGTTTCCAGCTCCACCGGGTTGGTGATCTGCATGTTGAACACGTCGAGGATGATGTTGCCGTTGTCGGTCAGCACGCCTTCACGGTAAACCGGGTCGCCGCCGAGCTTGACCAGTTGGCGGGCTACGTGGCTGCGGGCCATCGGGATCACTTCCACCGGCAGCGGGAACGCACCGAGGACCGGCACCAGTTTGCTGGCGTCGGCAATGCAGATGAAGGTCTTGGCCACAGCCGCAACAATCTTCTCGCGGGTCAGGGCCGCGCCGCCGCCCTTGATCAGGTGCAGGTGTTCGTCACTTTCATCGGCGCCATCGACATAGAACTCCAGATTGCTCACGGTATTGAGCTCATACACCGGAATGCCATGGCCCTTGAGGCGGGCGGCGGTGGCTTCGGAACTGGCGACCGCGCCATCGAACGCGCCCTTGTGTTTGGCCAGGGCGTCGATGAAGCAGTTGGCGGTGGATCCGGTGCCGACCCCGACGATGCTCTTGTCGTCGAGTTTCGGAAGGATGAAGTCGACGGCGGCCTGAGCCACTGCCTGTTTGAGTTGATCCTGGGTCATGCGGGCTCCGAAATGCCGAAAAGAGGGACGAAAGGCCGGCATTATAGGCCTCGCAATGGGGAAGGTCATTGCCCGATTGGCGGGTCAAATGCGCACGCCCGACGATGGATAACTGTAGGAGCGAGGCTTGCCCGCGAAAGCGATCTAACCGCCAACATTTATGTCGGATGTTAAGACCTCTTCGCGGGCAAGCCTCGCTCCTACAAATGTCATGATCCCCCTAGTGAGCCTGAAACCTCTTGATTCGTGTGGTCGCCCGCCCAAAAGCCGGGTTAGACTCCTTGGCCCTGCCCAACCCGCTCAGTGATGCTTTCCGATGCTCGAACAGTACGTCAAAAAGATCCTCACCTCGCGCGTTTATGACGTTGCCGTAGAAACTCCATTGCAGACTGCCCGCCAGCTCTCCGAGCGGCTGGGCAACGATATCTGGCTCAAGCGTGAAGACTTGCAGCCCGTGTTCTCGTTCAAGATTCGCGGCGCCTACAATAAGTTGACGCAGCTGAGCGATGAAGAACGTGCTCGCGGCGTGGTCACCGCGTCGGCGGGCAATCATGCACAAGGCCTGGCCCTGGCGGCCAAGGTACTGGGCGTGAAAGCGACCATCGTGATGCCCAAGACCACTCCTGAGATCAAGGTCGAAGGCGTGCGCTCGCGCGGCGGCAAAGTGGTGCTGCACGGAGATTCGTTCCCGGAAGCCCTGGCCTACTCGCTGAAACTGGTCGACGAAAAAGGCTACGTCTACATTCACCCTTATGACGATCCCCACACCATTGCCGGGCAGGGCACGGTGGCCATGGAGATTCTGCGCCAGCACCCGGGCCGTCTGGATGCGATCTTCGTTCCGGTGGGCGGCGGCGGGCTGATCGCCGGGATCGCGGCGTACGTGAAATATCTGCGCCCGGACATCAAAATCATCGGCGTCGAACCAGATGACTCCAACTGCCTGCAAGCCGCCATGGCGGCCGGCGAGCGCGTGGTGCTGCCGACCGTCGGTCTTTTCGCTGATGGCGTGGCGGTGGCGCAGATCGGCCAGCACACCTTCGATATCTGCAAAGACTACGTAGACGAAGTCATCACTGTCAGCACCGATGAGATCTGTGCGGCAATCAAGGATATCTACGACGATACCCGCTCGATCACTGAACCAGCCGGTGCCTTGGGCGTGGCCGGGATCAAGAAGTATGTCGAGCAGCGGGGCGTCACGGGCCATACCTTCGTGGCCATTGATTCCGGTGCCAACGTCAACTTCGACCGCCTGCGCCATGTGGCCGAGCGCGCTGAGCTGGGCGAGGGCCGCGAAGCCATCATCGCCGTGACCATCCCCGAGAAACCGGGCAGCTTCAAGGCGTTCTGCGAAGCCATCGGCAAGCGTCAGATCACCGAGTTCAACTACCGCTACAACACCGGCAGTGAAGCGCACATTTTTGTCGGCGTGCAGACACATCCGGAAAACGACCCGCGCAGTGCGCTGCTCGCCAGTCTCACCAAGCAGGGTTTTCCGGTGCTCGACCTGACCGACAACGAACTGGCCAAGTTGCACATCCGTCATATGGTTGGCGGGCGTGCCGCCCAGGTTGTCGATGAAGTGGTGCTGCGTTTCGAGTTCCCGGAGCGTCCGGGGGCGTTGTTCAACTTCCTCAACAAGCTCGGTGGGCGCTGGAACATTTCGATGTTTCACTACCGCAACCACGGCGCAGCGGATGGTCGGGTGGTCGCGGGCCTGCAAGTGCCGCACGACGAACGTCATCTGGTACCGGCCGCGCTGGAAGAAATCGGTTACCCGTACTGGGACGAAAGCGACAATCCGGCTTATCAGCTGTTTCTCGGCTGAGCGGCTACGCTGACGAGCAAGCCATAAGGAAATCGCACAATGGAAACGTTAACCACCCTCAAAATCGCTCACATGGTGGCGACACTAGTGCTGTTGATCAGCGCTCTGGGGCTGGCGATCTGGGTCTGGCGCACACGCCGCAGCGGTGATGCGACGGCTCATGCCCGCACCTTGCAGCGACCGCAGGTGTTCATTTGGCTGTTGATGGGCCTGGCGCTGTTGAGCATGCCTTTCACCGGCTGGTGGATGGTGCATCTGGTGGGCTGGCCGTTGGGGCAGACCTGGCTGCTGGCTTCCAGTGTGCTCTACACCGTGGCGGCGCTGGGCTGGTTCTGGTTGTTGGTGCGGCTGAACAAGTTGCGCAAGTCGCCGGCGGGGAACGGCAAATTCACCTTTGCCCTCGCACTGTTCAGCTTTGTCTGTTTCATCGCGATTGCGGGGTTGATGGGGGCCAAGCCGGTTTAAGGCTACAGACCGAGTCGGCCCCTTCGCGAGCAAGCCCGCTCCCACATTGATCTCGGCTGTACACAGATCCTGTGTCCACTGAAGATCAACTGGGAGCGGGCTTGCCCGCGAAGGCGATTTCAGTCGCGCAACGAAATCACTGGCCAGCCACGCTTCTCGGCCTCGGCCCGCAGATTCACGTCCGGATCGACAGCGATCGGATTCGTCACCTGTTCCAGCAACGGCAAGTCGTTCATCGAATCACTGTAGAAATAGCTGTCTTCCAGGTTATGGCCGGTCTCTTCGAGCCAGCGATTCAACCGGGTCACCTTGCCTTCACGGAAACATGGAACATCGGTGCTGCGCCCGCTGTAACGGCCGTCGATCATTTCGCATTCGGTGGCGATCAGGGTTTCAACGCCCAAACGTGCTGCAATGGGCCCGGTCACAAAGCGATTGGTGGCAGTGATGATCACCAGTTTATCGCCGGCCTCACGGTGTTTGGTCAGCAGTTCGATGGCCTTGGGCAGCACGATCGGTTCGATGCAGTCGCGCATATAGTCCAGGTGCCATTGATCCAGCGTGGCCATCTCTGTACGACCGAGGACCTCCAGGCAGAAGTTCAGGTACGCGTCGTTATCCAGCTTGCCGGCCAAGTAATCCTGATAGAACTCGTCGTTGCGTGCCTTGTAGGCGACGGCGTCGAGGAAACCGCGTTCACACAGGTAATCGCCCCAGGCGTGGTCACTGTCACCGCCCAGAAGCGTGTTGTCCAAGTCGAATAAAGCCAGCCGCATTGCAGTTACTCGCTGAAAAGTCTGTAGAAAGGTCTCCAGAATACGGACTTTTCACAAGAGTGCACATAAGGTAGGTCGGCTCGTTGCTGCTTTCACAACCTTTGTGGAACAATGCGGCGATATGCGTTTGCGAGGTTGTTGCCGTGATCGACCCCGATGGTTTCCGCCCCAATGTCGGGATCATTCTGACGAATGATGCCGGCCAGGTGCTATGGGCTCGCCGTATCAATCAAGATGCCTGGCAGTTTCCACAGGGAGGGATCAACCCCCAGGAGACGCCGGAAGACGCCTTGTACCGCGAGTTGAACGAAGAAGTGGGCCTGGAGCGCGAAGATGTTGAAATTCTCGCCTGCACCCGGGGCTGGTTGCGTTATCGTTTGCCGCAACGTCTGGTCAGGACGCACAGCCAACCGCTGTGCATCGGCCAGAAGCAGAAATGGTTTCTCCTGCGCCTGATCTCCAACGAGCAGCGGGTGCGGATGGATTTGACCGGTAAACCGGAATTCGATGGCTGGCGCTGGGTCAGTTATTGGTATCCGTTGGGCCAGGTGGTGACATTCAAGCGCGAGGTGTATCGACGCGCTCTCAAAGAGCTTGCCCCGCGCCTTTTAGCGCGCGACTGACGACGGAGTTCGACCCCGAGCCATGCTCAATACGCTGCGCAAGATCGTCCAGGAAGTTAACTCCGCCAAGGATCTCAAGGCGGCGTTGGGGATTATTGTGTTGCGCGTCAAAGAGGCCATGGGCAGCCAGGTCTGCTCGGTCTACCTGCTTGATCCAGAGACCAACCGCTTCGTGCTGATGGCCACCGAGGGCTTGAACAAGCGCTCGATCGGCAAGGTCAGCATGGCACCCAACGAAGGTCTGGTCGGTCTGGTCGGCACGCGTGAAGAACCCCTGAACCTCGAAAACGCCGCGGATCACCCGCGCTATCGTTACTTCGCCGAGACCGGTGAGGAACGCTACGCCTCGTTCCTCGGGGCGCCGATCATTCACCACCGTCGCGTCGTCGGCGTATTGGTCATTCAGCAAAAAGAACGCCGTCAGTTCGATGAAGGTGAAGAAGCCTTCCTCGTGACCATGAGCGCGCAACTCGCCGGCGTTATCGCCCACGCCGAGGCCACCGGTTCGATCCGTGGCCTGGGCCGTCAGGGCAAAGGTATCCAGGAAGCAAAGTTCGTCGGTGTACCGGGTTCGCCGGGCGCGGCGGTCGGAACCGCGGTTGTCATGCTGCCTCCGGCCGATCTGGACGTAGTGCCGGACAAGGCCATCTCCGACATCGATGCGGAACTCGGATTGTTCAAGACCGCCATCGAAGGCGTGCGCGCCGACATGCGTGCCTTGTCCGCCAAGCTGGCTACCCAGCTGCGGCCTGAAGAGCGGGCGCTATTCGACGTTTACCTGATGATGCTCGACGATGCCTCGCTCGGCAGCGAAATCACCACGGTGATCAAGACCGGTCAGTGGGCCCAGGGCGCACTGCGTCAGGTGGTCACCGACCACGTCAACCGTTTCGAATTGATGGACGACGCCTACCTGCGAGAGCGCGCCTCGGACGTCAAAGACCTCGGTCGGCGCTTGCTGGCTTATCTGCAGGAAGAGCGGCAGCAGACGCTGGTCTACCCCGACAACACCATTCTGGTCAGCGAAGAACTGACGCCGGCGATGCTCGGCGAGGTGCCGGAAGGCAAGCTGGTCGGCCTGGTGTCAGTACTCGGTTCCGGCAACTCCCACGTGGCGATCCTGGCGCGCGCCATGGGTATTCCAACGGTGATGGGCCTGGTCGACTTGCCGTATTCCAAGGTCGACGGCATCCAGATGATCGTCGACGGCTACCACGGGGAGGTCTATACCAACCCGAGTGATGTGCTGCGCAAGCAGTTCGCCGAGGTGGTCGAGGAAGAGAAACAACTGGCGCTCGGGCTGGATGCTTTGCGGGACCTGCCGTGCATAACGGTCGACGGTCACCGCATGCCGCTGTGGGTCAACACCGGCCTGCTGGCGGACGTGGCGCGGGCGCAGAAGCGCGGTGCCGAGGGCGTGGGACTGTACCGCACCGAGGTGCCGTTCATGATCAACCAGCGCTTCCCCAGCGAAAAGGAGCAGTTGGCGATCTATCGCGAACAACTCGCCGCGTTCCACCCGCAACCGGTGACCATGCGTACCCTGGACATTGGTGGCGACAAGGCGCTGTCGTACTTCCCGATCAAGGAAGACAACCCGTTCCTCGGCTGGCGCGGCATTCGCGTGACCCTCGATCACCCGGAAATCTTCCTGGTGCAGACCCGCGCCATGCTCAAGGCCAGCGAAGGCCTGAACAACCTGCGCATCCTGCTGCCGATGATCTCCGGCATCCACGAGCTGGAAGAAGCCTTGCACCTGATCCATCGGGCCTGGGGCGAAGTCCGCGATGAAGGCACCGACGTGCCGATGCCGCCGGTTGGCGTAATGATCGAGATTCCGGCGGCGGTGTATCAGACCAAGGAACTGGCGCGACAAGTAGACTTTCTGTCGGTCGGCTCCAACGACCTGACTCAGTACCTGCTGGCGGTGGACCGCAACAACCCGCGGGTGGCCGATCTCTACGACTACCTGCACCCGGCAGTGTTACAAGCCTTGCAGAGCGTGGTGCGCGATGCCCATGCCGAAGGCAAGCCCGTGAGTATCTGCGGCGAAATGGCGGGTGATCCGGCGGCGGCTGTGTTGTTGATGGCGATGGGTTTCGACAGCCTGTCGATGAACGCCACCAACTTGCCGAAAGTGAAGTGGATGTTGCGCCAGATCAACCTGAGCAAGGCCAAGGAGTTGCTGGCGGAACTGATGACCATCGACAACCCGCAAGTTATCCACAGCTCGTTGCAACTGGCGCTGAAGAATCTTGGGTTGGCGCGGATGATTAATCCGGCTTCGGTTAAAACCCTCTGAAACGCTGAGGGCCTCTTCGCGAGCAAGCCCGCTCCCACATTCGATCTTCAGTGAGCACATTATTTGTGAACACCAGAGACCAAATGTGGGAGCGGGCTTGCTCGCGAAAGCGTCAGCACTGACAACGCCTGATTAAATCCTGACTTCCACTTCCCCCAAATGCCCCCCATACGGCCCGAAACTCCTTTCGACCATATGCCGCACCCCATCCGCCTGAACAATCAATGCCGTGCTCGCCCGAGTCCCGTAAGTCGGGCTCTTGATAAACACGCTCGACAACAACGTCTCGGTGGCCTGCCCCACGCCAGTGTCCGGCAATTCGGCAAGCGGCGCCGTCTGCGGATCGCTGAGCAAGGCCAATAGCGCCTGCGGCTGCGGAGCGCCCAACACCTCGCTCAATGCTGCCTTGGCTTTGAGCACTTTCGGCCACGGCGTATCCAGCCCCGCGTTCGATAACCCATAAATGCCCGGTTTGAGCATGACCGCCTCTGTCTCCCGAGCGTTGAAGTGCCATAACTCGTGGGCATTGCCGAGCAACAGATTAAATCCGGCATATTCAGGTGAGCGTCCGACAACATCCTTTAAATAGTCGTCAATCGACATGTCCCCGCTGAGAAACTGCGCCACCAGTTCGCCTCGCGATTTGCGCGCTGGCGGTTGAAGGGGATCACGGATATTGGTCAGCGCGGCGAAGCGCCCGTGGGCGCCGACACCGAGCCACGTACCGCCAGCTTCAAGGTCGCGACCGGCGTACACGTGCGGGGCTTGCGGCCATTGCGCCAGGGGCAGGCTGGGCCGGGCATAGAATTCATCGCGGTTGGCCGCCACGATCAGCGGCTGGGCGTGGCCCGGTCGCCAGGCAAAAACAATCAGGCACATAAGGTGGTCCTTGTGTGTTTTTTGCTCACTCTACGCAGACATCGCTCATCGATCCATCGCCATCCACAGTGGAGCCCGAGGCCATGCTTCCGTTACCATGCCGCTCCTGAATCGGGATGCTTGGGGATGTGGCCATGGAATTTCTGCTCTATCTGGCGCTGGGCGCCTGTGCGGGCGTGCTGGCCGGGCTGTTCGGGGTAGGCGGTGGGATTATTATTGTCCCGGTGCTGGTGTTCAGTTTCACTTTGCAGGGATTTGATGCGTCGATCCTGACGCATTTGGCAGTCGGCACCTCTTTGGCGACGATCATCTTTACGTCGATCAATGCGATTCGCGAGCACCATCGCCGCGGCGCCGTGCGTTGGCCGATTTTTGCCTGGATGACATTCGGCATTCTGATCGGTGCCGGTTTCGGCGCATTGACTGCCGAAGCGATTTCCGGACCACATTTGCAGAAGATCATTGGTGTATTCGCGCTGACCATCGCCGTTCAACTCGCTTTGGACTTCAAGCCCAAGGCCAGCCGAACGGTGCCCGGTAAAGTCGGTCTGACCGTGGCTGGCAGTGTCATTGGCTGGGCCTCGGCGATTTTCGGAATCGGCGGCGGCTCGTTGACCGTGCCGTTCCTGACCTGGCGCAGCGTGCCGATGCAGCAAGCGGTGGCCACTTCGTCGGCCTGTGGCCTGCCAATCGCCTTGGCCAGTGCATTAAGTTTCATGATTCTGGGGTGGCACGATCCACTGCTGCCGGCCCATAGTCTCGGTTTTGTTTATTTGCCGGCGCTGCTGGGGATCGCCCTGACCAGCATGGTTTTCGCCCGCCTCGGTGCGCGACTGGCCCACGCGCTGTCGCCGCGCTTGCTGAAAAGACTGTTTGCCGCTTTGCTGTTTTGCGTCGGCTTGAGCTTCCTGCTCTGACGCGTGGCGCAATCCTGGCTTAATCCTGGCGTGACAGGGTCGCCCCGGGAATTTGAAGATTTCAACTCTAACGAGGAGTCGCAATGCTGCCTTACCCGCAGATCGACCCGGTGGCCCTGGCCATCGGTCCGCTGAAAATCCACTGGTATGGTCTGATGTACCTGATCGGCATCGGCGGCGCATGGTGGCTGGCGTCCCGTCGGCTGAACCGCTTCGACCCGACCTGGAGCAAAGAGAAACTCTCCGACATGGTGTTCTGGATGTCGATGGGCGTCATCGTGGGTGGCCGTTTGGGTTATGTGCTGTTTTACGACCTGAGCGCCTACATCGCCAACCCGCTGCTGATCTTCGAAGTGTGGAAGGGCGGCATGTCGTTCCATGGCGGGTTTATCGGTGTGATGCTGGCGGCGTTGTGGTTCGGTAAAAAGAACGGCAAGTCGTTCTTCGAGCTGATGGACTTCGTCGCGCCGATGGTGCCGATCGGCCTGGGTGCCGGGCGCATCGGTAACTTCATCAACGCCGAGTTGTGGGGCAAGGCGACCGACGTGCCGTGGGCGATGGTCTTCCCGACCGATCCGGCGCAACTGGCGCGTCACCCGTCGCAGCTGTACCAGTTCGCGCTGGAAGGCGTGGCGCTGTTCGCGATTCTCTGGCTGTTCTCGCGCAAGCCGCGGCCGACCATGGCGGTGTCCGGGATGTTCGCGCTGTTCTATGGCATCTTCCGCTTCATCGTCGAATTCTTTCGCGTGCCGGACGCGCAACTGGGTTATCTGGCGTGGAACTGGCTGACCATGGGCCAAGTGCTGTGCGTACCGATGATCGTCGGCGGGCTGTTCCTGATCTGGCTGGCTTATCGACGCGCCCCGGCGGCTCCCGCTGCTGCTGTATAAAAAGCAGGCGCTATACATTCGAACCCCGGGGGCTTTGGCCCCGGGTTCAAGGACACAGGTAATTCATGAAGCAATATCTCGAACTGGTCGCCCACGTCATCAAGAACGGCACCAAACAGGCCAACCGCACCGGCGTGAACACCATCAGCTTTCCGGGCGCGATGCTGCGCTTCGATCTGCAGGAAGGTTTTCCGGCGATCACCACTCGCAAAATGGCCTTCAAATCCGCCATCGGCGAAATGTGCGGTTTTCTGCGCGGGGTGAACAACGCCGCCGAATTCCGTGCGCTGGGCTGCAAGGTCTGGGACCAGAACGCCAACGAAAATGCGCAGTGGCTGGCCAACCCGTTCCGTCAGGGCGAAGACGATCTCGGCGAGATCTACGGCGTGCAATGGCGCAAATGGCCGGCGTACAAGCAGATCCCGGTCAGTAACCAGGCCGCCATCGAGCAGACGTTGAGCCAGGGTTATCGTCAAATCGCCGAGGGCTCCGAGGCCGGTCAGGCCTACGTGGTGCTGTACAAGGCGATCGACCAGATCCGCCAATGCGTGGACACCATCATCAAGGACCCGGGCAGCCGCCGCATTCTGTTCCACGGCTGGAACGTTGCGCAGCTCGATGAAATGGCTCTGCCGCCGTGCCACTTGCTGTATCAGTTCCATCCGAATGTCGAGACCAAAGAGATTTCTTTGACCCTCTACATCCGCTCCAACGATCTGGGCCTGGGCACACCGTTCAACCTCACCGAAGGCGCCGCGCTGCTGAGCCTGATTGGTCGCCTGACCGGTTACACACCGCGCTGGTTCACCTATTTCATCGGCGACGCCCACGTCTACGAAAACCATTTGGACATGCTCAACGAACAGCTCAAGCGCGAGCCGTTCCCGCAGCCGAAACTGGTGATCAGTGATCGCGTGCCGGAGTTTGCCAAGACCGGTGTTTATCAGCCGGAATGGCTGGAGCAGATCGAGCCGAGTGATTTCTCGCTGGAAGGCTACGAGCACCACGCACCGATGACCGCGCCGATGGCGGTCTAGTCCCTCCTGATCGTTCCCACGCTCTGCGTGGGAATGAATCCCGTGACGCTCTGCGTCACAGTGGACGCGGAGCGTCCATGGCTGCATTCCCACGCAGAGCGTGGGAACGATCATTGACCGCTAATGGCCGTGACTGCGCCCGACATGGGAATGCTCAACCTCCGTCGCCACAACCCCGCCACTCACTTCCAGCCGCTGCAAAATCCCGCACTGATCGATATCCGGCCCTTCGCTGCAGCGTTGGCGCAGGTCGAGCAGTTGTGTCTGCAAGGCCAGCAAACCGTCGATTCGTGCCTTCACATGGTGGATGTGTTCGTCGATCAACGCGTTGACGTTTTCGCATTGATCCTGCGGGCTATCGCGCAGGGCCAGCAGGCTGCGGATTTCCTCGAGGGTCATGTCCAGCGTGCGGCAGTTGCGGATGAAGGTCAGGCGCTCTGCGTGGGCCTGGGTATAGACGCGGTAATTGCCGTCGCTGCGGGCCGGCTCCGGCAGGAGGTTTTCGCGCTCGTAGTAGCGAATGGTTTCCACTGCGCAGTCGGTGAGTTTCGCCAGTTCTCCGATTTTCATCGCGACAATCTCCAGAAGGGTGCTTGACCCTATAGTGGCTACAGGGTCTTTACTTGGCAACAGGCACCTTCATGGACGCGACCAATGAGTGATTCTTTGCACACCCACAAACCCGAGGCTGGGCACAGCCACAAGCTACAGCCTGTACAGAAGCATGATCATGGCAGCCACGGGGATTCCTGCTGTTCCTCGAAGGCGGCGGCACCTTCGCGGATTTTGTTGAGCGAGACGCCGACCGCTGGCGCGCGGCTAAGCAGTTTCCGCATCGAGGCGATGGACTGCCCGACTGAGCAGACGCTGATCCAGAACAAACTGGGGAAGCTTTCGGGTGTGCAGCAACTGGAATTCAACCTGATCAACCGGGTGTTGGGCGTGACCCATGACCTGCCGAGCACCACGCCGATCATCGAAGCAATCAAGTCTCTCGGCATGCACGCCGAGCCGATGGAGCAGAGCGCTGAAACGCCAGCGTCGAGCCCTGAACCTGTGCAAAAGCCCTGGTGGCCGCTGGCGCTGTCCGGCGTCGGGGCGCTGGCCGCCGAGCTGATCCACTTCACCAATGCGGCACCGAACTGGGTGGTGGCGGTTATCGCGCTGATTTCGATCCTCAGCGGTGGCCTCAGCACCTACAAAAAGGGCTGGATTGCCCTGAAAAACCTCAACCTGAACATTAACGCGCTGATGAGCATCGCAGTGACCGGTGCGATCCTGATCGGCCAATGGCCGGAAGCGGCGATGGTGATGTTCCTGTTCACCGTGGCCGAGTTGATCGAGGCCAGGTCCCTGGACCGGGCACGCAACGCCATCGGCGGGCTGATGCAGATGGCCCCCGAGCAAGCCACGGTTCAGCAGGCCGACGGCAGCTGGGTCGCACGACCGGTTAAAAGCATCGAACTGGGTGCACGGGTGCGGGTGCGTCCCGGTGAGCGGATCGGTCTGGACGGCGAAGTGCTGTCCGGCAACTCGACCATCGATCAGGCGCCGATTACCGGCGAAAGCCTGCCGGTGGAGAAAACCGTCGGAGACAAGGTGTTCGCCGGCACCATCAACCAGTCCGGTTCGCTGGAATATACCGTGACTGCCGCAGCGAACAATTCGACCCTGGCGAGGATTATCCACGCCGTGGAACAGGCTCAGGGTGCGCGGGCGCCGACCCAGCGTTTCGTCGACGCCTTCTCGAAAATCTACACCCCGGCGGTGTTCATCCTGGCCTTGGCCGTGGCGGTGATCCCGCCGCTGTTCATGGACGCGTTGTGGTTCGACTGGATCTACCGGGCGCTGGTGTTGCTGGTGGTCGCCTGCCCGTGTGCCTTGGTGATTTCCACCCCGGTGACCATCGTCAGCGGCCTCGCGGCGGCGGCGCGCAAAGGGATTCTGGTCAAGGGCGGCGTCTATCTGGAGCACGGCCACAAACTCGATTACCTGGCTCTCGACAAGACCGGCACCCTCACTCACGGTAAACCGGTGCAGACCGACTATGTGTCCCTCGACCCAACCGCTGATGAAACAGCCCCGGCCGTTGCGGCGGCACTGGCCGGGCGCTCGGATCACCCTGTGTCGCTGGCCATTGCCAATGCGGCTGTGGATGCAGTTGTCGACAGCCAACGCGCGCCGCTGATTGTGGATAACTTCGAAGCCCTGGCCGGTCGTGGTGTGCGCGGCGAGATCAACGGTGAGCTCTACCACTTGGGCAACCATCGCCTGGTGGAAGATTTGGGCCTGTGTTCACCAGCGCTGGAAGAGAAACTGTTTGCTCTGGAGAAACAGGGCAAATCCGTGGTGCTGTTGCTCGACAAGTCCGGTCCACTGGCATTGTTTGCCGTAGCAGACACAGTGAAAGCGTCCAGTCGCGAAGCGATCCAGCAACTGCATGAGTTGGGCATCAAAACCCTGATGTTGACCGGCGACAACGTTCATACCGCTCAGGCCATCGCCGCCCACGTGGGCATCGATCAGGCGCAGGGCGATCTGTTGCCGACCGAGAAGCAGCAGGCCATTGAAACGCTTTATGCCCAGGGCCATCGGGTCGGAATGGTCGGCGACGGCATCAACGACGCCCCGGCACTGGCGCGGGCCGAAATCGGTTTCGCCATGGCGGCCGCCGGTACCGATACTGCGATTGAAACCGCTGATGTCGCCCTGATGGACGATGATCTACGCAAGATTCCGGCCTTCATCCGCCTATCGCGGCAGACTTCGAATATCCTCAAACAGAACATCGCTCTGGCATTGGTCATCAAAGCGATCTTTCTTGGGGTAACCTTCGCCGGGATTGCCACCATGTGGATGGCGGTGTTCGCTGACATGGGCGTGAGCTTGTTGGTGGTGTTCAATGGTTTGCGCCTGTTGCGTAAATAGACGGGCGGGAAGATGACAGCTGTCGAGGCTGAAGCCTTCGAGCAGGATCTGTTGTGTGCCGTCCGTTTGCGGATGCAGTGCCGATGATCGATCTCGGTATCTTGAAAGGCAAGGCTGTCGAGTTGTTGTCCCGCAACGCTTGATGACTTGTCTGACGGGCGATAGGGAAAGCCCGCATGGAACCCACTGTCGAAAAGGTTCAGGCTGAGTTTTTCGACAAGGAACGCTTGGATGCGTTATCTAAAAGTCATTGCACAGGACCCAAGCGGTTCGGGTCAGCCGGATAGCCTTCATTTCCGGTTTTATGAAGGTGAACAGTTGTTGCGCGAAGCGACAGCGCTAGAACGGCAACGACTTAAGGCACTAGGTGCGACTTATTCAAAGTGCGCTTGGTACAACACGGGTGAAAGCGAGGAGCGGCACCTGCGGATTTTTTCGCTGAACCCTTCCGTCGACGGCACACCGGAATCGGTGCGACTGCATTTTCACGAGGGCCCGACAATCATTTACAAGGCTGCGGTCCATGATCTTGATAACGATGGTGCATTCGAGGTGATACTGAGCGGCGATGTGGACAATGACGGATATGCCAATCGTACGGATCGGAACCGGGTCAGGGCGTTGGTGCGGGAATTTTTGACGGTCGGCTGGTAGCGTTCACTCCGATTTCGAGTCGCGGCCATCGCGAGCAGGCTCACTCCCACAGGGATTTGGTGCTGGAACATTCATCTGTGATCAGACGCAGATCCAATGTGGGAGTGAGCCTGCTCGCGATGGTGTCAGCCCAGACAAAACAAGTGTTCCGGCCATTACAGTTGCTGCGCCAACACCTCAATCTGCTCTTGGCGCTCCGCCTGACTCAACTTCGAATGCGGATTGAGCGACGACCACTGCGGATGCGCCCGCGCCTTGTTCAGCGCATCCGGCAGTTTCCCTTCGCGCCAGGTTTTGTCCTGCGGCGTGGCGACCTGAATGCTGTCCATCGCCGCATGCCCACGGGAATTCAGAGCCTGCAGCAATTGTCGCTGGCGCAAGGCCAACAGCCGTAATACGCCGTCGTCGACGGTCAGTTCTCGCTGCCCTTTGATTTTTCCCAGCAGGCGGCTGCCGTAACTGCGGGCGGTTTGCAGGGCGCCGCCGGCAATTGCTCCGGCCAGTGCCGCGGCGCCGAGGGTCAGGCCGCCCACCAGCAAATCAACCCCGGCCCCGGCCGCCGCGCCGGCTGCGATACCGCCGCCGACCCGCACACCGAGCTGCTTCAGGGTTTCCGGGTTGAACAGGTCATCGCCCCAGCGGCCATCGAGCAACGGCAAGTCACTGGCCGCCGCATCTTGTGGGCGGAAGGCGTAGAGCTTGAGCAAAGCCTCGACGCAGCGTTGTTCGCGCTGACGCACGGCTTTGCGCAGTTCGCTGATCGCTTGCTGTTCCTGCGCCGCCTCGCTGACCACACTGCGGCGGCAGGCGGCGCAATCGATCAATAAATCGGCAATCAGCCGCGCTGCACTTTGCTGACGGACCAGGCGTTGGGCCTGCTGGTCGGCGATCAAGCGCTCCAGTTGTTCGCGGGAGTTTTCCAGCAGCAGCGCGAGGCTTTCATAGAGTCGGCGTTCGCCATCTTCCGGTGGCGCGACGCTGTCGAAACGCACCAATGCATGCAAACCCAATCGCGCCAGGGCTTCGCGCCAATCAGGTTCGCGATGCTGGGCGCTGCTGACAAAATTCAACACCGGCAGCAGCGGTTTTCCGCAACTGGCCAACACTTCCAGTTCGTCGCGGTACTTGGCCAGCACCGGCTCCCGGGCGTCGATCACATAAAGGCCGGCGTCCGAGGCGAGCAATTGCCGCAGCACTTTGGCTTCCTGTTCGAAGCGCTGCCGGGCTTCGCTGCTCTCAAGAAAACGCGTCAGTCGTGCCGGGCCGTCGAGGCGTTCGCCGGGCCGTTCCAGGCGCTCAAGGTAGTCGAGCAGGGCGATTGCATCTTCCAGGCCGGGAGTGTCGAAGAGATCGAGCAACGGTTCGCCATCTACCGATAATCGCGCGCCTTCGACGTGGCGAGTGGTGCTGGGCCGATGGGACACTTCGCCGAAGCCGACGTCTCGTGTCAGCGTTCGCAGCAATGAAGTTTTGCCGACATTGGTATGACCGACCACGGCGAGCTTTAATGGCTTATTCCACACATCAGTCATGACCCGTCTCCAGCCAGTTCAACGGCGCGCAATCGGCGAAGGGCAGGTCAAGTTGTCGTAGCGCAACATGCCAGTCGCCCAGGCGTTCGGCATCCAGCGCTTCGCCGGGCGGCGCTTGCAGCAACCACACACGGGTGGCGCTGGCGCTGCGGGCCAGTTCGGCGATCAGCGCCAGGCTGCCACGGTCCGGCGAACGCCGTGGGTCGCAGGCGATGGCCAGACGGGCCGGGGGAAAGCGACTCAGCTGTTCGAGCAGTTTGTGCCGGGATTCACGGCTGTCGAGGACGCCGGCGTTGTTGACGTTTTTCGGCAGCTGCGGCGGCCAGGGGCGTTGGTCGTCCAGTTCGATGGCCACCAACAGCGCGCCATCGCTTTGCAGATCGCTGGCAGTGTTTTCAACCCGATGAAGCTGCGCAGGCGCGGCATCGTTGATGCCCAGTCGTTCGCTGGTGGGCATCAGCCGTTCGCGCAACTGGGCGTAGCCGGGCAGGTTCAGATCCAAATGCAGGGTTGCTTGACCGGTTTTCCAGCGCCACAGGCAGAACAATGCGAGCAACAATCTCGGTAAAACGCCGTACACCAGCAGCACCCCAACCAGCCACCCCGCCCAGGCCTGGCGGGCGCTTTCGATGTTCAGCGCGGCATCGCCGCTGGCGCGGATCATCTCCACACTGGGCACACTGAAACCGAGCAAGGCCGGCAAGGCACCGAGGGCTTGGGTCATGGCGACGAAGGTGTCGCCGCCGAGAATAGTGGTCTCCCAGACGAAGCCGTAGCGCCGGGTCGCCATCAGCGTCAGCACCATCACCAAGGCGCTGAGCATCGCCAGCAACCACAATCCGTTGACCAGCACGCCCAGCGCCCAACGATTGAGCTTCTGCCGTTGCAGCAACAGCAGCAGAGCTGGCGCCAGTTGCGCAGCGTTGGCATCGCGGGCGAGTTTTTCACTGAGCCACAGCCATAATCGTCCGAGGGCGGCACCCTGCTCGCCGGCAAACACCAGACCCAGGGCCCAGCTCAGCAATAAAATCAGATTCAGTCCGAGCAGGCTGCCCAACGCCCAGAACACATTGACCGGGGTCTGGCCATCGCCCAATGCGGCAAACGCCAGGCCGGCGCCGCTGATCACGGCCAGAACAGTCAGCACAATCAGCGCCAATCGTGCGCCTTGCAGCCAATGTTTGAGGGCGTGGGTCTGTCCGTCGCGCTCGGCCAGCCACAGGGCGCGGCGTTGAATGCGCGTCGGCAGATCGCCGCCGGCGCTACGGGCGATTCGATTGGCTTCCAGATCGTCCAGGGGGCCGGCGTGTTCTTCACGCAGACGCACGGTTTCGCTCAGCCAGAGGTTTTGCAGTGGAGTCAGTTCAGTCACGCGGCATCCCGTCGCTTAATTGAGCGGTGAGCATAACCGCTGTGACGCTTATCGGGGTAAGGGAGGCTCTGGTATCCTCGCCGACATGACTAAATCACCCCCCCTCAGCCTGATCGCAGCCCTCGGTGAAAACCGTGTGATCGGCGTCGACAACAGCATGCCCTGGCACTTGCCGGGGGACTTCAAATACTTCAAGGCCACCACCCTCGGCAAGCCGATCATCATGGGTCGCAAGACCTGGGATTCCCTCGGTCGACCGCTGCCCGGCCGGTTGAACATCGTGGTCAGCCGTCAGACGGATCTGCAGCTGGAAGGCGCGGAAGTTTATCCGTCGCTGGAGGCAGCAGTGGTTCGCGCCGAGGAATGGGCGAACGAGCAAGGCGTCGATGAGGTGATGTTGATTGGCGGGGCGCAGTTGTATGCGCGAGGGTTGGCACAGGCTGATCGGCTGTACCTGACCCGCGTGGCGCTGAGCCCGGAAGGGGATGCGTGGTTTCCGGAGTTTGATTTGAACCAGTGGAAACTGGTATCGAATGTTCCGAATCCGGCGGAGGGTGATAAGCCGGCGTATAGCTTTGAGGTGTGGGAAAAAGCCTGAAAGCTTCGCGGGCAAGCCTCGCTCCTACAGGGTTGTGGTGACCACTAGGTGATCGACACAGATCCTGTAGGAGCGAGGCTTGCCCGCGAAGAGGCCCGCTCAGACGATAAAAGTCTTAAGCGTGAGCCAACGCCCCATGCTCATCCGCCTCCAGCAATTCCTTATCCGTCTGCTGCATCACCTGGCTGTTAATCGCCCCCGCCGTAATCGAACCACTGACGTTCAACGCCGTACGCCCCATATCGATCAGCGGCTCAACCGAAATCAGCAACGCCACCAGTGACACCGGCAAGCCCATGGCCGGCAGCACGATCAACGCGGCGAACGTCGCGCCACCACCGACCCCGGCCACACCGGCCGAACTCAGCGTCACAATCTCCACCAACGTTGCGATCCACAGCGGGTCCAGCGAGTAACAGCTTGAAAACTAATGAATTAATATCGAAAACGTATGGTTGCTGTCGTTTTTGGAATAAGCCAGTGTCGTTGTCAGGGATGCAGCTGGCGCAATAGGAACGCGGGCGGTCGCTGACAGACGAGGACTGTCACACTTATTTGTTAGCGTCGATTTCTTTGAATCAGGGAGAAACGCCGATGAAACTCGCACCGAAATTTCTGGCTGCCGCACTTGGATTGGGTTTGAGCCTGGGCCTTGCCGGCCAGGTATTCGCTACCGATTTGAAGCACTGGCCAGCCGATCAGGCCAAAGCGCTGGACGCGATGATCGCGGCCAATGCCAACAAGGGTAACTTCGCGGTGTTCGACATGGACAACACCAGTTACCGCTACGACCTCGAAGAGTCCTTGTTGCCGTTCATGGAAAACAAAGGCCTGATCACCCGCGAGAGCCTCGATCCCTCCCTGAAACTGATGCCGTTCAAGGACACGGCCGACCATAAGGAAAGCCTGTTCAGCTACTACTATCGCCTCTGCGAAATCGACGACATGGTGTGCTATCCATGGGTCGCCCAAGTGTTTTCCGGCTTCACGCTTCAAGAGCTCAAGGGCAATGTCGATGAGCTGATGGCGTCCGGAAAACCGGTGCCGAGCACTTATTACGATGGCGATGTGGTCAAGACCATCGACGTCAACCCGCCGAAAATCTTCACCGGCCAGAAAGAGCTCTACAACAAGCTGATGGAGAATGGCATCGAGGTTTATGTGATGACCGCCGCCTCCGAAGAACTGGTGCGCATGGTCGCTTCCGATCCGAAATACGGCTACAACGTCAAACCGCAGAACGTGATTGGCGTGAGCCTGTTGCTCAAGGACCGCAAGACCGGCGAGTTGACCACCGCACGCAAGCAGGTCACCGCTGGCAAGTATGATGAGAAGGCCAATCTGGGCCTCGAATTGACCCCGTACCTGTGGACCCCGGCCACCTGGATGGCCGGTAAGCAGTCGGCGATCCTGACGTATATCGATGAATGGAAAAAACCGGTCCTCGTGGGCGGCGATACCCCGACCAGCGATGGCTACATGTTGTTCCACAGCGTCGACGTGTCCAAGGGCGGCATCCATTTGTGGGTCAACCGCAAAGACAAGTACATGACGCAGATTAACGGCATGATGGCCAAAAACGCAGCAGCCCAGGCGAAAGAAGGGTTGGCAGTGACGGCGGACAAGAACTGGGTGATCGTGAAACCGGAAGAGATTCAGTAAGACCGAGTTGTGGCATTCGCGGGCAAGCCTCGCTCCCACAGGGATCCTCGGTGATGATCGTTCCCACGCTCTGCGTGGGAATGCAGCCCGTGACGCTCCGCGTCACTGGACGCAGAGCGTCCCTTGAGGCATTCCCACGCGGGAGCGTGGGAACGATCAGCCCCGCACTTGGCGGGGCATTTTTGTTTCTGCGACTGACGCTTACAGCCCGTCGAGCATCGCCTTGTTACGTACCGCACCCTTGTCGGCGCTGGTGGCCAACAGCGCATAGGCTTTCAGCGCAGTGGTCACTTTACGTGGACGCACTTCCACCGGTTTCCAGCCTTTCTTGTCCTGCTCGGCACGGCGCGCGGCCATTTCTTCATCGCTGATCAACAGGTTGATCGAGCGGTTCGGAATGTCGATCAGAACTTTGTCGCCATCCTGCACCAGACCGATCGCGCCACCGGCAGCGGCTTCTGGCGAAGCGTGGCCAATGGACAGGCCCGAAGTGCCGCCAGAGAAGCGGCCATCGGTGAGCAGGGCGCAGGCTTTGCCCAGGCCTTTGGATTTCAGGTAAGACGTTGGGTACAGCATTTCCTGCATGCCCGGGCCGCCTTTCGGGCCTTCGTAACGAATGATCACGATGTCGCCGGCCTTCACTTCGTCGGCGAGGATGCCGCGTACGGCGCTATCCTGGCTTTCGAAGATCTTCGCATTGCCTTCGAAGACGTGAATCGACTCGTCGACGCCGGCGGTTTTCACCACGCAACCGTCCAGAGCGATGTTGCCGTACAGAACGGCCAGGCCGCCTTCTTTCGAGTAAGCATGTTCGACACTGCGGATGCAGCCGTTTTCACGGTCGTCATCCAGGGTTTCCCAACGGGTCGACTGGCTGAACGCGGTTTGCGTCGGAATGCCCGCCGGACCGGCCTTGAAGAAGTGATGCACGGCTTCGTCGGTGGTCTGGGTGATGTCCCACTTGGCGATACCTTCGGCCATGGTCTTGCTGTGCACGGTCGGCAGGTCGGTGTGCAGAAGGCCGCCACGGGCCAGGGAGCCGAGGATGCTGAAGATCCCGCCGGCACGGTGCACGTCTTCCATGTGGTATTTCTGGATGTTCGGCGCGACCTTGCACAATTGCGGTACATGGCGGGAGAGACGGTCGATGTCGCGCAGGTCGAAATCGATCTCGGCTTCCTGGGCCGCGGCCAGCAAGTGCAGGATGGTGTTGGTGGAACCGCCCATGGCGATGTCCAGGGTCATGGCGTTTTCGAACGCCTTGAAGTTGGCGATGTTGCGCGGCAACACTGACTCATCGTTCTCGCCGTAGTAACGCTTGCACAGCTCGACGATGGTGCGGCCGGCCTGCAGGAACAGTTGTTCGCGGTCGCTGTGGGTGGCCAGGGTCGAACCGTTGCCCGGCAATGCCAGGCCCAGGGCTTCAACCAGGCAGTTCATCGAGTTGGCGGTGAACATGCCGGAGCAGGAGCCGCAAGTAGGGCAGGCGCTACGCTCGTACTCAGCGACTTTCTCGTCAGATGCGCTGGAGTCGGCGGCGATCACCATGGCATCGACCAGGTCGAGACCGTGGCTGGCCAGTTTGGTCTTGCCGGCTTCCATCGGGCCGCCGGACACGAAGATCACCGGGATGTTCAGGCGCAGAGACGCCATCAACATGCCAGGGGTGATCTTGTCGCAGTTGGAGATGCACACGATGGCGTCGGCGCAGTGGGCGTTGACCATGTATTCGACGGAGTCGGCGATGATCTCGCGGCTCGGCAGCGAATAGAGCATGCCGTCGTGGCCCATGGCGATGCCGTCATCCACGGCGATGGTGTTGAATTCTTTGGCGACGCCGCCGGCCCGTTCGATTTCGCGAGCGACCAGTTGCCCCAGATCCTTGAGGTGCACATGGCCTGGAACGAACTGGGTAAAGGAGTTGGCAATGGCGATGATCGGCTTCTTGAAGTCGTCATCTTTCATCCCCGTGGCGCGCCACAGTGCGCGGGCACCGGCCATGTTGCGGCCGTGGGTGGATGTTTTCGAGCGGTAATCAGGCATGAAGCACTCCGGGCGGCTAATCAGGTATCAAAAGGGAAGTGAGCTTCTATTGACGTCTGGAACACTCAGAAATGGCCGTGTGTCCGGAAGTTGCCGATAACTTTGCGGGATCGCCGCGCGCTTCAGCTTGAGCTCATAAACCCGCCGGGGGATGACTGGCGATGAATCTCGCGATTCTACACCGCTGGCGGCTGGAGGGAATGCCGGAAACTGTTGATCCAGCGCTGATGGGGCGTGTGGGGTGACGATCGGCGGGTTACTACCCGATATCGAGTGCCTGTTTATTCCGTTGGATGATCAATGCATTCAGTCCAAGGCCTGCGAAGCTCGATGTCAGAAAGCACAGGGCTAATGTCGTGGTCAGGTCTTCGGGCGATAGATTGATCACCGCGCTGATCACGCCGCCGCACATGAAGATCAACACGGCGCCGACCGAGGTCGATGTTCCGGCGTATTGCGGGTGGATATCCATGGCTTTGCAATTGACGACTGGCCTGACAATGGTGGTTCCGATCGTGCAAATAAGCATGGATACCAGGACCGTGACGGCAGAGAGGCCGAAGTGGCGAGTCAGCCATAGCATCAACACACCTGAAGCAGCGATCAGCACCAGGCCAATAATGATCTGGGTATTGGCTTGCAGGTGTCGATGCAAAACGCTGGCTACACCGCCGCCGCCCACATAGGCAACGCCATACAGCAGCAACGCCCAGGCGAACTCATACGGTGAAAGGGTCAGGTTCTCCATGAAAATATTGGGTGAAGTGACGATGAACGAGAAATGACAGGCGAAGGCCAAGGCTGAAATCAGCCGATAGCTCATGAAGCGAGCATCCGAACACACATACCCGTAAACACGGAAAAATCCCCCCTTCGATGCCGTGCGGCTAGACGAGGATTCCTTGAGTAGCAAACAAGCACTTAACCCGCCAAAAACGGCTAGCGTGACAAACACATAAAAGCTGCCTTGCCAGCCAAACTGCAATTGCAGCCAAGTCCCCAGCAGCGGGGAAATTGAAATGAAGACGCCGCCCGCGGTCACCATCCAGATCCTGAGCCGCTGCCTTTCATGGCCGATGAATAAATCCTGCACCAGCGCCTGTGACAGCGAGAAGGACCCGCAACCGATCGCCTGGACCACACGAAAAACCAGAAACCAGCTGTATTCGCGAGAAACTGCGCATCCAACCGCGCCAATGGCCGCGATGGCGATCCCTCCCAGCAACAGCTTTTTGCGGCCCCACCTATCCGAAAGCGGCCCCACCAGCATCACGGAAAACGCCAGGCTGATGGCAAACACGCTGACGGAGAGGGCAACATCGGGCGGCGAGGTCTGGAAATAGACCGACATGTCGGGAAAGGAAGGAAGAACCACGTCCAATGGGAAAACACCCAGCAGTGTCATGGTCATCAGCAACAGGACGATTAACGGCTTTTCTTGGGTGTTTTTGGCGTGGGTCATCAATCAACGCGCTCGTTCCGTGAGGGGGGGACGAGGATTGATTTGACGAAGAGGCAAGTCAATGCAGGCGAGCGTAGGCCCTTTCTGAATCTGTTGTAGGAGCAGCCGGCCGACGCTCGATTGCTCCTACAGGAGGGGGTTAGCTGTTTGGCAGCAGACGGCAGGTGATGCTCTTGATGTAACGAGTCTCGGCAATCGCCGGGTGTACAGGGTGGTCCGGGCCCTGGCCGCCGCGCTCCAGCATCTGGATATTGCGGTCCAGGTGACGGGCGCTGGTCAGCAGAATGTTCTGCAGATCGTCTTCCGGCAGGTGCATCGAGCACGATGCGCTGACCAGGATGCCGTCCTTGCTCAGCAGGCGCATGGCTTGCTCGTTCAGGCGACGGTAGGCGCCTTCACCGTTTTTCATGTCTTTCTTGCGTTTGATGAAGGCAGGAGGGTCGGCCACGATGACGTCGAAACGTTCTTCGCTGGCTTTCAGTTCCTTCAGGGCTTCGAACACGTCGCCTTCGATGCAGGTCATTTTTTCGGCGAAACCGTTCAGAGCGGCGTTGCGCTCGACGCCGTCAAGGGCGAAGGCCGACGCATCGACGCAGAACACTTCACTGGCGCCGAAGGCTGCCGCTTGAACGCCCCAGCCGCCGATGTAGCTGTACAAGTCCAGTACGCGTTTGCCTTTGGCATAAGGTGCCAGGCGCGCGCGGTTCATACGGTGGTCGTAGAACCAGCCGGTTTTCTGCCCCTGGATGACGGGCGCTTCGAATTTCACGCCGTTCTCTTCCAGCGCAACCCACTCGGGCACGAGGCCGAATACGGTTTCGACGTAGCGGTTGAGGCCTTCGGCATCACGGGCGGCGGAGTCGTTCTTGAACAGAATGCCGCTTGGCTTGAGCACTTGGGTCAGTGCCGCGATCACGTCATCTTTGTGAGCTTCCATGGTCGCCGAGGCGATCTGGACTACCAGGATATCGCCGAAACGGTCGACCACCAGGCCTGGCAGCAGATCGGAATCGCCGTAGACCAGACGATAGAACGGCTTGTCGAACAGGCGATCGCGCAGGGACAGGGCAACATTCAGGCGATGCACCAGCAGCGACTTGTCCAGCGGCAACTTGATGTCGCGCGACAGCAAGCGTGCGCAGATCAGGTTGTTCGGGCTCATGGCAACGATGCCCAGCGGCTTGCCGCCGGCGGCTTCGAGGATCGCCTGATCGCCGGCCTTGAAACCGTGCAAAGGGGTGGCGGCTACATCGATTTCGTTGCTGTAGACCCACAGGTGGCCGTTTCGCAGGCGACGGTCGGCGTTGGCTTTGAGGCGCAGGCTAGGCAGGGACATGACGTCGCTCCGGAAAAAAGAGCGGGAGTATAGCGTGTTGAGGGAGTGGCGGGTTTGGTGGTCGATGAAACGCGGATGAGGCCTGTAGGAGCGGGCTTGCCCGCGAAAGCGGTATGTCAGGCAACATCAATGTTGACTGGTACCGCCGCTTTCGCGGGCAAGCCCGCTCCTACAGGGTTAGAATCCCCGCCTGACCCGGAGTGCGTACTTATGTCCCAAGAGCTGACGACCGAACAGATTCAACAGTCCCTGCAAGGCATCAGCGTGCCGCCCCAGCCGCAGATCATGGTGGATCTGCAGATGGAGCAGTACATGCCCGACCCGGACCTGGAAGTGATCGCGAAGCTGATCTCCCAGGACCCAGGCCTTTCCGGCGCCTTGCTGAAAATCGTCAACTCGCCGTACTACGGCTTGAGTAACAAAATCACCGCGATCCAGCGGGCAGTGAACCTGTTGGGCAGCCGTTCGATCATCAACCTGATCAATGCGCAGTCGATCAAGGGCGAGCTGAACGACGACGCCATCGTCACCCTCAACCGTTTCTGGGACACGGCGCAGGACGTGGCGATGACATGCCTGACCCTGGCCAAACGCGTCGGTGTCCAGGCCGGCGATGAAGCCTATGCGCTGGGCCTGTTCCACGATTGCGGCATCCCGCTGATGCTCAAGAAATTCCCCGATTACATGAAAGTGCTGGAACAGGCCTATGGCAACGCCAGTGCCGAATGCCGTGTGGTGGATACCGAGAACAGGCAATACAACACCAACCACGCCGTGGTCGGGTATTACACCGCCAAATCCTGGCGCCTGCCGGAACATGTCACCCAGGCCATTGCCAACCATCACAACGCCCTGGCCATTTTCAGCGATGAGTCGTCGCGCAACACGCCGCTGAAAAACCTGCTGGCGATCCTGAAGATGGCCGAGCACATTTGCGCCTCCTTCCGGGTGCTGGGCAACCAGTCCGAAGACCATGAATGGAACAGTGTCGGGCCCTTGGTGCTCGATTACATGGGTCTATCGGAATACGATTTCGAAACCCAGAAACAAGAAATTCGCGACCTCTCCACGCGTTGAGTGTCGAACCTTCGCCTGATTCGAGAACCCCATGCCTGAACTGCCGGAAGTCGAAACCACCCGCCGCGGAATTGCACCGCACCTGGAAGGCCAGCGTGTCAGCCGGGTGATCGTGCGTGAGCGCCGTCTGCGCTGGCCGATCCCCGAAGACCTGGATGTGCGCCTGTCCGGCCAGCGCATCGTGCTGGTGGAACGGCGCGCCAAGTACCTGCTGATCAACGCCGAAGTCGGCACGCTGATCAGTCATTTGGGGATGTCGGGGAATCTGCGGCTGGTGGAAGTCGGCATGCCGGCGGCCAAGCATGAGCATGTGGACATCGAACTGGAATCGGGCCTGGCGCTGCGTTACACCGACCCGCGACGGTTTGGGGCGATGCTCTGGAGTCTCGATCCGCTGAACCATGAACTGCTGATTCGCCTGGGGCCGGAGCCGTTGACCGATCTGTTTGACGGCGAGCGCCTGTTCCAGCAATCCCGCGGACGCTCCATGGCGGTCAAGCCGTTCATCATGGACAACGCGGTGGTGGTCGGCGTCGGCAATATCTATGCGACTGAAGCGCTGTTTGCGGCCGGCATCGACCCGCGCCGTGAAGCCAAGAGCATTTCCCGGGCGCGCTATTTGAAGCTGGCGATCGAGATCAAGCGCATCCTGGCCGCCGCTATCGAACGCGGCGGCACCACGCTGCGGGATTTCATCGGCGGTGACGGTCAACCGGGTTATTTCCAGCAGGAACTGTTCGTGTACGGCCGTGGTGGTGAACACTGCAAGGTCTGTGGCACAGGGCTGCGGGAGGTCAAACTGGGGCAGCGCGCCAGTGTTTTTTGTCCGCGCTGTCAGAGCTGATATCGGCTACGGTCTATAGTCAGTGTTCTCACTGCCTAGCCGAAGGACCGTGCCATGAATCTGTTTCGAACCCTTGTCGTTGCGCTGCTGCTGAGCGTCGGTGCGCCCGCGCTGGCGGCTGAGAACGGCAGCGGCGATCCGCGTTACACCATCCAGAATCCACCGGCCTACGCCATGCTTGGCGATTTACTGATTGCCCGACCGTTACTGGTGGCGGCGACGGTGATCGGCGCCGGGGCGTTTGTGCTGTCGTTGCCGTTTACCGCGTTGGGTGGCGGCATTGGCGATGCGGGGCAGGCGTTGGTGGTCGACCCGGCGAAAGCCGCATTTGTGCGGTGCCTGGGGTGTATCGGGGAGGGGTTTGAGCAGCAGGAGTGAAGCTCTAAAAGCTTCGCGGGCAAGCCTCGCTCCTACAGATTATGAATTTCGGGGATGACGCGGACCTGTAGGAGCAAGGCTTGCCCCAATGCCAGTCAGTTAAGACACGGAACCCTGTAGGAGCGAGCTTGCTCGCGAAAGCGGCATATCTGGCGACATCAATGTTGACTGTACCGCCGCCTTCGCGGGCAAGCCCGCTCCTACAGAATTGCGCTTAACTGACTGGCATTGAGGCTTGCCCGCGAAGGCGCCCGGACAGGCGCCGAATGACTCAAGCCTTACCGGTAATCTTCCGGTATTTCTCCATCAACTGTTCTTCAGTCTCCGGATGAGCCTCGTCCAGCGGGATGCAATCCACCGGGCAGACTTGTTGGCACTGCGGTTCGTCGTAGTGGCCGACACATTGTGTGCACAGGTTCGGGTCGATCACGTAGATCTCTTCGCCCTGGGAGATGGCGGCGTTCGGGCACTCGGGTTCGCAGACGTCGCAGTTGATGCAATCGTCGGTGATGATCAGGGACATGCTAACTCCAGCCAGGGCGGCAGGCCCGGGCGCAATAAACCAATGCGCACAATTGTGCCGCATTGTCGCTGTAGGAGCCAGCTTACTGGCGAAGGCGGTGTATCAGGTGCACTGCGTGGTTCGTTCGCTGGCAAGTCGAACCGCCGCACCGCACCTCCTGCAGCAGGGTTACTTCTTGAAGCGCTGGGTGAGGGCGTCGGCCACCACCGGGTGGACGAACTTGGTGATATCGCCACCCAAGGCTGCGATTTCACGAACCAGCGTCGAGGAAATGAACGAATAACGCTCGGACGGGGTAAGAAACAGGCTTTCCACATCCGGCGCCAGTTGGCGGTTCATGTTGGCCAGCTGGAATTCGTATTCGAAATCCGATACCGCGCGTAAACCACGCAGGAATACGTTGGCGTTCTTCTCTTTGGCAAAGTGCGCGAGCAACGTCGAGAAACCGACGACTTCAACGTTCGGCAAATGCTTGGTGACCTCGCGGGCCAGCTCCACACGTTGTTCCAAGGGAAACAGCGGGTTTTTTTTGGGGCTGGCGGCGACGGCGATGATCACGTGATCGAACAGGCGCGAGGCGCGTTCGACCAGATCGCCATGGCCCTTGGTAATAGGGTCGAAGGTACCTGGGTACAACACTCGGTTCATCGCGTCGTCCTGGCGGGAATCCGTTGGGGAGTCGGATGGTATCGCAGCCTTCCCGGTCGGCCAAGTCGCCTGTTGGGTAAGAAAGCACTATAGACGACGGGAATATTCCGCATTTTCATGGGTTTTTCAAACGTTCGGCCAGCAAAGTCGCCAATTGCGCCGTCAACCCGTAGACCGACAATTGGGGGTTTGCGCCAATGCTGGTGGGGAAAAGCGAGCCGTCGTGAATCGACAAATTGCGCAACTGGTGATGTCGGCCGAGGCTATCGGTCACAGCGTTTTTCGGGTCTTCACCCATGGCACAACCGCCCATCACATGGGCACTGCCCAGACGTGTGCGATACAACTCAAGGCTCAGGCCATTAATCAGCGTGCGCGCTTCGGCAAGGGTTTTTACGTAGCGCGCGTCGGCGTGCATCGGCATCACGGCGTTGGCGCCACCGGCGAACTGGATCTCGGCCATGCTGTGGAAAGCCCGGCGCAACCCGTCCCAGGCGTAAGGTGAAACCTGATAATCGAGCTCGGGTGTGCCGTCACCGCGCAATTCGACGTTGCCACCGGGACTGTCCGGGTGAAAACCGTCCCGCAGCAACGCCAGCATGGCGTGGGTGTGCGGCAGGTTTTCCATATGCCGGGCGCTTTCAGTGCCGAAACCGCCGAGCAGAGTGCTGGCCAGCGCTGGGTGCAGCGGTGGAACTTCAAGTTTGTAGGACATCTTGCCGGTGGTGCCATCCTGCCACTGGAAATGGTCGGAATAGATCGACTGCGGCGCGCCGTAGAACGGGTTGATCACCTCATCGAACAGCCCGGCGGACATGTTTACCAGGTGCAGGAAGGTCCGTTTGCCCAGCCGCTCGTGAGGATCCGGCGCTTCGGAGCGCAATAGCAGCGCCGGGCTATTGATCCCGCCGCCGGCCAACACGTAATGCCGCGCCTTGACCGTAATCGTGCGTCCGGTGGGCGCAACGCAACGTTCATCCATCGCCACACAGTGCAGGCCAGTGACCTTGCCGTCCTTGATCGATAGCTTTTCGGCGCGGGCCAGATAGAGCAGCTCGCCACCCTTTTCCAGGGTCGCCGGGATAGTCGTGACCAGCATTGACTGTTTGGCGTTGGTCGGGCAACCCATGCCGCAGTAGCCGATGTTCCAGCAGCCGCGCACGTTGCGCGGAATCACACGCCAGGCATAACCGAGCTTTTCGCAGCCTATGCGGATGACGTCGTTGTTGGCGTTGGGCGGCACCAGCCAGGGGGCGACACCCAGGCGCTGCTCCATTTGCTCGAACCAGGGCGCCATATCGGCCGGCGTATGGCCTTTGACGTCGTGCTCCTTGGCCCAGTGCTCCAGTGTCGGATCCGGGGTGCGAAAGCTCGAAGTCCAATTGATCAGCGTGGTGCCGCCCACTGCCCGGCCCTGGAGGATGGTGATCGCGCCGTCCTTGCTCATGCGCCCGATGCCTTCCTGATAGAGGCTGGTGTAGGCCTGGTCTTCGAGCATCTTGAAGTCGCTGCTGGTCTTGAGCGGGCCTTCTTCGATCAGCAACACCTTGTAACCGGCGGCGCTGAGGATTTCGGCGGTGGTCCCGCCGCCGGCACCGCTGCCGATGATCGCTACATCCGCTTCGAGGGTCAGGTCCTGGGTCAGTTGCGAACCGTTGTAAGTTTTCCAGCCACGGGCCAGGCCTTCGCGGAACGGATCGGGTACGGGCATGTTTGGGTTCTCTTTTTTATTGTGGGGTGCAGTGGTGAGGCGGCTGACGCCTTCGCGAGCAAGCCCGCTCCCACAGGTTTTGAGATGGACCACCCTTTTGTGAACGACTCAATCCCTGTGGGAGCGGGCTTGCTCGCGAAGGGCGCGCTGCGGTCTCAAACCGTGGGCGGCCCGGGATACCCGCAATGCGCCCACGATTCCGCCCGGCTGTACCACGCCATCATCACCATTTGCAGCAACGAGCTATGGCCCATGCGCAGCAGGCTCAATGAACTGTTTTCCCATCGATCGAGAAAGTGCCGGATCTGTTCGCTGCTGGCGTTTTCCCAACTGCCCCAGATCCCGGTCAATGGCCCGCGAGTCACGGCCATCCCCAACACATCGAACAATTGCCGGGTCAGTTTGAGCATTTCCGGCGACAAGTGATTCAGGCCGTTATCCAGGCAGTGCAAGGTCTCGGCAACAGCGGCCGGCATTTTTTCAACGGTCACGGCGCCATCGAGCATCACCGGAATCACTGCCCGTAGAAACAACAGGTCGCTGCTGCGCAGAATCGCGAAACCGCTGGCCGGGGTGCTCGACGAGCAGCCGCTGAGGCTCGCGCCTAATCCGGCTGTGGCCAGAAAGACGCTGGCGCCGAGGCTGAATTTAAGCAGGCCGCGCCGGGACAGCGCGGGTGTGTCGGACAGGCTTGGGCTCATTATTGTTATTACCCGGTGGTGATGATCGTTAGCGGATAAACAGCTTCTGGATCAGTTTCTGAATGGATTTTCCGTACGGCGGATAGATCAGCTTCGCCGCGTTGAAGCGCTGTTTGATCAGTACGCCTTTGGCCTTGCTGAAAGTCAGGAAACCTTCGTGGCCGTGGTAGTGACCCATGCCCGAGGCACCGATGCCGCCGAACGGCATATCGTCCTGAGCCACGTGCAGCAAAGTGTCATTGAGGCAAACGCCGCCGGAATGGGTTTCGTCGAGGACGCGGTTTTGCTCACGCTTGTCGTAGCCGAAGTAATACAGCGCCAGCGGACGAGGTCGCTGGTTGATGTAGGCAAACGCTTCGTCGAGATCCTTGTACGGTACGATCGGCAGCAACGGGCCGAAGATTTCGTCCTGCATCACGGTCATCTCGTCGCTGACGTTGAGCAGCAGGCTATGACTCATGCGCCGGCCCTGGCCCTGATCGAACAGCGGAATCAGCAGCGCGCCCTTGCTGGTGGCGTCGCTGAGGTAGCCGTTGAGACGCGCCAACTGCCGGTCGTTGATGATGGCGGTGTAGTCCGGGTTGTCGGCCAGCGTCGGATAAAAACTGCGAACCGCCTGACGATAGGCTTCGACGAAAGAACCGACGCGGTCTTCCGGCACCAGCACATAGTCCGGGGCGACACAGGTTTGCCCAGCGTTGAGGGTCTTGCCGAAAGCGATGCGTTCGGCGGCGTCCTTGAGCGGCACATCGCGGGAAACGATGGCCGGAGACTTGCCGCCCAGTTCGAGGGTCACCGGGGTCAGATTTTCGGCCGCCGCGCGCATCACATGTTTGCCGATACTGGTGGCGCCCGTGAACAGCAAGTGATCGAAACGCAGTCGGGAGAACGCCACGCCGATATCGGCCTCGCCCAATACAACGCAGACCAGATCCTGGGGAAAGATTCGACCCAGCAGTTCCTTGAGCAGCAAACCGGTGGCCGGGGTCGATTCGCTGAGTTTGAGCATCACCCGGTTGCCCGCCGACAACGCGCCCACCAGCGGCCCGATGGCCAGATAAAGCGGATAGTTCCACGGCACGATCACTCCGACCACGCCCAACGGCTGATAAACGACTTTGGCTGACGCTGGTTGAAAGGCGAGGCCGACTTTGCGTCGCGAGGTTTTCATCCAGGTTTTGAGATGCCGGCTGGCGTAGTGAATGCCGTGCAGGCTGGGCATCAATTCGGCGAGCAGGGTTTCATCGGCGCTGCGGTGGCTGAAATCCTGGCTGATGGCGTCGATCAGGACCTCGCGCTCATTGCTCAGCAGATCCCGCAACGCTTTTAGCCATTGCTGGCGCTGAGCCGCGGGCGGCATCGGGTGGGCCGCGTATGCCGCACGTTGAGCGTCGAACAGGGTTTGGAGCTCGTCCAGAGGCTGCTGCAGGTTTTTCAGGTAGGCGATGTCAGCAGGCATGGTCGGCTCCGGATTTATTGTAATGAGGCACTTTTTAGAGTCTATGCTCTAGAAAGTCAAATACCATCCTGGTGCAGCTTTGTTTATCCATCCGCGGATAGGTCGTAAGATGCCCATCACCGCACTCTGAATTAAAGCTCAAGCCATGGCCCCTCGGATCAAAACCAGCGAGCGCATCGTGCAGAACAGCCTGGAGCTGTTCAATCAGCAGGGCGAGCGCAGCATCAGCACCAACCACATTGCTGCCCACATGGAGATTTCTCCGGGCAATCTGTACTACCACTTCCCCAACAAGCAGGCGATCATCGCCGTGTTGTTCAGTGAGTACGAAAGCCTGGTGGACAGCTTCCTGCGCCCGCCCCAAGGGCGTGCCGCGACAGTTGAAGACAAGCGCTTCTATCTCAAGGAATTGCTCTCCGCCATGTGGCGCTACCGCTTCCTGCATCGCGACCTCGAGCATTTGCTCGACAGCGATCCCGAGCTGGCCGCCCGTTACCGGCGTTTTTCCCAGCGCTGCCTGATCCAGGGCACGCACATCTACGCCGGCTTCGTCGAGGCGGGCATTCTGTGCATGGATAAGGTTCAGATCGAATCCCTGACCCTCAATGCCTGGATCATCCTCACCTCGTGGGTGCGTTTTCTGTGCACCACGCGGGAAAATTCCAACCATCTGAGCGAACAGGCCATTAAGCGTGGCGTTTATCAGGTGCTGGTGCTGGAGGCCGGGTTCGTCACCGATCAATCTCGCAATGCGGTGAATGCACTGTTCGAAGAGTTTTATGTGCCGCTGGCCCAGGCGCTTGAAGAAGTAGGATAAAGAGTGCAGCAGGATTGAAGCCGACAACATCACAGGAGCCCGTTATGCCCATTGCGCAACTGATCAGCCCGCAAGCGTTGGACCTGAAAAAGGAGACGCCGGGGCTGGTGATTCTGGATTGTCGTTTTGCCCTCGAAGACCCGGACTACGGTCAGCGCAGCTACGCCGAAGGGCATATTGCCGGATCGAGCTTTGCCGATCTTGAGCGTGATTTGAGTGGGACAGTGGTCAAGGGGGTTACCGGGCGTCATCCATTGCCAGAACCCGCCGACTTGATCGAACGCTTGCAAACCTGGGGCATCAACGCCGACAGCGAAGTGGTTTTGTACGATGACGGTCCCGGCGCCTACGCGGCGCGGGCCTGGTGGTTGCTGGCGTGGCTGGGCAAGCGCGATGGCGTGTTCATTCTCGATGGCGGGCTGAAAGCGTGGCACGCCGCCGGATTGCCCCTGAGTCTTGATCCGCCAACAATCACTCGCGGCACCTTCACCGGGACGCCAGATGCTTCGTTGGTGCTCAGCGCCGAACAACTCCAGCAACGTCTCGGCCAGCCCGCGCTGACTTTGCTCGACGCCCGCGGCTTGCCACGTTTCAAGGGCGAAGTGGAGCCGATCGATCCGATTGCCGGGCACATCCCCGGCGCACAATGTGCCGCGTTCACCGATAACCTGGGCAACGACGGGCGGTTCCTGCCGGCCGAACAGCTCAAGCAGCGGTTTGCCGCAAAGCTCGGTGATCGTTCACCGACCGAGTTGGTCGCGTATTGCGGTTCCGGTGTGACCGCCTGCCACAACTTGTTCGCCCTGTGCCTGGCGGGTTATCCGTTGGGAGCGTTGTATGCCGGGTCGTGGAGCGAGTGGATCAACGATCCTGCGCGAGGCGTCGCCACCGGCGAGTAAACGCAAATCTCCTGTGGGAGCGGGCTTGCTCGCGAAAGCGGTGGGTCAGTCAGCATTGATGGCGGCTGACCCACCGCTTTCGCGAGCAAGCCCGCTCCCACATGAGTAATAGCGTGCTTTTGAGATCACCCCCAGCCCCTTGAGCGGAGCCCACGGTTTACTTGCGCCCCGTGGTGGCCAGCCATTGGGGAATGCGCCGTTCCAGGTAGTAACCCGGTTGCCGGAACGAGCCGTCGACGAAGCCGACATGCCCACCCTTGGCCTGCAATTCGAATTGGGTGCAGGCAGACAATTCATCGGCTTGCGGCAGGCTATGAGGAAAGACAAACGGGTCATCGGCCGCCTGGATGATCAGGGTCGGTGTGCGAATCTCTCCGAGGAAATAACGACTCGACGCGCGGCGATAATAATCCGCGGCATCGGCGAAACCATTCAGCGGTGCGGTCACCCGGCCGTCGAAATCCCAGAAGGTGCGCATATTCTCCAGTGAGCCCAGCGCCTCCAATGCCGCCAGGCCATCCTGATGCCCTTCATGCTGGAACCTGCGCTGCTTGTTCTTGATGTAGGCGACCATCTCTCGCATGAAATGCGCTTGATAGAATTTGGAAAAACCCTGGCCGATACGATCGGCGCAGTGATCGAGGCGAAACGGCACCGACACTGCGACGGCGCCTAGCACACCGCTGTTGCTGCCCGTTTCGCCCAGATGCTTGAGCAACACATTACCGCCCATGGAATAACCGACCGCATACAGCGGTGCAAGGGGGCGTTGGTTTCGCAGGTGTTTGATGGTTTCCGCCAGGTCTTCACTGGCCCCGGAATGGTAACTGCGTGGCAACAGATTGGGCTCGCCGGAGCAGCCTCGCCAGTTCAGCGCGACGCTGGCCCAACCCTGGGCACCCAGCGCCTTTTGCACCCCGGCCACATAAGGCGAGTTCGATGAGCCGGTCAGGCCGTGCAGCACCAACACCAGCGGCGCATTCGTGCTGTGGGGGCCGTGCCAGTCGAGGTCAAGGAAGTCGCCGTCTTCGAGCCACAAACGTTCGCGTTCGCGGTTGATATGCGTGGTTTTGCGCCATAGCGGTCCCCACAGGGTTTGTAAGTGCGGATTACCCAGACCGTAGGCGGGCGTGAAGGCGGGGGTGAAACGTTCTGGCAGATGGGACACGATTGCTCTCGATGCAGCGGTGCTTACCCGCAGCGTTAACTGACTGAGCTTCGCACCGTTTTTTCAGGCCGGACTAGCCGGCGATCCCTGCCATACGTTGCCACAACGCGTAGTACACCCGTCCCGATTTTTGCTCCCGATGCAGGCGCCAATTTTCTGGCAAACCCAACATCGACGGTGCCGTTTCGCTTTCAGTGTAGACCCACGCATCGTCACTCAGCCAATGACGCTCTTCGAGCAACGTGCAAACGGCCGGCAACAGATTCTGATTGAATGGCGGGTCGAGAAACACCAGATCGAATGCCGTGGCCGGTTGGGTTTCGAGATAGCGCAAGGCGTCGGCAGTCTGTACTTGCCCAGTCGTGCAGCGCAGGGTGCCCAGATGTTCCTTGATGCTCGCTACCGCAATGTTGCTTGCATCCAGTGCCTGGCCCATTGCTGCGCCACGGGACAACGCCTCGAGAAACAATGCGCCGCTACCGGCAAAGGGGTCGAGCACCTTGGCCCCGGCGACATAAGGCGCGAGCCAGTTGAACAGGGTTTCACGCACCCGGTCCGGGGTCGGTCGCAGGCCCGGAGCATCCGGGAAGCTCAGCTTTCGGCTGCGCCATTCGCCGCCGATGATGCGCAGTTGATTCACGCCGTTATGCACGTTGTGAACAGGTTTTTTAGGACGCGATGGACTGGCCATTAATGCTCCGGAACCCCGAGCGGTTGCTCGGCAGGTTTGTCAGTAGGGGCCGGCAACGGCTTTTGTGGCACGGTCGGGCCAGCGCTGACGATGACCAGTTTGTCCGTGCTCAGGTGTTTGTTCAATGCGGCTTTGACTTGCTCGACGGTCAGGCTCTGGGACTGCTGCATGAAGTCTTCCAGGTAGCTCAGCGGCAAGTTGTAGAAACCCATGGCACCAAGCTGCCCGACGATATCGGCGTTGCTGGCGGTGGACAGCGGGAAGCTGCCGGCCAGTTCACGTTTGGCATCGTCGAGTTCTTTCTCGGTGGGGCCGGTCTTAAGGTAGTCGGCGAGCACGTCCTGCACCAGTTTCAGCGTGCCTTCGCTCATCTCGGCGCGGGTCTGCAGGTTGATCATGAACGGGCCGCGCACCTGCATCGGGCTGAAACCCGAATACACGCCATAGGCCAGGCCACGCTTCTCGCGCACTTCGCTCATCAACCGGGTGCCGAAGCCACCGCCGCCAAGGATCTGATTGCCCAAGGACAACGCTGCGTAATCCGGATCGTCACGGTCGATGCCCAATTGCGCGATCATCAGGTTGGTTTGCTTGGACGGAAACTCGATGTGGCCGATGCTGGACTTGGGGTCCGTCGGTTGTTCGATTTTCGCCAGGGCTGGCCCCTTGGGCAGGTCGGCGGACACTTGTGCGGCAACCGTCTCGGCCTCGGCGCGCGACAGATCGCCCACCAGCGCAATCACCACGTTGCCGGCGGCGTAGGCTTTCTGATGGAAGGCCCGCAACTGCGCCAGGGTGATCGGTGGAATGCTTTTCGCCGTGCCGTCGCTGGAATGCGCGTACGGGTGATCGCCATACAAGCGGTTCATCAGCTCCAGGCTGGCGAGTTTGCCGGGGTTCTGTTTCTGGTATTCGAAGCCGGCCAGCATCTGGTTCTTGATGCGCGCAAACGAATCGGCGGGGAAGGTCGGTTTGCCGACGACTTCAGCGAACAGCTTCAAGGCCGGCGCGCGTTTGTCCACGTCACTGAGGCTGCGCAAGGAGGCAATCGCCATGTCTTTATACGCGCCGTTACCGAAGTCAGCCCCCAGGCCTTCGAAGCCCTGGGCGATAGCGCTGACGTCTTTGCCGGCCACACCTTCGTTGAGCATGGCGTTGGTCAGCAGTGCCAGGCCGGGTGCATCGCCGTCCTGGCTGCTACCGGCGGCGAAAGTCAGGCGCATGTCGAACATCGGCAGTTCACGGGCTTCGACGAACAATACCTTGGCGCCTTCGGCGGTGTTCCAGGTCTGCACGTTCAGCGAGCGACGGCTTGGGGCTTTGTCGTCGAGTTCTGCCAACGATTGCAGTTTCTGACTGGACTTGGCTTTGTCGAGGGCTTCGCTGGCGCTGGTTTCGTCAGACTTGGAAAAATAGAAGGCGGCAGACCCGAGCAATGCTATGACGACCAGGCCGATCAGGGCCAGGCGCGGTTTTTTACGCTCACTCATGAGTCGTCTCCTGTGGCAGTACATGGGCGACGCTGAGACGTGCGCGGGTGAAATACAGCTTGGCGGCCTTCTGAATGTCTTGCGGGGTCACGCTTTCCAGGTCGGCGAGTTCGGTGTCCATCAGTTTCCAGGACAGTCCGACGGTTTCCAGTTGGCCGATGGCGGTGGCCTGGCTGGTGATCGAGTCACGCTCGTAGACCAGGCCGGCAATGACCTGCGCTCGCACGCGCTCCAGTTCTTCAGTGGACGGCGCGGTGGTTTTCAGCTGTTCAAGCAGTTTCCACAGGCCGGCTTCCGCCTGGGCCATGGTTTTCTTCTTCTGGGTGTTCGGCGTGGCCGACAAAGTGAACAGGCTGTCGCCACGGGTATAGGCGTCGTAGCTCGACGAACCGCCGGACACCAGCTCTTCGCCGCGTTCCAGTTGCGTCGGGATCCGGCCGCTGTAGCCGCCGTCGAGCAGTGCGGAGATCAGGCGCAGGGCATTCACCGATCGCTTGTCTTCGGCGGTGGCGATGCTCGGCACGTTGAAGGCCAGCATCAGGCTCGGCAATTGGGTCTGCACATGCAAGGTGATCTTTCTCTCGCCGGGCTCGGCCAGTTCCAGCGGGATTTTCGCTGATGGCACGTCGCGCTTGGCGATCGGGCCGAAGTAACGCTGGGCCAGGGTTTTGACTTCGTCCGGGGTCACGTCACCGACCACCACCAGGGTGGCGTTATTCGGCACATACCAGGATTGATACCAGTGGCGCAGTTCTTCGATCTTCATGCGGTCGAGGTCCGCCATCCAGCCGATGGTCGGCGTGTGATAGCCGCTGGCGGGGTAAGCCATGGCCATGAAGCGTTCGTAGGCCTTGGACATCGGCTTGTCGTCGGTGCGCAGGCGACGTTCTTCTTTGATGACTTCGATCTCGCGGGTGAACTCGTCGGCTGGCAGGCGCAGATTGGCCATGCGGTCGGCTTCCAGCTCGAAGGCCACGCCCAGGCGATCACGGGCCAGCACTTGGTAATACGCGGTGAAGTCGTCGCTGGTGAAAGCGTTCTCTTCGGCACCGAGGTCGCGCAGGATCAGCGAGGCCTCGCCGGGGCCGACTTTCTCGCTGCCCTTGAACATCATGTGTTCCAGCGCGTGGGACAGCCCGGTCTGGCCCGGGGTCTCATAGCTTGAGCCAACCTTGTACCAGACTTGGGAAACGACGACCGGCGCACGATGGTCTTCGCGCACAACGACCTTCAGGCCATTGTCGAGGGTGAATTCGTGGGTGGGTTGTGGATCGGCAGCCAGGGCTGAAAGTGGCAGACAAACTGTGCTGAACAGCAGGCCTGCAGCGCGGCGGGCTAGAGCATTCATTCGTTTTTAAACCTTTGGGGCTGCCCGCTTGGTCTTAGCGTCGGCGGGCGAGAGGGTGCTAGGATACTGATCCGTTTTACTGGCGGCCACGCCTATCAGGCCTTTGTGTTTGATCAGGCTGTATAGGTTTGCGACGGAAGGCATGTGTTTAGCAGCTAAACTCTGCTTTTTCGCCGATTTTGCCGGTCTAGTCCTTTGTGAAATCGTATCTTTGAGGTGCCGTTGGTACCTCGACAAAATATTGCGCGCGAACAAGCTGGATGAATCGCAGTCTGTTTTGCATCGAATTATTTATTGCCGAAGCGCCCTTTGGCGCGTCGCTACCGTGAGATAGCCGTCCTCCATGTTTGGTTCCAACGACGACAAGAAGACCCCAGCTGCGGCTGGCGAGAAGAAAAGCCTGTTCGGATGGCTGCGCAAAAAGCCGCAGGAACCCGTTGTCGAACAGCCACAGCCACTTCCTGAGCCAACACCTGCGCCGGTCATGGAGCAAGTGCCTGCGCCGATTGCCCTGCCGATCGCCGAGCCGGTGCTGCAATCCGCGGTCGATCCTGAGCCTGAAACCGTAGTCGGGGCCCCGTTGCCACTGACGCCAGCCGCCGAGCCGTGGCTGACGTTGCCGGTGGCGGAAGAACCGGTGGCGTTGGTCGAAGATGAGCAAGCGGTTCACATCACGCCACCGATTCCGGCCCCGATCGCATTTGCTCCTGAGCCGGTTCAGGCGCCAGTGGTTGAGTCGGTCGTTGAGCCCGTGTTCGTGGCCGAGCCTGCACCGGTTGTTCCAGAGCTGGAAGTGCCGGCATTTGTTGCTCCCGCTCCGGTTGCTCCGATTGTTCAAGCGCCAGAGCCTGCACCTGCACCTGCACCTGCACCTGCACCAGTCATCGCTCCTGTATCCGCCGCGCCTGTTGCTCCCGTCGAAACACCGGTCGAGCCTGTGCGTACCGAAGAGTCCAAGGCCGGTTTCTTCGCCCGTCTCAAGCAAGGCCTGTCCAAGACCAGCGCCAGCATTGGCGAGGGCATGGCCAGCCTGTTCCTCGGCAAGAAAATCATCGATGACGAGTTGCTCGAAGACATCGAAACCCGTCTGCTGACCGCCGATGTCGGCGTCGAAGCGACGTCGGTGATCATTCAACGCCTGACTCAGAAAGTCGCTCGCAAAGAACTGGCCGATGCCGACGCCTTGTACAAATCCCTGCAAGCCGAGCTGGCAGCGATGCTCAAGCCCGTCGAACAGCCGCTGAAGATCACCTCGCAGAACAAGCCGTTCGTGATTCTGGTGGTGGGCGTCAACGGCGCCGGTAAAACCACGACCATTGGCAAACTGGCGAAGAAACTGCAACTGGACGGCAAGAAAGTCATGCTTGCCGCCGGTGACACCTTTCGCGCCGCAGCGGTCGAGCAATTGCAGGTCTGGGGTGAGCGCAACAAGATTCCGGTCATCGCCCAGCACACTGGCGCCGACTCGGCTTCGGTCATCTTCGATGCCGTGCAGGCCGCCAAGGCCCGGGGTATTGACGTGCTGATCGCCGACACCGCCGGTCGTTTGCACACCAAAGACAATCTGATGGAAGAACTGAAGAAAGTTCGCCGGGTGATCGGCAAGCTCGACGCCGATGCGCCGCACGAAGTGCTGCTGGTGCTCGACGCCGGTACCGGCCAGAACGCCATCAACCAGGCCAAGCAATTCAACCAGACCGTTGAACTGACCGGCCTGGCGCTGACCAAACTCGACGGCACCGCCAAGGGCGGGGTGATTTTCGCCCTGGCCAAGCAGTTTGGCTTGCCGATTCGCTACATCGGCGTCGGTGAAGGCATCGATGATTTGCGTACTTTTGAAGCAGAACCCTTTGTCCAGGCATTGTTTGCCGAGCGGGAGCGTTCATGATTCGTTTCGAACAGGTCGGTAAACGCTACCCGAATGGTCACGTCGGCTTGCATGAGCTGAGCTTTCGAGTCCGTCGGGGCGAGTTCTTGTTTGTCACCGGCCATTCCGGCGCGGGCAAAAGCACCTTGTTGCGGCTGTTATTGGCGATGGAGCGTCCGACCACCGGCAAATTGCTGCTGGCAGGGCAAGACCTGAGCACCATCAGCAATGCGCAGATTCCGTTTCTGCGTCGGCAGATCGGTGTGGTGTTCCAGAATCACCAGCTGCTGTTCGATCGTACGGTGTTCAACAACGTCGCGTTGCCGTTGCAGATCCTTGGCCTGTCCAAGGCCGAAGTCGCCAAGCGCGTGGACTCGGCCCTGGAGCGCGTGGCGCTCTCGGACAAAACCGATCTCTACCCCGGCGACCTGTCCACCGGCCAGCAACAGCGCGTCGGCATCGCTCGCGCCATCGTTCACCGTCCGGCCTTGCTGCTGGCGGACGAACCCACCGGTAACCTCGACCCGCGTCTGGCGGCAGAAATCATGGGCGTGTTCGAAGACATCAACCGTCTGGGTACCAGTGTGCTGATCGCCAGTCACGACCTGGCACTGATTGCCCGCATGCGTCACCGCATGCTCACCCTGCAGCGTGGCCGATTGATCGGCGATGGGGAGGCTGGCGTATGAGTGCAACACGTAGCCCCAAGGTTTCCGAGCGCGTGGCCCCGAAACCCGCCGATCCGCAGCCGCAGAAGAAAAAGCGCGACGATGATGATGGCCCGGATTTCTCTACGCTATTGCGCGCCTGGATCGAAAGCCATCGTGCCAGTCTGCTGGACAGCTTGCGTCGCTTGGGCAAACACCCGATCGGTAGCTTTTTCACCTGCTTGGTGATGGCTGTAGCCCTGAGTTTGCCCATGGGCCTGTCACTTCTGCTGAGTAACGTCGAGCGTCTCGGCGGTTCATGGCAGCGTGCGGCGCAGATTTCCCTGTACCTGCAACTCGATGCCAGCCCAGAACAGGGCGACTCGTTACGCGAGCAGATCAAAGGCATGCCGGGCGTGGCCGACGCCGAATACGTGGGTCGCGATCAGGCGCTGGAAGAGTTCCAGCAGCAGTCCGGTCTGGGCGAAGCGCTCAAGGAACTCCCGGAAAACCCGCTGCCGGGCGTGGTCTTGGTGACCCCGAATGAAGTCGACAAGCCCGCGCTTGAAGCATTGAGACAAAAACTTTCCGAATTGCCGAAGGTACAACAGGCCCAACTTGATCTAGTCTGGGTCGAGCGTCTGGCAGCCATCCTCAAGCTGGGCGACCGATTTGTCTTCGGTCTGACCGTGCTTTTGGTTTCTGCATTACTTTTGGTGATAGGCAATACCATTCGTCTTCATATTGAAAACCGCCGCACAGAGATAGAAGTGATTAAACTCGTCGGCGGCACTGACAGCTATGTGCGCAGGCCCTTTCTGTATATGGGCGCGTTGTATGGCTTCGGTGCGGGGGTTCTTTCCTGGGGCGTATTGGCGTTCGGCCTGAACTGGCTGAATGACGCGGTGGTTGGATTGGCCGGTTTGTACGGCAGTGATTTTGCGCTGGCCGGAGTGCCAGCTGCCGACGGTCTATCGCTCTTGCTTGGCGCGGTGCTGTTGGGGTATATCGGTGCATGGATTGCAGTCGCACGCCACCTGCGGGAGCTTGCGCCAAAGTAATATCATTTTGCTCGGATTGACCTTTCAGCGTTTATGGGAACTTGCTTTTTTGTTTCCGGTCAATTTTTGCAGTGCTGAACTGCACGAGTTATGTAAGTCGGAGGTTTTTTCGTATGACCAATTCTTTGCAACCTGCATATGCTCTGGTCCCGGGTGCGAACCTGGAGGCCTATGTGCACACGGTGAACAGCATTCCATTGCTGACGCCGGAGCAGGAGCGTGAACTGGCCGAGAGTCTCTATTATGAGCAGGATTTGGGGGCGGCTCGGCAGATGGTGCTCGCCCACCTGCGTTTTGTCGTACACATTGCCCGTAGCTATTCCGGCTACGGCCTGGCCCAGGCTGACCTGATTCAGGAAGGCAACGTCGGCCTGATGAAAGCGGTCAAGCGTTTCAACCCGGAAATGGGTGTGCGCCTGGTGTCCTTTGCGGTGCACTGGATCAAGGCGGAAATCCACGAGTTCATCCTGCGCAACTGGCGGATCGTGAAAGTCGCGACCACCAAGGCTCAGCGCAAGTTGTTCTTCAACCTGCGCAGCCAGAAGAAACGTCTGGCCTGGCTGAACAACGAAGAAGTCCATCGCGTGGCGGAAAGCCTCGGCGTAGAGCCGCGGGAAGTGCGCGAGATGGAAAGTCGCCTGACCGGCCATGACATGGCTTTCGACCCGGCAGCGGAAGCAGACGACGACAGTGCATTCCAGTCGCCGGCCAACTACCTGGAAGACCACCGGTACGACCCGGCCCGTCAGCTGGAAGATGCCGACTGGAGCGACAACTCCAACCACAACCTGCACGAAGCGCTTGAAGTGCTGGACGACCGCAGCCGCGACATCCTCTACCAGCGCTGGCTGGCAGAAGAAAAAGCCACGCTGCACGACCTGGCGCAGAAGTACAACGTGTCGGCCGAGCGTATTCGTCAGCTCGAGAAGAGCGCGATGAACAAGCTCAAGTTGTCGATTGCGGCGTAACCTGCGCACCGGCAATAAAAAAACGCCCCGATCATTGATCGGGGCGTTTTTGTTTGTACTCAATATTCCTGTTAACCACAAAACCAATGTGGGAGCGGGCTTGCTCGCGAATGCGGTGTATCAGTCAACATCAAAGCTGAATGACACACCGCATTCGCGAGCAAGCCCGCTCCCACAGGGGATCTTTAGCGTTACTGGGACCAAGGTGCCCGACGCGAATCGTTGAGCCCGAGCAGATAGCTGTCCCCACCCAACTGACTCATCTGCTGCCGAATCCACCCGGCCCGTCTTGCAACGTAAGAGGTTGGATGACTGGCACTCCACACCCGCGGGTTCGGCAATACAGCGGCCAGCAAGCTCGACTGCTGCCGAGACAGCGAACGGGCGCCCATACCAAAGTGATGCCGGGCCGCCGCTTCGGCGCCAAACACGCCTTCATCCCATTCGACGCTATTGAGGTACACCTCAAGAATCCGCTGCTTGGGCCACAACACCTCGATCAGCCCGGTAAACCAGGCCTCCAGGCCTTTGCGCAGCCAGCTGCGGCCAGACCACAGAAACAGGTTCTTCGATACTTGCTGGCTCAGAGTGCTGGCGCCACGAATCGAGCCGCCGCGCTCGTTATGCGCAAACGCCGCCTGAATCGCGCCGATATCAAAGCCCCAATGTTCGGGAAACTTCTGGTCTTCACCGGCAATCACCGCGACTTTCAGGTCGTCAGAGATTTCCTCCCAGGGTTTCCAGGTGCGTTGCAGGTCGATGGGTTCGCCGTCGAACCAGGATTCGATCTTGCGCTCGACCATCAGCGCCGTTCCCGGTGGCGGCACCACCCGAAACAGCAACACCAGCAATACGCTGCCGCCCGCGAACCAGAGCAGGGCCTTCGTGAAGCGACGGAAAAATAACTGCAGCATAGAGATGGCTTGGCCGAACCCGTTGAGCCGGCCATTATACAGACCCTGTTGATCGAGTCGGACTGGAGTTTTTCATGTTGCGTGGCTTCCTGATGCTGGCTGCCTTTTTCGGCTTCACCGGTGTTGCTTTGGGCGCATTCGCCGCTCATGGCCTGAAAAGCCGCCTGAGCGCCGAGTATCTGGCGATTTTCCATACAGGCGTCAACTATCAACTGGTGCACACCTTGGCGTTGCTGGGTGTGGCGCTGCTGGCCACGCAGATTCCCGGTCGACTGATTACTTGGGCCGGAGCATCATTTGCTATCGGCATTCTGTTGTTTTCCGGCAGCCTGTACCTGCTGACGATGACCGGCGTCAGCAAGCTCGGGATCGTTACGCCCTTTGGTGGCCTGGCGTTCTTGGTCGGCTGGGTTTGCCTGGGGCTCGCCGCCTGGCGGTTGAGCTGATGTAGGAGCCGGCTTGCCGGCGAAGGCGTCTTCAGGGGCGATGCACAGCGTGCGGGACTTTTCGCTGGCAAGCCAGCTCCCACAGGACCGTGGTGCGTCTGTCCATTTCAAGACGAATGGCTTGGGTCGGCCCGACTGATCGGGCTAGAATGCCAGCCCCTAAAAATGATGGCGGCATTCGGTATGCGCATTCAATTGAACGGCGAATCCCTTGAACTGCCCGACGGTGAAACCGTTGCGGCCCTGCTGACTCGCCTGGAGCTGACCGGGCGCCGGGTGGCGGTCGAGCTCAATCTGGATATCGTCCCGCGCAGCCAGCACGCAGAAACCACGCTGAACGACGGCGATTCCGTCGAAGTGGTCCATGCCATCGGCGGCGGCTAGTCGTCCGGCCCTCAAGGGCACAGAATTCTGCAAGAACCTCATCCCAACAGAGGATTTCCCATGAGCATCGTTCGTAGCGACAAGCCCTTCGTCCTGGCCGGTCGTACCTACCAGTCGCGTTTGCTGGTAGGCACCGGCAAGTACCGTGACATGGAAGAAACCCGCCTGGCCATCGAAGCCTCGGGTGCCGAGATCGTTACCTTCGCCGTGCGCCGTACCAATCTCGGTCAGAACCCAGGCGAACCGAACCTGCTCGAAGTCCTGTCGCCGGATCGCTACACCTTCTTGCCCAACACCGCCGGTTGCTTCGACGCTACCGAGGCTGTGCGCACCTGCCGCCTGGCCCGTGAGCTGCTCGGCGGCCACAACCTGGTGAAGCTGGAAGTGCTGGCGGATCAGAAAACCCTGTTCCCTAACGTGATCGAAACCCTCAAGGCCGCCGAAGTGCTGGTCAAGGAAGGCTTCGACGTGATGGTGTACACCAGCGATGACCCGATCATTGCCCGTCAACTGGCGGAAATCGGCTGCATCGCGGTCATGCCGCTGGCCGGTCTGATTGGTACGGGTTTGGGCATCTGCAACCCGTACAACCTGCAGATCATCCTCGAAGAAGCCAAGATCCCGGTGTTGGTAGATGCCGGTGTCGGCACCGCTTCCGACGCCACCATCGCCATGGAATTGGGTTGCGAAGCGGTGCTGATGAACTCGGCCATCGCCCATGCCCAGCAACCGATCATGATGGCCGAAGCCATGAAACACGCCATCGTCGCGGGCCGTCTGGCCTACCTCGCTGGCCGCATGCCGAAAAAACTCTATGCCAGCGCCTCCTCGCCGCTGGATGGTCTGATCAAGTAAGAGCCATTGATGACTGAATCGAACGACACGCCTATCCAGACGGAAGAAGGCGAAGAGCGCCAACACCGCCGCATCAAGAGTTTCGTGATGCGCGCCGGGCGCATGACCGAAGGCCAGCAAAAAGGCCTGGAGCAGGGTACGCCGCTGTTCGTCCTACCACTGGCCGATGCGCCGGTGGACTTCGATCAGGTGTTCGGTCGCTCGGCACCGCGCTCGCTGGAAATCGGTTTCGGCATGGGCCATTCGCTGCTGGAAATGGCCGCGGCCTCGCCGGAGCAAGATTTCATTGGCGTTGAGGTTCACCGTCCGGGTGTCGGCGCGCTGCTCAATGGCGTGCTGACTCAGGGCCTGACCAACCTGCGCGTCTACGATTGCGATGCGATCGAAGTGCTCAACCGTTGCATCGCCGACAATAGCCTTGATCGCCTGATGCTGTTTTTCCCGGACCCGTGGCACAAGAGCCGTCACCACAAGCGTCGTATCGTTCAGGCATCGTTCGCTGAACTGGTGCGCAGCAAGTTGAAGGTCGGCGGTGTGTTGCACATGGCCACCGACTGGGAACCGTACGCCGAGTACATGCTGGAAGTGATGAACGTCGCGCCGGGCTATCGCAACCTCGCCGAAGACGGCAAATGCGTCCCGCGCCCGGCCGAACGCCCGATCACCAAGTTCGAACGTCGTGGCGAACGTCTTGGGCATGGCGTATGGGATTTGAAGTTCGAAAAACAGTCCTAAGCGTGTACTGATCGTTCCCACGCTCCGCGTGGGAATGCCTCAACGGACGCTCCGCGTTCGGCTCTGAATGGGACGCGGAGCGTCCCTGGCTGCATTCCCACGCAGAGCGTGGGAACGATCGTCAGCCCTCAGCGGCGATCGGCTACGACGCCGATCAACACCAGCACCACCAACAGCACCGGCGCCAGGCTGTAGTTGTTGAACTGGCTCAGGCCTTTGATGATCCAGGGCGTTGCATAGATCAGTGCCACGCCGCTGCCGACCATGCACAGCAGGGCCATCAGCGGGACGCGCAAGGCGCCTGCGATGTTGCCCAAGCGTTGGTCGACCCAGCCTTTGATGTCGGCGCCAAACAGCACCAGCAAACAGCCCACCAGCGCCAGAGAGATTTCCGACAGGTTGCTACGGCTCCAGCGGGACACGGTGGCGAGCAGGTCGAGTACCAGATCCATTCGATTTCCTTATGTCAGAAAATTCTGCAGCAAGTCATTGAGAAAGAGTTGTCCGCGCAACGTGGCCGCCAGACGTGACGGTTCGACCTGCAACAAGCCACTTTGTTCGGCCTCGCGACGGCCTTCGGCGAGGCTTTCCAGGGGCAGCCCGGTGCGCTCCGGATACAACCGCGCTTCGACGCCCTCGGTCAGGCGCAAGGCGTTCATCAGGAACTCGAAGGGCAGCTCTTCATTGGTCAGGGCTTTCTCGCCGGCCTTAAAGCTCTTGGCGGGGTTGAGATAGTCCTTCGGCAGGCGGGTCTTCCAGGTGCGCACGATGCGCCCGTCCGGATGGCTGAGTTTGCCGTGGGCGCCCGCGCCGATGCCGATGAAGTCGCCGAAACTCCAGTAATTGAGGTTATGCCGCGCCGGACGGCCGGGTTGGGCATAGGCCGAGACTTCGTATTGCGCGTAACCGTGTTCGGCCAGCAGTGCCTGACCGGCCTCTTGAATATCCCACAGGGTGTCGTCTTCCGGCAGCGTCGGCGGCTGGTTCCAGAACACCGTGTTCGGCTCCAGCGTCAGCTGATACCAGGACAGGTGCGTCGGTTTCAGGGCAATGGCCTGGCGCAGGTCATTCAGGGCATCGTCCAGGGACTGATCGGGCAAGCCATGCATCAGGTCCAGATTGAAGTTGTCGAAGCCGGCCTGACGGGCCATGCCGGCGGCACGCACGGCTTCATCGCCGTTGTGAATCCGCCCCAGGGCCTTGAGTTTCTCTTCCTGAAAACTCTGGATGCCGATCGACAGGCGATTGATGCCCAACGCCCGGTAAGCGACGAACTTTTCCTGCTCGAACGTCCCGGGATTGGCTTCCAGGGTGATTTCGATGTCGCTGGCAAACGGAATACGTTGCTCGACGCCCTTGAGCAAACGACCCAGCGCCTCGGCACTGAACAGGCTCGGCGTGCCGCCACCGAAGAAGATCGAACTCAGCTCACGGCCATAGACTGCATGCAGGTCTTGATCGAGGTCGGCCAGCAAGGCGTCGACATATTCTTCTTCCGGCAGCACCGGGCTGGCAGTGTGGGAGTTGAAGTCGCAATAAGGGCATTTGCGTACACACCACGGGATGTGGATGTACAGCGCCAGGGGTGGCAGCACGGGCAGGGCCGCTCGAGGCGACTGTGCGGCGCCGCCGAAGATCAGCGGCGATGCGGATGATTCACGGGTCATTTCAAGCCCAGACGCTGGCGCAGCAGATCCATTGCACGGGCGCGGTGACTGATCTGGTTCTTGTCGCTCGGGCTCAGTTCGGCGCTGGAGCATTCACGCTCCGGCACCCAGAACAGCGGATCGTAGCCGAAACCGTGTTCGCCGCTGGCCTGGGTCAGGATGCGCCCGTGCCACAGGCCTTCGCAGAGAATCGGCAACGGATCGTCGGCATGACGCACCAGCGCCAATACGCAGACGAACTGCGCACCGCGTTCTGCTTCAGGCACGTCTTTCAACACGTCGAGCAGTTTGGCGTTGTTCGCCGCATCGCCTTTACCGTCAGCGTAACGGGCCGAATAGATACCCGGTGCACCGCCGAGGAAATCTACTGCCAGCCCCGAATCGTCGGCCAAGGCCGGCAGGCCGGAAATGCGTGAGGCATTGCGGGCCTTGAGAATGGCGTTCTCGACGAACGACAGGCCGGTTTCTTCAGGCTCGATGCTGCTGAACTCGCCAATCGAGCGCAAGTGCACCGATTCGCCGAGCATGGCCTGGAGTTCCTTGAGTTTGCCGGCGTTATGGCTGGCCAGTACGAGTTGCGTGAAATTCATCATTGGCCGGGGAAAAGCTCTTGTTGGAAGCTGATGGTGTTGGTTTTGTCGCCGGTCTGCACCTTGATGTCAAAGGTACGGATTTCCTGCTGATCCACCGGGAACTGGGCGATGTAGTACACCGCGCCTGTTTCGGTGATCTGTTTGAACTTCAGCGGGATGCTTTGGCTGGTCAGGTCTTTGACCGAGCCGCTGACCTGAGCTGTCTGTGGTTTACCATCCTTGAGTACCGAGACGTTGATCACGCCCTGATTCTTGCTGCGGTTCAGCTCGGCCGCTTTGGCGATATCCGGTGTCAGGAAAGTGGAATTGAAGGTGTTGTAATGCACCGTCACATCGCCAAAGGTTTCCTTGCGCTCGCCCTTGATGACATCGGCGGCCGTGGCGGTGACGCTCAGGCAGGCAGTGAGTAAAAACAGCGCTAGACGACCCATGATCGTTCTCCTCGAAGTGTCGTGATTCAGACCGCGACCTTGTGGTCCGGCAGACCGGGGCTGCTGACGCGGTAGATGCCGATCTCACCTAACAGATTAGGCCATAGCTTACTGGCCCACCCGTGCCGATGCTGTTGATCCACGGCAAGCCGATCAATGACCTTGGCTTCGCGTTCGCGGCACAGTGCCTCAAAGTCTTCAAAGGTGCAGAAGTGAATGTTTGGCGTGTTGTACCAGGTATATGGCAGAAAATCGGAGACCGGCATCCGGCCCTTGCTCGCCAGGTACCAGCGGCAGCGCCAGTGACCGAAGTTGGGGAAGGTGATGATGCACTGGCGACCGACCCGCAACATTTCGTCGAGGATCTTGTCCGGGTAATGCACGGCTTGCAGGGCCTGGGTCATGACCACGATGTCGAAGCTGTTGCTGGCGAAGTTGCCCAGGCCCTTGTCCAGGTCCTGCTCAATGACGTTGATGCCCTTGGCCACGCACTCAGCAATGTTGTCCGGGTCGTTTTCCAGGCCATAGCCGGTGACCTGTTTGTGGTCGCGCAGCCAGGTCAGCAATTCGCCGTCACCGCAACCGAGGTCGAGCACGCGGCTGCCGGCGGGGATCCATTCCTGGATGATTTCCAGATCGGCTCTCATGTCTTCCTCAAAGCGCTATACGGTTCATGTAATTGCTGAAGGCCTGCAAGTAACGCGGGATCGGAATCAGGAAGGCGTCGTGGCCTTGCGGAGCGTCGATCTCCAGGTAGCAGACGTCTTTCCTGGCCGCCATCAGCGCGTCCACCAGTTCCCGCGAGCGGGCAGGGGAGAAGCGCCAGTCGGTGGTGAAAGAGATCACGCAGAACCTGGCCTGGGCATCGGCGAAGGTTTTCGCCAGGTCATCGTCGAAGTTCGCCGCCGGGTCGAAGTAGTCCAGCGCCTTGGTCATCAGCAGATAAGTGTTGGCGTCGAAACGCCCGGAAAACTCCTCGCCCTGATAACGCAGGTAGCTTTCGACCTGGAACTCGACGCTGTGGAAGTCGTAGTTGAGTTTTTCGCTCTTCAGGCCGCGACCGAATTTTTCGCCCATGGAGTCGTCGGACAGGTAGGTAATGTGCCCGACCATCCGCGCCAGCATCAGCCCGCGCTTGGGGATCACACCCGCTTCCTGGAACGAGCCGCCGTGGAACTCCGGGTCGGTGAGGATCGCCTGACGTGCAACTTCGTTGAACGCAATGTTCTGTGCCGACAGTTTCGGTGCCGAGGCAATCGCCAGGCAGTGCCGCACACGGTCCGGGTAGGTGATTGTCCACTGCAAGGCCTGCATGCCGCCGAGGCTGCCGCCGATCACCGCCGCCCATTGGCGGATGCCGAGCAGGTCGGCGAGGCGTGCCTGGCTATGCACCCAGTCTTCTACGGTCAGTACCGGGAAATCGGCGCCGAACGGCTTGCCGGTGTCCGGGTTGATGCTGCTGGGGCCGGTGGAACCGTTGCAACCGCCGAGGTTGTTCAGGCTGACCACGAAGAACTTGTTGGTGTCGATCGGTTTGCCGGGGCCGATGCAGCTGTCCCACCAACCGGGTTTGCGGTCGTCGGGGCTGTGGAAGCCGGCGGCATGATGGTGACCAGACAAGGCGTGGCAGATCAGCACGGCGTTGCTCGCCTTGGCGTTCAGCGTGCCATAGGTTTCGTAGATCAGGTCATAGGCGGGCAGCGAACGGCCGCAGGCCAGGGCCAGGGGTTCACTGAAGTGCGCCACTTGCGGCGTCACCAGACCAACAGAATCGGGGGGGAAGGCAGCTGGCATCGACCCTGCTCTCATTGAAATGAGGCGTAAGTCTAAAGACCGCTGTGGCTAGCGGCAAGCAAAGGCCGGGCCTGATTTATGATCGTTCCCACGCTCCGCGTGGGAATGCCTCAATGGACGCTCTGCGTCCGCTTCGGTGGGGACGCGGAGCGTCCCGGGCTGCATTCCCACGCGGAGCGTGGGAACGATCAACGGTCAGCCTGCCGGGCGCACCAGATCTGGCAATTCCGGCAGCTTCTTCGGCGAACAGATCCGCACCCGCTTCTGCCGGTTCAGCTCTCCGCTGATCAAGCTCACCTGACTCTTGGAAACCCCGAACGCCTTGGCCAGAAACGCCATCAGATACGCATTGGCCTTGCCTTCAACGGGCGGGGCGGTCAGGCGAATCTTTAATCGATCGCCATGCAGCCCGCAGAAATCATCGCTGCGGGCCGCCGGTTGCAGGTGACATTCCAGAATCAGATCATCACCGTCCCAGCGAAAGTAGCTCATCAGATCAGCCCGAGCAGTCCCTGAGGCATGAGGGCATAGTACGCAAGGCGTGGGATCAGCCAGCTTTGCACCAGCTGGATCGCGATAAACGCGAAGATCGGCGAGATGTCGAGGCCGCCCAGGTTTGGCACGATACGGCGGAACGGGGCGAGTACCGGTTCGGTTATCTGAGCGACCAGTTCTGCGCCCGGATTGTGACTGCCCGGGGCGACCCAGGACAGAATCACACTGATGATCATCGCGTAGAACAGCACACTCAAAAACAGCGAGAAGATGGCGATCAGTGCCCAAGGCACCAAAAGCAGCCAATCGACCTCGAAGCCTTTGAGTAGCAGGATGACGGCTATCAGCACCATCTGCACGATCAGCGCCAGTACCAGTGATGACATGTCCAGGCCGAACATGCTCGGGATGACCCGGCGCAAGGGCTTGAGCAGCGGTTGAGTGGCTTTCACGATGAATTGGCAGAGCGGGTTGTAAAAATTCGCCCGAACCAATTGAAGAATGAAGCGCAACAGCACGATCAGCAGGTACAGGCTGCCCAAGGTCTTGATGATGAAAATGGCAGCGTCATTGAGTCCGAGCATCGTTGAATTCCTTTGTAAGAGCTGATTAACGACCCAGTTGCTCGGCCATTTCGGCCGAGCGGTGCGCAGCGGCGCCGAGTGCTTTTTCGACCAGGGCTTCGAAGCCGTCGGCCTGGAATGACTTGATCGCCGCTTCGGTGGTGCCCGCAGGCGAGGTCACGCGGCGACGCAATTCTGCCGCGTCGACATCACTGGCGACCGCCATATGTGCTGCGCCCAACGCGGTTTGCACGGTCAGTTGTGCGGCGATGTCCGCTGGCAGGCCGAGCTTCACGCCAGCGGCGGTCATGGCTTCGATCAGCAGGAAGAAATACGCCGGGCCCGAGCCGGAAACGGCGGTCACCGCGTCCAGTTGCTGCTCTTCGTCCAGCCACAGGGCAATGCCCACCGCCGACAGCAGTTCTTCCGCTTGCTGGCGTTGTGCGGCGCTCACTTCGCCGGTGGCGAATAAACCGCTCACGCCCTGACGCAGCAGCGCCGGGGTGTTGGGCATGCAGCGCACGATAGGCTGGGCGCCAAGCCAGTTGTTCATGCTGGCGCAGGTGATGCCGGCCGCAATCGAGACCACCAGTTGATTGGGCTTGAGGCTTGGGCGAATGGCTTCACAAACGGTTTTCATCGCCTGGGGTTTGACCGCCAGCACGATCACGTCCACGCCCTCAATGGCTTGGGCGTTGTCGGCAAACATTTCGATGCCGTGTTCGGCGCTCACGCGGGCACGGGTTTCTTCACCCGGATCGCTGGCGCGGATCTGCGCGGCGTCCAGACCTTTGGCGCGCAGGCCGCCGATCAGGCTGGCGGCCATGTTGCCGGCACCGATAAAGGCAATACGAGTCTTGCTCATGTCAGGTCCTTATAAAGAGTGGTGTCAGCCATTGTTTCAAGGCTGGGGGTAGTCGCGGGCACCAAATAGAGCCGTACCGATACGAACCCAAGTGGCGCCCATAGCAATGGCCGACTCGAGGTCGTGGCTCATGCCCATGGAAAGTGTGTCGAGTGGCAGGTTCAGGCTGGCTTGCAGGCTCTGTACGGCAGCAAAGGCTGCATCCTGGGCGGCGCGATCTTCAGTCGGCTCGGGAATCGCCATCAGCCCGCGCAATTTCAAGCGCGGCAGAGCGCTGATGGCATTGGCCAGGGCGGGCAGGTCGGCCGGGGTGCAGCCGGACTTGCTGGCTTCACCACTGACGTTGACCTGGATGCAGATGTTCAATGGCGGCAAATCGGCAGGGCGTTGTTCGGACAGGCGTTGTGCGATTTTCAAGCGATCCACGGAATGCACCCAGTCGAAATGCTCGGCGATAGCACGAGTCTTGTTCGATTGAATGGGGCCGATAAAGTGCCAGATCAAGGGCAGGTCGGCCAATTCGAGCTGTTTGCTCAGGGCTTCCTGCAGGTAGTTTTCACCAAAGTCGCGGATTCCGGCTGCATAGGCTTCACGCAAGGCCTCGGCGGGCTTGGTCTTGCTCACGGCCAGCAGTTGCACGCTGCCTTGGTCGCGGTGGGCGGCTTCGGTCGCAGCCTGGATACGCGAACTAACCTGAAGGATGTTGTCTGCTATCGTGGACATTCAAGAGGCGCCAGCGGGTCTGAGGTTCGCGGCATTCTACTGGAATTGAGGAGCGCTATGGATATCACTGAGCTGCTGGCTTTCAGCGCCAAACAAGGCGCGTCCGACCTGCACCTGTCCGCCGGCCTGCCACCGATGATCCGTGTCGACGGCGATGTGCGACGCATCAACCTGCCGGCTCTGGACCACAAGGAAGTGCATGATCTGATCTACGACATCATGAACGACCTCCAGCGGGTGGACTTCGAGAAGCATCTTGAAACCGATTTTTCCTTCGAAGTGCCTGGCGTGGCGCGTTTTCGGGTCAATGCCTTCAACCAGAACCGTGGTGCTGGCGCGGTATTTCGGACCATCCCGTCCAAGGTTCTGAGCATGGACGACCTGGGCATGGGGGAAGTGTTTCGCAAGATTACCGAAGCGCCCCGGGGTCTGGTGCTGGTGACTGGCCCAACCGGCTCCGGTAAATCCACCACACTGGCGGCGATGATCGATTACCTGAACAACCATCGCCATCATCACATCCTCACCATCGAAGACCCGATCGAGTTCGTCCACGAATCGCGCAAATGCCTGATCAATCAGCGCGAAGTCCATCGTGATACCCGCAGCTTCGCCACGGCCCTGCGTTCGGCCCTGCGCGAAGACCCGGACGTGATTCTGGTGGGGGAAATGCGTGATCTGGAGACCATCCGGCTGGCGTTGACCGCCGCTGAGACCGGCCATCTGGTGTTTGGCACGTTGCACACCACATCGGCGGCGAAAACCATCGACCGAGTCGTGGACGTGTTTCCGGGCGACGAGAAATCGATGGTGCGTTCGATGCTCTCTGAATCATTGCTGGCGGTGGTGTCCCAGACATTGATCAAGAAAATCGGCGGCGGGCGGATTGCCGCCCACGAAATCATGATCGGCACTTCGGCGATCCGTAACCTGATCCGCGAAGACAAGGTGGCGCAGATGTACTCGTCGATTCAGACCGGAGGGTCGCTGGGGATGCAGACGCTGGATATGTGCTTGAAGGAGTTGGTGACCAAGGGCGTGATCAGCCGCGAACATGCGCGGGAGAAGGCGCGGTCGCCGGATAATTTCTGAGGGGGAGTTTGATCGTTCCCACGCTCTGCGTGGGAATGCCTCAATGGACGCTCCGCGTCCGCTTTGGCAGGGGACGCGGAGCGTCCCGGGCTGCATTCCCACGCAGAGCGTGGGAACGATCAGTGTCGGATCAACGCTGAACAACCCGCAAAGCATTCTGTTCTTTGGGCAGAACCCGCTTGGCAACTACGTAGTGGCTTTCCCAGTACGGTTTCTTCAGGGTGTCGATGCTCACCGACTTGCCACGGCGTGGAGCGTGGATGAAGCGGTCGTTACCCAGGTAGATGGCAACATGATTGACCCGGCGGCTCTTGAGTTTGAAGAAAATCAGGTCGCCTGGCTTCAGATCGTTGCGATCGACTTTCTCGCCATGACCGCTGGCCATGGCATTAGAGGTACGAGGCAGGTCAAACGTGGCGTCATTGAACGCGTATTTCACCAGGCCGCTGCAATCGAACCCTTTACTTGGGCTGCTGCCACCCCAACGATAAGGCGTACCGAGCACGTTTACCGCACGGCTCAATACGTTGCTGCTTTCCTTGGTGGCCATTGGCGGCACCAGATTGCGGTTGGCGCCGCTCAATTGAGGAGAGCGTTTTACAGTCTGTTTGTTTTTGCTTGAAGGAGCAGAAACATGAGATTTCGGGGTGAAACCATTAACGTTAGGAAGACGTTGCTCACGGTTGGTGGCGTGGGCGGCCAGAGGCAATAATAGGCAAATGGTTAGCCAGGTCTTGAAAAATGAACGCATCAGCAAGGCTCGTAGATAGTGAACGCGCAACTTTATAACAGCTTTTTTCCCCCTCCCGTGGCCGTTGGTCGATTCACTTTGCTGGCAACGGAACCAAATAAGCAGAAAATTGACGTGATTGTCGGACAGAAGTCCGTGAGCATAAGGGTTTGAAGGGGATGCAGCTCATATTTGCCGTATGTCGGTCATTGGTAAAAAAGTCACAAGAAATTCAAGAATATTTCTCTATCGCGTGAATCGAGGTCATCCATGAACACCTATCGACATCCCGTTTCACAGCAAGACACCCATAGCAAAGTGATCGGTTATCTACTGTGGATTTTCGGTTTTACCGGGGCTCATCGTTTCTATTACGGCAAACCGGTGACCGGGACGATCTGGTTTTTCACTTTCGGTTTGCTGGGCATTGGCTGGCTGATTGACCTGTTTCTGATCCCGGCCATGGATCGTGAAGCGGACCTGCGCTTTACCGCCGGACCCATCGAATACAACGTGGCGTGGATTCTCCTGACGTTTCTGGGAATCTTTGGTGTGCACCGGATGTATCAGGGGAAGTGGATCAGCGGCTTGCTGTACCTGGTGACGGGCGGGTTGTTCTTTCTGGGGGTGTTGTATGACTTCTGGACGTTGAATGATCAGGTGTCGGTTCGCAATGCGCAGAACCGCTGATTAATGATGATCGTTCCCACGCTCTGCGTGGGAACGATCAGATTGCGCTTACGCTTGGTGGCTGATCCGCCCATCCACCAGGGTGTAACGCACCAGACCCGGCAGGCTGTGACCAATGAACGGGCAGTTTTCGCCCTTGGACAGCCAGGTTTCACCGGCCACGGTCGAGGCCGCAGGGTCGAACAGTACGATATCTGCAGGCCCACCCACCGCCAGCTTGCCCGCCGGCAGGCGCAACGCCTCGGCAGGACCGGCGCCCAAGCGTGCGAGCAGCGTCGGTAAGTCGAGCAAACCGTCTTCCACCAAGGTCATCGCCAGCGGCAGCAGCAATTCAACACTGCTGATGCCCGGCTCGGTCGCGCCGAACGGCGCCAGTTTGGCATCACGTTCATGGGGCTGGTGATGGCTGGAGATGGCCGAGACCACCCCAGACTTCACCGCTGCCCGCAGGCCGTCGCGGTCCGCGCGGGTGCGCAGCGGCGGCTGGACGTGATAGAGGCTGCTGAAATCGATCAGTGCTTCGTCGGTGAGGATCAGCTGATACAACGCCACGTCCGCCGTGACCTTCAAGCCACGGGCCTGGGCCTGGGCGATCAGCGCCACACCGCGGGCGCTGGTGAGCTGGCTGAAGTGCGCACGCACACCGCTTTGCTCGACCAGCAGCAGATCCCGGGCCAGGGCCACGGTTTCGGCGGTTTCCGGAATGCCCGGCAAACCGAGGAAACTCGCAGTCGGGCCTTCGTGAGCCAGGCCGCCTTCGGCCAGATCATGGTCCTGCGAGTTGAAAATCACCGTCAGGTCGAACGTCGCCGCGTATTCCAGCGCCCGGCACAGGGTGCGAGTGTTGCGAAAGCTCTCCAGACCATTGCCGAAAGCCACGCAGCCGGCATCGCGCAAGGCGACCAGTTCGGCCAGCTGTTCGCCATCCAGACCTTTGCTCAGAGCGCCGATCGGGAAGACTTTGGTATTGCCGGCTTCGCGGGCGCGGTCGAGGATCAGTTCGGCCACGGCCGAGGTGTCCAGCACCGGTTTGGTTTTCGGTGGGCAGCACAGGCTGGTCACGCCACCGGCAGCAGCTGCGCGGGTTTCGCTGGCGATCGAGCCTTTACGGCTATAACCCGGCTCGCGCAGGGCGACGTTCAGGTCAACCAGCCCGGGGGCGGCAACCAGACCTTTGGCGTCAATGGTGTCTACTGCAACGAAACCCGCTGGAGCGGCGCCGAGGGCGACGATCTTGCAGGCTTCAACGTGGATATCAGTCACTTGATCCAGACCGCTGGCCGGATCGATAACGCGTGCGCCGAGAATGCTGAGCTTCACTGGGCGTTCTCCTGCTCGAATTGGCGCTGGGCTGTTTGCCCGCTCATGGCCATGGACAGCACGGCCATACGAATCGCGATGCCGTAGGTCACCTGGTTGAGGATCACCGAGTGCGGACCGTCGGCCACCGCCGACTCAATTTCCACCCCACGGTTGATCGGCCCCGGGTGCATGACGATGCAATCCGGTTTGGCTCCGGCCAGACGCGCGGTGGTCAGGCCGAACAGGCGATAGAACTCGCCTTCGCTTGGCAGCAGGCCGCCGGTCATGCGCTCACGCTGCAAGCGCAGCATGATCACCACATCGACGTCTTTCAGGCCTTCGGTCATGTCGGTGTAGACCTTCACGCCATATTGCTCGATGCCGATCGGCAGCAGGGTTTTCGGCGCGATTACGCGGATGTCCGGGCAGCCGAGGGTTTTCAGCGCCAGCATGTTCGAGCGTGCAACCCGCGAGTGCAGGATGTCGCCGACGATAGCTACCGAGAGATTCTCGAAGCCGCCCTTGTGCCGACGGATGGTGAGCATGTCGAGCATGCCCTGGGTCGGGTGGGCGTGACGGCCGTCGCCGCCGTTGATGATCGCCACTTGCGGGCAGACATGTTCGGCGATGAAGTGCGCCGCGCCGGAATCACCGTGACGCACGACGAACATGTCGGCGGCCATGGCTTCCAGGTTGCGCAGGGTATCGAGCAGGGTTTCGCCCTTGCTCGCCGACGACGTGGATACGTTCAGGGTGATCACGTCGGCCGACAGCCGCTGGGCCGCCAGTTCGAAGGTAGTGCGGGTACGGGTGGAGTTCTCGAAGAACACGTTGCACACGGTCTTGCCGCGCAGCAACGGAACTTTCTTCACCGCCCGGGCACCCACTTCGAGGAACGAGTCGGCGGTGTCGAGGATTTCCGTCAGCAGCTCGCGGCGCAAACCGTCGAGCGAGAGGAAGTGGCGCAGCTGGCCCTGATCATTGAGCTGCAGCGGGCGCTTGGTTTCTAGAGGCGTCATCGCGAGGGGGACTCTCAATAGGGCGAATTAAAGGGCGAGGTCTTGAAGTTCGAGCTTGAGTTCCGGGCCGGACAGCTTCACGCGCTCATGGGCTGCCAGCGACAGAGTCGCGCCAACCACGTTCGGGCGGATCGGCAGTTCACCGGCGTCCAGGTCCAGCAGGCATACCAGCGTCACACTGGCCGGGCGACCGTAGTCGAAGAGTTCGTTCATCGCGGCGCGGATGGTCCGACCGCTCATCAACACGTCATCGATCAGCACCAGATGCTGGCCTTCGATCTCGAACGGCAGTGCCGAAGGGCGTACTTGAGGGTGCAGGCCGTTCTGGCTGAAATCATCGCGGTAGAACGAAACATCCAGGGTGCCCAAGGGCGAATCGCTGCCCAGTTCATCGAGCAACGCCTGCGCTACCCAGACGCCACCGGTCCGAATGCCGATGTAGCGCGGTTCGCTGATGCCCCGTTTGGCCAGATAGGTGTCTAGACGGATCGCCATCTGGCTGATCAGTTCGGCGGGATTGGGCAGGCTCATGGTTTGCTCCTTCTTTGTCCCCAGCCGGATGCTGCTTGAGTGGTGGCTGGGGTTGTAGCTAAGGGAGACGCCGCAGCGGCTCTTCAGAATTAGGTACGCTCAGGATTCGAACAGCGCGGTGTTTTCGTCGAGCCAGCCTTGCAACAGTAGCGCGGCGGCGATGGCATCGACCGGGTTGTCGCGGTAACTGCCTTTCTGGCCGCCCCGGACCAGACGTTCGCCCTTGGCCTCGAAGGTGGTCAGGCGCTCGTCGTGCGTATAAAAGGGCAGGTTGTAGCGGCCGTTCAGGCGCCGGGCGAACTTCTCTGCCCGCAGGCACATGTCGCTCGGCGTGCCATCCATGTTCAGCGGCAGACCGACCACCACAGCGTCGGGTTTCCACTCTTTAATCAGGGCTTCGACCTGATTCCAGTCGGGAATGCCGTTTTGTGCCTTCAAGGTGCACAGCTCGCGGGCCTGGCCGGTAATCACCTGACCGACCGCAACGCCGATCTGTTTGGTGCCGTAGTCGAAACCCAAAATCAGCCGCAGGGCCATCAGGCGTGCCCCGCCTGGCTGGTGAGCAAACTGAGATTGATACCCAGATGTCTGGCCGCCGCTTCAAGGCGCAATTCGCTGCTGGTGTTGAACAGGATGTCGGCGTGGAACGGGCAAGTCAGCCAGGCGTTGTCAGCCAGTTCGGCTTCCAATTGACCGGCTTCCCAACCGGCGTAGCCGAGGGTGATCAGGCTTTTCGCGGGGCCGACGCCGTCGGCGATGGCGAACAGCACGTCCTGCGAGGTCGACAGCGATAACTCGCCGTCCAGATCAACGGTCGCCTGATAGGTTTTCCCCGACGGGTGCAGGACAAAACCGCGATCGGTTTGTACCGGGCCGCCAATAAAGATCGGCACGTGCTGGCAGAGGACCGGCGGCTCGATATCGGGGCGCAATTGCTCGAGGATATCGGCCAGGTTCAGGTCCTGCGGCCGGTTGACCACCAGCCCCATGGCACCATTGGCCGTGTGCTCGACGATGTAGGTCAAGGTGTGCGCAAAGTTCGGGTCGGCCATATGAGGCATGGCGATCAGGAAGTGATGCTTGAGGTAGCTGGGGCTGACGTTCTTCATGAGCGCTAGTGTGGCGTTGGAGGGGCGAACTGACAAGCCGGGGATGCCGCAATTTGGCAGTCGGCACAGACCAAATGTGGGAGCGGGCTTGCTCGCGAAGAGGGCGGTACATTCAACATTGATGTCGACTGCCCCGACGCCTTCGCGAGCAAGCCCGCTCCCACAGGGGTTTTGTGGTGGTCAGTTACTGGAGAGTCTGTCCCCACGCGCAAACTTCCAGGTACGGATGATTTCCAGCCGATCGATGTCCGACAGATCCCCGGTAAACGGTGCAAAAGGCGCCGCCAGCCTCACGATGCGCTGCGCCGCCTGGTCCAGCAGCGGCTGGCCGGACGATTCCAGCACCAGCACTTCATACAATGAGCCGTCGCGATTGATCGAGACCATCAGTCGCAAATTGCCATAAATCTGTTTGCGCCGTGCTTCGTCGGGGTAGTTGAGGTTGCCGATGCGCTCGACCTTCTTGCGCCATTCATCTTTGTACCAGGCACCCTTGTCGCGCATGGTCGAAGCGGCGCTCAAACGGTGGATGCGTGGGCGCTTGGCATACAGCTGTTGTTCATTGGCCAATTCCGCTTCCAGGCTGGCGATGTCACTGGACAGCTGCGCGCTGTCGAACGTCGGTGCCGCCACTTGGGGTTTGGTCAGGGGCTTGGGTTCTTCAGTCTTGCTGGCGGCTTTTTTCGGCTTCGGCGCGACGGTGGTCACAGATGCCTTGGGCGCGGCTTCCTGCACTTGAGGTTTGGCCGCCGGCGGTGGAGTAACTGGCTGCACCTTGTTGTCCTGGAAGGGCGCGACCTCGGTGGTCTTGGGAATCGCCTTTTTCTCCAGGGTGCCGCTGCCTTCCTGATTTTCCTGGGCGAGAAAATCAGCTTTCGCAGGCTTCTTTTCGCTTTTGAAAGTGGCGAGGGTGATTTCCAGGGTTTTGCTGATTTGCTGGGGTTCGACCATGGTGAACCCGACGCCCAACAGCAAGGCCAGGTGAATCAGCGCCGCGAGAAACAGGGTAAAGCCGAGGCGATCGGCCGGGCGCACGCCACGATGGGCGAGTTCAGCGGGCAGGTCGGCTGGGAGTGTCATAACAAGGAAACCAACATCGCGTTTTCACGGGCCGGGCATGATAACGCAATGTTGGTTTGGCTTATCAACGAGCCTTGAGCTTCTGATCGATGGCATCCATCAGCAGGCCACCGATGTCGGTACCGAACGCGTTATCGATCTCGCGAATGCAGGTCGGGCTGGTGACATTGATTTCGGTCAGATGCTCACCGATCACATCCAGACCGACGAACAGCAGGCCTTTCTCGCGCAGGGTCGGGCCGACTTGTGCGGCGATCCAGCGATCTTTCTCGGTCAGCGGTCGGGCTTCGCCACGGCCACCGGCGGCGAGGTTGCCACGGGTTTCACCGAGCGCGGGAATTCGTGCCAGGCAGTAATCCACCGGCTCGCCGTCGATCATCAGGATGCGTTTGTCGCCATCGACGATCGCCGGCAGGTAACCCTGGATCATGATCTGCTGCCGACCATGCAAGGTCAGGGTTTCGAGAATCACCGACAGGTTCGGATGACCAGCGGTGTGACGGAAGATCGACGAACCGCCCATGCCGTCCAGCGGCTTGAGGATCACGTCACCGTGATGGTCGGCGAATTCACGCAACACGTCCGGACGACGGCTGACGATGGTCGGCGGCGTGCACTGCGGGAACAGCGTGGCGAACAGTTTCTCGTTGCAGTCACGCAGGCTTTGCGGCTTGTTGACCACCAACACGCCGGCATTTTCCGCTTGTTCCAGCAAATACGTGGAATAGACGAATTCCATGTCGAACGGCGGATCCTTGCGCATCAGGATCACATCCAGATCGCTCAGCAGCGCATCGCTTTCGGCGCCCAGCTCAAACCATTTTTCCGGGTTGGCGAACACCTTCAGCGGACGCATCCGCCCGCGAGCCTCGCCTTCGGCCTGATACAAATCGCGCTGTTCCATATAGAACAGTTCCCAGCCGCGCTTTTGCGCGGCCAGCAGCATGGCCAGCGAGCTATCCTTTTTATAGGAGATGCTGGCAATAGGATCCATGACAATCCCGACGCGAACGCTCATGGGTTTTTCCTCGAAATTGGGGTGGAAAGTGTTGTGAAAAAGTGGCGTCAGAGTGGCGCTGAGTGTGTTTCCGGTCAAGGAAAAACCACCGCCAGGGTCGCCGGATAGATTGGATGGGGAGACTGTGCTAAAAAGGCTGCCATGCCGTGTTGGCCCTTAAGTATCAAGGGTTTCGAGCCAACGGTAAGTGGCAAACGGACAAATTGATTCACAAAGGCGACGGTAGAGCCACTATGGAACAGCATTCCAGCGCCTTGAAGGTCATGGTGATCGATGATTCGAAAACGATTCGTCGCACCGCCGAAACGCTGTTGAAAAACGTGGGCTGTGAAGTCATCACCGCAGTCGATGGTTTCGATGCCCTGGCCAAGATTGCCGACAATCACCCTGGCATCATCTTTGTCGACATCATGATGCCGCGTCTGGATGGCTATCAGACCTGCGCTTTAATCAAGAACAACAGTGCGTTCAAGTCCACGCCAGTGATTATGCTGTCGTCCAAAGACGGGTTGTTCGACAAGGCCAAGGGGCGGATCGTCGGTTCCGACCAGTTTTTGACCAAACCCTTCAGCAAGGAAGAACTGCTGAACGCGATCAAGGCCCATGTACCGGGCTTCGCCGCCGTTTCGCCGCAGTAGGACACGCACAGTGACGCTCGGCCATGGGGCCTGGTGTCGACAAGAATGGGGAAGACCATGGCACGTATTCTGATCGTCGATGACTCGCCGACCGAAATGTACAAACTGACCGGCATGCTCGAAAAGCACGGTCATGAGGTGTTGAAAGCCGAAAACGGCGCCGACGGCGTGGCCCTGGCCCGTCAGGAAAAACCCGACGCGGTGCTGATGGACATCGTCATGCCCGGCCTCAATGGTTTCCAGGCGACCCGTCAGCTGACCAAAGACCCGGAAACCGGGCACATTCCGGTGATTATCATCACCACCAAGGATCAGGAAACCGACAAAGTCTGGGGCACGCGCCAGGGCGCCAAGGACTACCTGACCAAACCGGTCGATGAAGAGACCCTGATCAAGACCCTGAACAACGTGCTGGCCGGTTGATCGTCCGGTCATGACCGAGTCGCTGACGGCTTTCGAACTGCTGCTGCAGATTGACCAGCGCTGTCGTCTGCTGGCGGCGGACCTGCCATCCCAGCCGACCCGACAGGACAGCTGGAGTGGCATCGGTTTTCGCTTGGGCGAGCATTGGTACGTCGCACCCATGGGCGAAGTCAGCGAAGTCCTGCACGAACCGCGGGTTACGCAATTGCCGGGGGTCAAGCCCTGGGTCAAAGGCGTGGCTAACCTGCGCGGGCGCCTGCTGCCGATCATGGATTTGCAGGGCTTTTTTTATGGTTATGAGTCCGGCCATGAACTGCCGGCCTTGCGCAAGCAACGGCGGATATTGGTGGTGGAGCACAAGGAAGTGTTTGCAGGGTTGATGGTCGATGAGGTCTTCGGCTTGCAGCACTTTGCCCAGGACAGTCTGGAGCCGGTGCCGACCGATGACTTGCAAGGGCCGATGTCGGCGTTCGTCAAAGGCCGGTTTCAGCGTGAGCAGAAGTGGCAGGTGTTCAGCCCGTTTGCGTTGGCGCAGTCGCAAGGATTCATGAACGTCGCCGCATAACCGGCGCGACGCCGATTCAATGTGGGAGCGGGCTTGCTCGCGAAAGCGGTCATTCATTCAACATTGATGCTGACTGACCCATCGCCTTCGCGAGCAAGCCCGCTCCCACAGGTTCTTCGGCAAGGTTCACAGGTGTGGTTAACAGGCGAGGACCGATGATAAAAGCAAAATCAGGCAAGCCAGAAGGGTCGCGCAGTCGGTCGCAGATCATCGCGCTGTTCATCGCGTTGATCGTCTTCATCATGCTGCTGTTCGCCAACTTCGCGTACCTCAACACCCAGGCGAATTACGACAAGCAGTACATCGGCCACGCCGGTGAGCTGCGCGTGCTGTCTCAACGCATCGCCAAGAACGCCACTGAAGCCGCCGCCGGCAAGGCCGCGGCGTTCAAATTGCTCAGCGATGCGCGCAACGACTTCGCCCAGCGTTGGGGCTACCTGAAGAAAGGCGATCCTTCCACCGGCCTGCCGCCGGCACCGTCCACCGTGCGCCCGGAAATGCGCGCCGTGCAGCTGGATTGGGAGCGTCTGCTGAAAAACACCGACGCCATCCTCTCCAGCGAACAGACCGTGCTGTCCTTGCATCAAGTGGCTGCGACCCTGGGCGAAACCGTGCCGCAGTTGCAGATTGAGTATGAAAAGGTCGTCGAAACCCTGCTGCAACGCGGCGCCCCGGCCGCTCAGGTGGCGATGGCCCAGCGTCAGTCTCTGCTGGCCGAGCGGATTCTTGGTGCGGTGAACACTGTGCTGTCCGGCGACGAAAGCTCGCAGCAGGCAGCCGACGCCTTCGGTCGCGACGCGGCGCGTTTTGGCCTGGTGCTCAACGGCATGCTTCAAGGCAATGCGGCACTGAAAATCAGCCAGGTCGAAGACCGCGATGCGCGCGCCCGGTTGACCGAGATTTCCGAACTGTTCGAATTCGTTTCGGGTTCCGTGGACGAAATCCTCGAAACCTCGCCGCAGCTGTTCAAGGTCCGCGAATCGGCCACCAACATCTTTACCTTGTCGCAAACCCTGCTCGATGAAGCCTCGCACCTGGCCAGTCGGTTCGAAAACCTCGCCGGCGGACGCAACACCGATACCATCGGCGGCTATGTGCTGGGCCTGCTCGCGTTGATGTCGATCATCCTCATCGGCTTGGTGATGGTGCGTGAAACCAACCGTCAGCTGCGTGAAACCGCCGAGAAGAATGAGCGCAACCAGAACGCGATCATGCGTTTGCTGGACGAAATCGAAGACCTCGCCGACGGCGACCTGACCGTGACCGCCTCGGTGACCGAAGACTTCACCGGCACCATTGCGGACTCGATCAACTATTCCGTCGACCAACTGCGCGATCTGGTGGCGACCATCAACCTCACCGCTGGCCAGGTCGCCGCCGCCGTGCAGGAAACCCAGGCCACCGCCATGCACCTGGCCCAGGCCTCGGAGCATCAGGCCCAGCAGATTTCCGAAGCCTCCACGGCGATCAACGACATGGCCCAGTCCATCGATCAGGTCTCGGCCAACGCTGCCGAATCCTCCGCGGTGGCCGAGCGCTCGGTGGAGATCGCCAACAAGGGCAATGAAGTGGTGCACAACACCATTCATGGCATGGACAATATTCGCGAGCAGATTCAGGACACCGCCAAGCGCATCAAACGGCTGGGAGAGTCTTCTCAGGAAATCGGCGACATTGTCAGCCTGATCGATGACATTGCCGATCAGACCAATATCCTCGCCCTCAACGCGGCGATTCAGGCGTCCATGGCCGGTGACGCCGGGCGCGGTTTTGCGGTGGTGGCCGACGAAGTGCAGCGTCTGGCCGAGCGTTCGTCCGCGGCGACCCGGCAGATCGAAACACTGGTGCGGGCGATTCAGACCGACACCAACGAAGCGGTGATTTCCATGGAGCAGACCACCACCGAAGTGGTGCGCGGCGCGCGTCTGGCGCAGGATGCCGGAGTGGCCCTGGAAGAAATCGAAGGTGTATCGAAGACCCTCGCGGCATTGATCCAGAGTATTTCCAACGCCGCGCAGCAACAGACTTCGTCGGCCGGCCAGATTTCCCTGACGATGAACGTGATCCAGCAAATCACTACGCAGACCTCGTCGGGTTCCACCGCCACTGCCGAGAGCATTGGCAACCTGGCGAAAATGGCCAGCCAGCTGCGACGTTCGGTGTCCGGTTTCACTTTGCCGGCCAGATCTGCGGACAACGCTTGAACCGCCCCAGGGCGGATGCATCTTGATTGGAGTGGTTATGGGTGATCGGCACGACTATGTGGCCCTCGAATGGGTCAAAGGCGAGATTGCCGAAACGCTGAAACAGGCTCATCAGGCGATCGAAACCCTGATCGACGATCCACAGGCGACGCACACGCTGAGCGAGTGTCTGGCCGGTGTCCATCAGGTTCACGGTAGTTTGCAGATGGTCGAGTTCTACGGCGCGGCCCTGCTCGCCGAAGAAATCGAGCAGCTGACCAGCGCCTTGCAGCAAAACCGCATCAGCCATCGCGACGAGGCGATCCATCTATTGCTGCACGCCTTGGGGCAATTGCCGACTTACCTCGACCGGGTGCAAGGCGCCCGTCGTGATTTGCCTTTAGTCGTGTTGCCTTTGATCAACGACCTGCGTAGCGCTCGCGGCGAAAGCTTGTTGTCGGAAACCAGTTTGTTCAGCCCGCAACTGCCGGAGCTGTCACCCCTGAGCCCAGAGGCCGTGGCGCTGCTGGAGCCATCCGACTTGCCGAATGTGCTGCGCAAATTGCGGCAGATGTTGCAAATGGCGCTGGTCGGCTTGCTGCGCGAGCAGGATAGCGAAACCCACTTCGGTTATCTGGCCAGGGTGTTTGCGCGCCTCGAAGCGTTGTGCGGCAATGCGCCCCTGAGCCCGTTATGGCAAGTCGCTTCGGCACTGGTCGAAGGTATGCGCAATGGCTCGATAGCCAACAGCCCGGCGTTGCGCAGCCTGTTCAAGGACGCCGACAAAGAGCTCAAGCGTCTGCTCGAACAGGGCATGCCCGGCATCAATCAACCGGCACCGCCGGAGCTGCTCAAGAGTTTGTTGTTCTATATTGCCAAGGCCGAACACCCCACCGGGCAGATGCTGACCATGAAAGATCGCTACTCACTTGACGACGCGCTACCCGACGGCGCGATGGTCGATGAAGAACGGGCACGGCTGGCCGGCCCTGACCGCGACGCCATGCGCTCGGTATTGTCGGCGCTGTGCGAAGAGCTGGTGCGGGTCAAGGAGCGCCTGGACTTGTTCGTGCGCAGCGACCGCCAGCACACCTCGGACCTCGAAAGCCTGCTGGCGCCCTTGCGGCAAATTGCCGACACCTTGGCGGTGCTCGGTTTCGGCCAGCCGCGCAAGGTCATCATCGATCAATTGGCGGTGGTGCTGAGCCTCGCCCAGGGCCAGCGCGAACCCAACGACGCGACTCTCATGGACGTCGCCGGAGCCTTGCTTTACGTGGAAGCGACCCTGGCCGGCATGGTTGGCACCGTGGAGCCGGAAAGCCAGGAAGACAGCCGTCTGCCGACCACCGATCTGACGCAGATCCATCAGATCGTGATCAAGGAAGCGCGCATTTGCCTGCAACAGGCCAAGGACATGATCGTCGATTACATCGACGCCGACTGGGACCGCCAGCATTTGCAGCCCTTGCCGGCATTGCTGACCCAAGTGCGCGGCGCGCTGGCGATGATTCCATTGGCCCGCGCGGCGAGCCTGGTCGAGACCTGCAATGGCTTCATCCGCGAGCATCTGCTGGTGGACCCGGGCCAGCCCGGCTGGCAGCAACTGGACAGCCTGGCCGACGTCATCACCAGCATCGAGTATTACCTGGAGCGCCTCGGCGACGACCCCGAAGCACCGGGGGAACACCTGCTCGATGTCGCGGAAAAAGGCCTGGCCTCACTCGGCTTCTTCCCCAGCGAACAGCGGGTGCCGATGCTCAAGGATGTGCTCAGCCCCAGTGAAGCCTTGGTCATGCAGGACATGCAGGAACTGGACGACCCCGAAACCGTTCAGTCCCTGGCCGATGTGCTGGCCAGCCCGGTGTCGTCGGTCAACCCACCAGCGCTGACCACGCCGGGCAGCCTGTTGCCGCCGCCCGCCAGTGAAGAGCCGGTGGACAATGAACTGCTGGAAGTCTTCCTTGAAGAGACTGACGAGGTGCTGGAAATCCTCGAGGAGTACCTGCCACGCTGGTCGGCCAACCCCGACAACACATCAGCCTTGGTTGAATTGCGCCGCGCCTTCCACACCCTCAAAGGCAGTGGCCGGATGGTCCGTGCGCTGGTGCTGGGTGAGTTGGCCTGGGCGGTGGAAAACCTGCTCAATCGGGTGCTTGAACACAGCGTCGCACCAGGGCCTGCGGTGCAACAACTGGTGGGCGATGCGCTGAAACTGCTACCGGAACTGGTGGCCGAGTTCGCCGCCAATGCCCAGCGCCAGCGCAACGATGTCGATCAACTGGCCGCCCGCGCCCATGCCCTCGCCAAGGGTGACAAGCCGTTGTCCGATGAGGACGCGCAGGATGTCGCGGCGCTCGATCCACTGTTGCTGGAGATCTTCCGCAACGAAGCCGAAACCCACTTGGGCAGCCTCAATCGCTTCCTCGATCAGGCCGCCGAGCATGTGCCGCTTCAGGCCAGCGACGAGTTGCAGCGAGCCTTGCACACACTCAAGGGCAGCGCCTCGATGGCTGGCGTGCTGCCGATTGCCGAACTGGCGGCGTCGCTGGATCAACTGGCCCGAGAGTACAAGGCGCACCGGATTGCCCTCGACCTGGACGAAGTCGAATTGCTGCTGGAAGCCGAAGGGCTGTTCCGTCTTGGGCTGCGACAACTCAAGAGCGATCCGCTGGCCGAAATTCCCGACGCCCACTCGTTGATCGAGCGAACCCACACAGTGCTGACCGAGCGTCTGCACAGCCTCTTGAGCGCGTCCAACACGGGACTGCGCATCAAGCGCGACCCGCAACTGATCAACAATTTTCTCGCCCAGGGCATGGACATCCTGCTGGACGCCGAAAGCCTGTTGCAGCGCTGGCAGCAGCATCCCGGCGAGCGGCAGGAACTCAGCGCGCTGCTGGACGAATTGACCACCCTCGGCGAAGGCGCGCACTTGGCCGATCTGCATCCGGTGGATGAACTCTGCGAGGCCTTGCTCGACCTCTATGGCGCGGTGGAAGAAAGCAGCCTGGCGGTCAGCGACAGGTTTTTCCACGAGGCGCAAAGTGCCCATGAAGCGCTGATCAATATGCTCGACGAACTGGCCGCCGGCCAGGAAGTCACTGCGCAACCGGCGCGCGTTCGGGCCTTGCGCGGCTTGCTCGATGAGAGTCTCGATCCCTCCTCCATGGGCCTGATTCGTAGTGACGGCAGTCGCACCCTGAGCATCCGCGAACTGGGCAGCGCCACCGCCGAGCTGGAGCAGAGCGCGACCCAGGTTGAGCTGGACGACGAAATCGTTTCGATCTTCCTGGAAGAGGCGGTGGATATCCTCGAAAGCGCCGGCCAGGCCTTGCAGCGCTGGCTGAGTGACCCGGACAATGCCGCGCCGCTGTCGTCCTTGCACCGCGATTTGCACACCCTCAAGGGCGGTGCGCGGATGGCCGAGGTCGAGCCGGTCGGCGATCTGGCCCATGAACTGGAAAGCCTTTACGAAGGCCTGGTGGACCGTCGTTACAGCCACAGCGAAGGGCTGGCGCAGTTGCTGCAACAGAGCCATGACCGACTGGCCATGTTCCTTGATCAGTTACAGCACAACCGTCCGCTGGGTGACCCGGGCGAGTTGATCGAAGCCATTCGTGAGTTTCGTCAGGGCAATGCCGGCAGTGCCGAGGTGATCGAACCGGCGGCCAGCAATGACTCGGCGGGACATGATCCCGAGCTGCTGGAGATCTTCCTCGAGGAAGGTTTCGACATCATCGAAAACTCCGGCGCGGCACTGTTGCGTTGGCAAGCCGAGCCGTCGAATCGCCAGGAAGTGGAAACCCTGTTGCGCGATCTGCACACCCTCAAGGGTGGCGCACGGATGGTGGAAATTGCGCCGATTGGCGACCTGGCCCATGAACTGGAATTTCTCTATGAAGGTTTGTCGGCGGGCGTGCTGCAACCCACCGCCGAGCTGTTCTCGTTGTTGCAACGCAGCCATGACCGACTGGCGCAAATGCTCGACGCCACCCGCGCCGGTCAGCCATTGCCACCGGCCGATCGGTTGATCGACGCGATCCAGAATTTCAGCCATCCGGCGGTGCCTGAAACTGCGGAATCGCTGGTGATGCCCGCAACACCCAAAACCGAGCCAACCGCTCCCCAACCCGAAGGCACCGACACGGTCAAGATCTCGGCGGAGTTGCTCGACGATCTAGTGAATCTGGCGGGAGAAACTTCAATCTTGCGGGGCCGCATCGAACAACAGGTCAGCGATGCACGGGTGGCCCTGAGTGAGATGGAAACCACCATCGAGCGCATGCGTGACCAGTTGCGCCGCCTCGATACCGAAACCCAGGGGCGGATTCTCAGCCGTCAGCAAGTCGAAGCCGAACGCCTGGGCTATGAAGAATTCGATCCACTGGAGATGGACCGTCATTCGCAGTTGCAACAGTTGTCGCGGGCATTGTTCGAATCGGCCTCCGACCTGCTCGATCTCAAGGAAACCGTCGAGCAGCGTAATCAAGACGCGGAAAACCTGCTGCAACAGCAGGGCCGCATCAACACCGAATTGCAGGAAGGCCTGATGCGTACGCGCATGGTGCCGTTCGAGCGAATGCTGCCGCGTTTGAAGCGCATCGTTCGGCAGGTCGCCAGCGAGCTGGGCAAGGACGTGGACTTCGTCGTCGGCAACGCCGAAGGCGAGATGGACCGCAACGTCCTCGAACGCATGGCCGCGCCGCTGGAGCACATGCTGCGCAATGCCGTCGACCATGGGCTGGAATCGGCCGAGGTGCGAATCGCGGCGGGTAAACCAGCCCAAGGCAAGATCACGCTCGACCTGTCGCGAGAGGGCGGCGACATCATTTTCGACATCCGCGACGACGGTGCCGGCGTGCCGCTGGACGCCGTGCGGCGCAAGGCGATCAAGCGCGGATTACTCAACCCGGACAGCGACATCAGTGACCGCGACGTGCTGCAATTCATCCTGCAACCGGGGTTCTCCACCGCCGAAAAAATCACCCAGATCTCCGGGCGTGGCGTCGGCATGGACGTGGTTCACGAAGAAGTCCGCCAGCTCGGTGGCAGCATGAGCATCGACTCTGTGCCGGGGCAGGGCGTGCATTTCCGGATCCGCCTGCCGTTCACCGTATCGGTCAATCGCGCGCTGATGGTGCAATGCGGGGAGGATCAATACGCGATTCCGCTGAACACCATCGACGGCATCGTTCGGGTGTTGCCCAACGAACTCGAAGGGCATTACCGGCTCGATCCACCGACCTACGAATACGCCGGGCAACGTTATGAGTTGTGCTATCTCGGCGAGCTGCTGAAAACTAGCACCCGCCCGAAACTGCTGGGCCAGAGCCTGCCGTTGCCGGTGTTGCTGGTGCAGTGCAACGAGCGGCACGTCGCGGTGCAAGTGGATGCCATGGCCGGTACCCGGGAAATCGTGGTCAAAAGCCTTGGCCCGCAGTTCGCCGCGGTGCAGGGTTTGTCCGGCGCGACGATTCTTGGCGACGGCCGGGTGGTGCTGATTCTCGACTTGCTGGCGCCGATCCGCGCGATGCAAGTGCGTGCGCCGCAACGGCCTGTGACTCAGGACGTCGAGCCCGAGGCGCAACGGCCGTTGCTGGTGCTGGTGGTCGACGATTCGGTCACCGTGCGCAAGGTCACCAGCCGTTTGCTGGAGCGCCACGGCATGAACGTGCTGACCGCCAAGGACGGGGTCGACGCCATGTTGCTGCTCGAAGAACACAGGCCCGACCTGATGTTGCTGGACGTCGAAATGCCGCGCATGGACGGCTTCGAAGTGGCGACCCAGGTGCGCGCCGACGAGCGCTTGCAGCATCTGCCGATCATCATGATCACCTCTCGTACCGGCCAGAAACACCGCGACCGCGCCATGGCCATCGGCGTCAACGACTACCTCGGCAAGCCATACCAGGAATCGGTGCTGCTCGATAGCATTGCCCGGTGGAGCAAAACCCATGCATGAGCACCGTTCCAGCAATCTCACCGGGCTTTTATTGCCCTTGGCTGATCGCAACCTGATTTTGCCCAACGTCGCTGTCGCTGAACTCATCGATTACCAACCCGGCGCCTTCGACCTCGACACACCACCGTGGTATCTGGGGCGGGTGACGTGGCGGGATCGGCAGATTCCATTGCTTAGTTTTGAGTCGGCGTGTGGCAACAAAGTGGTGATCGGTGAGCGAGCACGGATCGTCATCCTCAACGCCCTCGGCGGGCGGCCTGAGCTGAAGTTCATTGCGTTATTGGTGCAGGGGATTCCGCGGTCTTACAAGTTGGATAGTCAGTTGAGCTATGTCGATGTGCCGTTGTGTTCGCTGGAACAGGCGGCGGTGCAGGTGGGGGAGCAAGTGGCCAAGGTGCCGGATTTGTTGGCGCTGGAGGAGCTGCTTGTTACAGCAGGGTTAGCCCACTGATCGTTCCCTCGCTCCGCGTGGGAATGCCTCAACGGACGCTCTGCGTTCGGCTTTTTGGGACGCAGAGCGTCCCGGGCTGCATTCCCACGCAGAGCGTGGGAACGATCGTGAAGCCCTCTTGCCACAAAATTTCTGCGTCAGGTTGAAGATTCCCAAAAAGGGACCTATCGTTCCTTTTTTGGGACTTATCGGTCGTTGCCGTGAAAAACCTGTCACTAAGCGAAGCCTTGTTCACCACCACCCAGCAAAAAGTGCTCGGCCTGTTGTTCGGTAACCCCGACCGAAGTTTTTACGCCAACGAAATCGCCCGCTGGGCTCAAGTGGGTAAAGGCAGTCTCATGCGCGAGCTGGATCGGTTGCAGCGGTCAGGCGTGCTGACCATGACCCGTCAGGGTAACCAGACCCACTATCAAGCCAATCCCGACTGCCCGATCTATGCCGAACTGCTGGGCATTGCCCGCAAAACTTTTGGTATTGCCGAGCCTCTGCGTCAGGCGCTCCAACCCTTTGCCGAACAGATCACCTGGGCATTTGTGTACGGATCTATCGCCAAGGATCAGGCAAACGCATCCAGTGACATTGATCTCATGCTGATCGGTGAGGGCCTGCACTACAGTGAAGTGATGGAGCGGCTCATACCGATGGAAGAGCAGTTGGGCCGCGTCCTCAACCCGACGCTCTACACCCCCGACGACTGGGCCGCAAAACTGGCGGCTGAAAATAGTTTTGTCGTGCGGGTAGCGCAGCAGGACAAGATCAATCTGATGGGGGGAAACCCTTTGGAGTCCAAGGATGGGCAGCAACGAGAACCTGGAAAACCTGTTACGTAGCGGTGGACTGAAAGCTGAGCCGCCGGATCGCAAGGAGTGCGAAGGGCTGATGCGTTCGGCTGTGGATCGATTGAAAGACGCGCAAACGTCTTGATCGTTCCCACGCTCTGCGTGGGAATGCAGCCCGGGACGCTCCGCGTCCCATTCGAGAGCTGGAACGCGGAGCGTCCCTTGAGGCATTCCCACGCAGAGCGTGGGAACGATCGGGACGGTGTTCGATCATTACGGTCAGCGTAACGATCCAACACTCTTGATTGATGCCCCACACCCAACACTCCTAAGGTGACTCCCACGACAGCTCTTACAGGGGCATTGTGTTCTGAAACATTGCGCTTTTAGTCTCAAGGCCTGAGCCTTGCGCGATGCGGCAATGAATTTTGAGGGTGAACAACAGATGTATCACGGAGAAAGATTGAATGCCTGGACGCATCTGGTCGGGGCGGTGGCGGCGTTTGTCGGGGGTGTGTGGTTGTTGGTGATCGCCAGTATGGACGGCAGTCCGTGGAAGATCGTCAGCGTGGCGATTTATGCGTTCACCTTGCTGGTGCTCTACAGCGCCTCGACCGTTTACCACAGCGTGCGCGGGCGCAAAAAAGCGATCATGCAGAAGGTCGATCATTTTTCGATCTACCTGCTGATTGCCGGCAGTTACACGCCGTTCTGCCTGGTGACCCTGCGCGGGCCGTGGGGCTGGACGTTGTTCGGGATTGTCTGGGGGCTGGCGCTGATCGGCATCCTGCAAGAAATAAAACCCCGCTCGGAAGCGCGGATTTTGTCGATCGTGATTTACGCGGTGATGGGCTGGATCGTACTGGTGGCGGTCAAGCCGTTACTGGCGGCGCTGGGGCCAGTCGGCTTTACCTGGCTGGCGTCGGGCGGGGTGTTGTACACCGTGGGGATTATCTTTTTTGCCCTCGATCATCGTTTGCGTCACGCCCATGGCGTATGGCATCTGTTCGTGATCGCCGGGAGCGTGCTGCACTTTGTGGCGATTTTGTTTTATGTCCTGTAGAGCGCACTGCAGCTATTTGCAAAACCTGTAGGAGCGAGGCTTGCCCGCGAAGAACGATGACGCGGTGTACCTGATATACCGCGGGGGATTGTTCGCGGGCAAGTCGGATCGCCGCACCGCTCGCTCCTACAGGGTGGGGCATAGGTGATCCAGTTGCGCCTGCGCCCGACGGCTGAACACTTGCAGCAAATCGCTCAAGGTGTGCGGCGGCGGTTCGTCGGCGCGGGTCACCGCGTACAGGGTGATCGGCAGCGCCGGCGCCAGGGGGCGAATCGCTGTGGTGGCGGGAGACGCGCCGAGCGCGGTGAACGGGTCGATCACTGCCAACCCGGCACCGGATTCAACCATCGCCCGCGCCAGCGAATAGGTCTGCACCGCGATGCGTACCTTGGGTGGCGGATCGACCGCCTCAAGGTAGCTGTCGAGTCTGGCGGCCAGCGGGTCGGCGCTGGACAAGCCGATCAGCGGCGCACCGGCCAGTTCGATCAACCGCAGCGGTTTACCGTGAGTGTCATCGGCCCAAAAGCCCTTCGGCGCCAGCGCCACCAACATCCCACAGGCCAGGGCTTGCGCCTTCAGGCCCGGATGATCCGGCGGTTGCAGCGTCAGGGCGACATCCACTTCGCGCATCAACAGATTCTGCATCAGCTCACGGCTGTGGGCGCTGGACAGTTCGCAGGCGATTTCCGGGTAGCGTTGCGTCCATTCGTTGATCGCCGGTGGCAGCAGCGACAAGGCCAGCGCCGGGATGGCGCCGATCCGTACACTGTGGCCCGGCTCGCGGCGCAGGCTCAGCGCCAGACGTCGCACCCCTTGCAGGCTTTCAGTGACCTTATCGACCTCGCGCTCAAGCTCCAGGGCTTCGGGCGTCGGCTGCAATTTACCGCGCACCCGCAGGAATAACGCAAAGCCCAGTTGCTGTTCGGCGTGTTGCAGCACTTTGCTCACCGCCGGCTGCGACACGTGCAGCAACTGGGCGGCGCCACTCACCGAACCGGTCTGGCGAATGGCCTGAAAAATCTCGATGTGTCGCAGTCGCATGGCAAGTCCATAACCTTTGTTTATGGGTCAGCCATCTTTATGCATTGTTCAACGGCTGTCACCTGGTCCTAACCTGAAGCCTGTTCCAACAACGCTTAAGGACAGACATGGCTCAGCGGGTTTGCATCATCGGTGGCGGCGTCATCGGACTGACAACGGCTTACGCACTGGTTCGCGACGGCATCGACGTGACGCTGATCGAGGCCCGGGATTCGTTTGCCAGCGAGACCAGTTTCGCCAACGGCGGCCAGTTGTCCTACCGCTATGTCGCGCCACTGGCCGATGTCGGCGTACCGTTGCAGGCGCTGGGCTGGATGTTGCGCGGTGATTCGCCCTTGAAGCTGCGTCCGCGCCTGGACCCGGCGCAATGGCGCTGGATGGCGTCCTTTCTGGTGGCCTGTCGGCGTTCGGTGAATCAGCGCAACGGCGCCCATCTGCTGCGTCTGGCGTTGCTGAGCCAGGCCACGCTGCAAGGCTGGCGCGACGAAGACCGCCTCGACGGTTTCGATTGGCGGCGCAACGGCAAACTGGTGACGTTTCGTGAAACGGCAAGTTTCGAGCATGCGCGCCAAGGGCTGACTGATCCACGACAGCAACAGGTATTGTCCCGGGCCGAATGCGCACAGTTGGAGCCGGCACTTGCCGAGGCGCCGTTCGTGGGCGCGATCTACACGCCCGATGAAGAAGTCGCCGATTGCCATGCGTTCTGCCAGCAACTGGTGGCTCGGCTCAAGGCGTCGGGGCGTTGCGAGTTTTTGCTCGGCCGCACAGTCACCGGCATTCGCCACGCGGACGGCGCGGTACAGGCCATCGAAATGGGCGCGCAGGTGCTGCCAGTCGAGCAATTGGTGATCGCTGCCGGTCATCGCAGCCCGGCGCTGGCGTTGCCGGGCATGAACCTGCCGCTGTATCCGCTCAAGGGCTACAGCCTGACCCTGCCGATCCGCGCCGAACATCGCGCGCCGGAGCTGAGCATCACCGATTACAACCGCAAGATTGTTTACGCCCGCATTGGGGCACAACTGCGCGTAGCGGCAATGGTCGACATTGTCGGTTTCGACCCGGCGCTCGATCCCAAGCGCCTGGCGCTGATCAAACGCCAGGCGCAGGAAACCCTGCCCAATGCCGGCGATTACGGCGCCGCCATCGAATGGGCCGGCATGCGCCCGGCGACGCCCAGCGGCGTGCCGTTGATTGGCGCCACGGCGTACCGCAACCTCTGGCTCAACCTTGGCCATGGCGCCCTGGGTTTTACGTTGGCCTGCGGTAGCGCTCGACTGCTGAGTGAGTTGATTGCCCGGCGCGCACCCTCGATCGAAATGCAGGGCCTCGCACCCCGCGTCGCCTGACTGGAAAAGGAAAAAGAACCAATGAGCATCACGCGTTTCAACAGCAACAATCGACTCTCTGGCGCCGTGACCTTTGGCGAGCTGGTGTTTCTCTCGGGACAGGTGCCGGGTGACAGTCACGACGTCACCGGCCAAACCGCAGAGGTGCTGGCGAAAATCGACGGTTTGCTGGCCGAGGCTGGCAGCGACAAGGATCACTTGCTCAGCGCGACCATTTACCTGAGTGACATTGGCCGCGATTTCGCCGCCATGAACGAGGTCTGGTCGCAATGGTTGTCGCCGGACAAGGCGCCGACCCGCACCACGTTGCAGGCGCAACTGGCCCGTCCAGAGGTTCTGGTGGAAATCACCGTAATCGCCGCCCGCCGTTAATTCGATCTACCCACAACGGAGAATAACAATGCAAAAAATCACGTTGATCGGCTGCACCCTCGGCCTGTTGCTTGGCAGTCAGGTCCAGGCCAGTGAAACACCACTGACCGGCACGCTGAACAAGGTTGCCAATGCCAAGAGCATCACGCTGGGCTATCGCGATGCGTCGGTGCCGTTCTCTTACGTGGGTGATCACACGGGACAGCCGATGGGCTATTCGGTGGATCTGGCGAGCAAGATTGTCGAGCGCATCAAGCAAAAACTCGAGCTGCCGGATCTGCAGGTGAAGTACAACCTGGTGACCTCGCAAACACGCATTCCGCTGGTGCAGAACGGCACGGTCGACCTTGAATGCGGCTCCACCGGCGTGACCGCCGAGCGCATGCAGCAAGTGGCGTTTTCCTATGGGTTCATCTACGTGAAGGGGCAGTTGCTCACGGCGAAGGACAGCGGCATCAAGAGTTTCGCCGACCTGCGCGGCAAGAACGTCGTGACCACCGCCGGCACCACCAATGAGCGGTTTTTGAAGAGCTACAACGTCGATCACAAGATCGATATGTTCGTGATCAGCGCCAAGGACCACGGCGAAGCGTTCCAGATGCTGCAGTCCGGGCGGGCAGCGGCGTTTTATATGGATGACGCGCTGCTCTACGGCGAACGGGCCAAGGCGCGCGATCCGCATAAGTGGGTGGTGGTGGGCGAGGAGCAATCCCGGGAAATCTACAGCTGCATGGTACGCAAGGGCGATCCGCAGTTTCTTGAATTGGTGAATTCGACGCTTGCCGATTTGTACAGCTCGGGGGAAATCAATGGCATCTACAACCGCTGGTTCCAGCAGCCGATTCCGCCTAAAGGTTTGAACCTTGAGTTTCCGATGACCAGCGAGTTGAAGGCAATAATCGCCAAACCAGTGAGTGACCCGGTGCAATAGTCCCTGACGGATCGTTCCCACGCTCTGCGTGGGAATGCCTCTACGGACGCTCCGCGTTCGGCTTCAAGTGGGACGCAGAGCATCCCGGGCTGCATTCCCACGCAGAGCGTGGGAACGATCAACGGAGCAACCCGGGCTGCATTCCTTTGCTGAGCGTGGGAACGATCAAACCTAGAAGTCGCCCCAAAGCTGCTGGGCTACCGCCAGCGCCACCACCGGCGCGGTTTCGGTGCGCAACACGCGAGGGCCGAGGCGGGCGGCGTGAAAACCGCCAGCCTTGGCCTGCTCGACTTCAGCGTCGGACAACCCGCCTTCCGGGCCGATCAGAAACGCCAGTGTCGCCGGTTTCGCATGGCTCACCAGCGGCTCGGCCACCGGGTGCAGCACCAGCTTCAATTCGGCCTCCGTCTGCTTCAGCCAATCGGCCAACAGCAGCGGCGGATGAATCACCGGCACCGATGAGCGCCCGCACTGCTCGCAGGCGCTGATCGCCACCTGACGCCAGTGCATCAGGCGTTTGTCGGCGCGCTCGTCCTTGAGGCGGACTTCGCAGCGGTCGGTGAAGATCGGCGTGATCTCGCTGACGCCCAGTTCGGTGGCTTTCTGAATCGCCCAGTCCATCCGCTCGCCCCGGGACAAACCCTGGCCGAGATGGACCGCCAGCGACGACTCGACCTGCCCGGCGAAGCTTTCATCGATGCGCACCGAGACGCGCTTCTTGCCCACTTCCGCCAGCGCGCCGCGAAACTCATGGCCCGAACCGTCGAACAATTGCACCGCATCACCCTCGGCCATGCGCAGCACGCGGCTGATGTAATGGGCCTGGGCCTCGGGAAGCTCGTGTTCGCCGATGCTCAAGGGGGCGTCGATAAAGAAGCGGGACAGTCTCATCAATGGTCTCTGTAATTCGTCTGAACTGATCGTTCCCACGCTCTGCGTGGGAATGCCTCACCGGACGCTCCGCGTCCGCTTTTGGGAGGCGGAGCGTCCCCGGCTGCGTTCCCACGCAGAGCGTGGGAACGAGAGAAACTAGCCCGGATCGCGGTAACCCGGATGAAAGTCCTTCGGCACCGCCACGCTGATGCTGTCACGGGTGGCGATGTCGATGCCTTCGCTGGCCACTTCGGCCAGAAAGTCGATTTGCTCCGGGGTAATCACGTACGGCGGCAGGAAATACACCACGCTGCCCAACGGCCGCAATAACGCACCACGCTCTAGCGCATGCTGGAACACTCTCAAACCACGACGTTCCTGCCACGGGTAAGCGGTCTTGCTGGCCTTGTCCTTGACCATCTCGATCGCCAGCACCATGCCGGTCTGGCGCACTTCGGCAACGTTCGGGTGATCGGCCAGGTGCGCGGTGGAGGAGGCCATGCGCTGGGCCAGAGCCTTGTTGTTCTCGATAACGTTGTCTTCTTCGAAGATATCCAGCGTCGCCAATGCCGCCGCGCACGCCAGCGGATTGCCGGTATAGCTGTGGGAATGCAGGAAGGCGCGTAGGGTCGGGTAGTCGTCGTAGAAGGCGCTGTAGACCTCGTCGGTGGTCAGGCAGGCCGCCAACGGCAGGTAACCGCCGGTCAGGGCCTTGGACAGACAGAGGAAGTCCGGGCGGATACCGGCCTGTTCGCAGGCGAACATCGTACCGGTGCGGCCGAAGCCGACGGCGATTTCATCGTGGATCAAGTGCACACCATAACGATCACAGGCTTCGCGCAGCAGCTTGAGGTACACCGGGTGATACATGCGCATCCCCCCGGCGCCCTGAATCAGCGGTTCCAGGATCACGGCGGCCACGGTGTCGTGGTTGTCGGCCAGCGTCTGCTCCATGGCGGCGAACATAGTGCGCGAGTGTTCTTCCCAGCTCATGCCCTCGGGACGCAGGTAGCAATCGGGGCTCGGCACCTTGATGGTGTCCATCAGCAGGGCTTTGTAGGTTTCGGTGAACAGCGGCACGTCGCCCACCGCCATCGCCGCCATGGTCTCGCCGTGGTAGCCGTTGGTGAGGGTGACGAAGCGCTTCTTGTTCGGCTGGCCGCGGTTGAGCCAGTAATGAAAGCTCATTTTCAGCGCGACTTCGATGCACGACGAACCGTTATCGGCGTAGAAGCACCGGGTCAGGCCTTCGGGCGTCATTTTCACCAGACGCTCCGACAGTTCGATCACCGGCTGATGGCTGAAACCGGCGAGGATCACGTGTTCCAGCTGATCGACCTGATCCTTGATGCGCTGGTTAATCCGCGGATTGGCGTGACCGAACACATTGACCCACCAGGAACTGACGGCGTCGAGGTAACGTTTGCCTTCGAAGTCTTCCAGCCACACGCCTTCACCGCGCTTGATCGGGATCAGCGGCAGCTGTTCGTGGTCTTTCATCTGGGTGCAGGGATGCCATAACACCGCGAGATCGCGTTGCATCCACTGATTATTCAGGCCCATGTTCAGTCTCCTCGAGGCGGCTCGCTTGTGTCGCGGGCAAACAATCGCGCAAGCCTATGCAATGCGCGTCATCGGGACAACCCATTGTGTCGATTGAGCTACTTTGTAGAGGACGATAGGCGTCGCTGGCGGCGTTTTGATGGCTGACGTATTCTTCGCGGTTCTTTGAGTCGTCTGACTCGCAAAACCGCTATTTCCTCGTGTATTTCCGGAGTTCGCTGAATGTCTGCTGGTTGGCTGCGCGCCTGTGCGCTGGTGATGTTGGGGCTGTTCAGCGTTGCGGCGCTGGCCAAGGATAAAACCGCGATCGTGGTCGGCGGCGGGCTTTCGGGCCTCACCGCGGCGTACGAATTGCAGAACAAAGGCTGGCAGGTCACCTTGCTGGAAGCCAAGCCGACCCTGGGTGGTCGCTCCGGCATGGCCACCAGTGAGTGGATCGGCAACGACAAGACCCAGCCGGTGCTGAACAAGTACATCTCGACGTTCAAGCTGACCACCACGCCAGCCCCTGAATTCGTACGGACCCCTGGCTATCTGATCGACGGTGAATATTTCACCGCCGCCGATCTGGCGACTAAACAGCCGGCCACCGCCGAAGCGCTGAAACGCTACGAAAAGACGCTGGATGATCTGGCGCGTTCGATCGAAGACCCGCAAAACCCGGCCGCCAACAGCACGCTGTTTGCCCTGGACCAGATCAACGTGTCCAACTGGCTCGATCGTCTGAATCTGCCGACCACTGCGCGTCAGTTGGTGAATCAGCAGATTCGTACCCGCTATGACGAACCTTCGCGCCTGTCGCTGCTGTACTTCGCACAACAGAGTCGCGTCTACCGTGGCATTGCCGACCGTGACCTGCGCGCCTCGCGTCTGCCTGGCGGCAGCCCGGTGCTGGCCCAGGCTTTCGTCAAACAACTGAAAACCATCAAGACCAGCTCCCCGGTTTCGGCCATTACTCAGGACAAGGACGGCGTGACCGTCAAAGTCGGCAGCGTTGGCTATCAGGCGGATTACGTGGTGCTGGCCGTGCCGTTGCGCGCACTGAACAAGATCCAGATGACCCCGGCGCTGGATGCTCAGCACATGGGCGCCATCAAGGGCACCAACTACGGCTGGCGCGACCAGATCATGCTGAAATTCAAGACGCCAGTGTGGGAAAGCAAGGCGCGTATGTCCGGCGAGATCTACAGCAACACTGGCCTGGGCATGTTGTGGGTCGAGCCGGCCCTGAAGGGCGGCGCCAACGTGGTGATCAACCTGTCGGGCGACAACGCGCGGGTGTTGCAGGCCTTTGGCGACAAGCAGATGGTCGATCAGGTGTTGATTCGTCTGCACGCCTTTTATCCACAGGCACGCGGGTCGTTCACCGGTTATGAAATCCGTCGCTACAGCACCGATCCTTCAATGGGTGGCGCTTACCTGGCCTTCGGCCCGGGCCAGATCAGCAAGTACTGGCGCCTGTGGGAGCGCCCGCTACAACGTGTAGCCTTTGCCGGCGAGCACACCGATACCTTGTACCCAGGCACTCTGGAAGGCGCATTGCGCACCGGTCAGCGTGCGGCCAGTCAGGTAGAGGATCTGGCGGCGGGCAAATCGTTTGAGCCGGCGAAAGTTGTTCCGGCGGCGACCGCAGCAGCGGCAGGTGCAGTGGCGGCGAAGAAAGGCAACTTCTTCACCAACCTGTTCGGTGGTTCTGACGACAAACCGGCACCAGCCAAGGCGCCAGCACCAGTGGCACCGGTGGCTCCCGTGCCGGCCCCGGTAGCTGCGCCGGCCCCAGCGCCAGTACCGGTTGAGCCGCCGAAGCCAGCGGTGCCGGTGAAAGCCGAGCCGGTCAAGAAAGCTCCCGTGAAAAAGCCGGCGGCTAAAACCGAGACCAAAAAAGCGCCGGTCAAGGCGACGGCGAAAAAGACTGAACCCGTGAAGAAACCAGTGTCCAGTACAGCTGCGAAGATCCCGGCAACGACTGAAACCAAGACACAGTAGGAGCGGGCTTGCCCGCGAAGACGGCGGTACAGTCAACATCGATGTTGCCTGACACACCGGTTTCGCGGGCGCGCCTTATGCCTGAGACAGATCGACGATATGGACTTCGTCACTTTGGTAGTCGCTGATATAGGCACGGTTGTGTCGATCAAGCACCATGTCATACGGTTCGCAAGCACCAGGGATGGGCACCCTGCGAATAATCTCGTGCGTGGCGGTATTCACTTCCACGATCTCCTTGTTGGTTTGATCGACGGCATAAGCGCTTTTTTCGCCGAATACTATCTTCCCTTCGCAAGTCACAAAGTCGAAATGCCTGGTGATTGATGACCGGGTGTCCAGCACGGTAAGTTTTCGAGCGTCCTGACCCACGACATACACTTCTCTGCCGTCGGGGCTGACGGTAACCGCTGACGGATATTGTGCGGTTTTGATGATGTCGATGACTTCGAACGTCTTGCTGTCGATGACCGTGAGCGCATCCTGATACGGGGCGCCAGGGGGGTTGGTGCTGGAAATATAAAGACGCGAATCGTCCTGGCTGATATCCACACTGATGGACGGCGAGGGTAATCCTCGCACTCTGCTCACCGCGTAAGTGCGGGCGTCAATAATTGCCAACCACTCTTTATCCTGTCGAACCGTGACGTAAACCTGTTTCCCGTCGCGGCTCACGACGACTCCCCACGGATGTCTCCCCACCGTGACGTTACCCATTTCGTATGTTTCGGTATCAATCACTGAAACCGAGCCCGAGCCGTAGTTGGTTACATAAGCTCTTTTTCCGCCAGGGCTAAGGGTGATGTTTTGGGGGTAACGCTCGACGGCAATGGTGCGGATTACCTTTTTTCTCCGGGTGTCGATGACAGAGACATTGTCTGAAATGTAATTGCAAACAAGAACGCGAGCCCCATCACTGCTGATGGCTATCCCTCGCGGTCCTTCTCCTACGGGTATCGATTGATTGCTCATTATCACGGGGGGGAACTCGAATTGTGACTCATCGTAGAACTCCTTTTCGGCCGCTCGAACAAATATTCGAGTCCAGATTCATCAATGACCCGAAATGGCACTACTGCCAGATATGACAGTTCTGACGAGTGGTAAGGCGCTGGCAGTGAAAATGGGAACGATGGCTGAAGGTTTTTCACCCGGTTAACACTCTCTTAACATCTCGACCCCAAGGTCTTGATCGTATTTCTCGATATTTCAGAGCGAAATTTTCCGCTTTAAATCGATAGATAACTCGATAGTCTTGGTCGCAGTTCTTACAGGATTTGGGCAATGCAGCTACGTAACTCTTCTTCCCGCTACGGTTGGGTCAGCATCTTCATGCACTGGGGTGTAGCGCTCGCCGTCTTCGGCCTGTTCGCATTGGGGCTGTGGATGGTCGGTCTCGACTACTACAGCACCTGGCGCAAAGATGCGCCGGATTTGCACAAGAGCATTGGTCTGGTGTTGTTCGCGGTCATGTTGCTGCGGGTATTGTGGCGCTTTCTCAGCCCACCGCCGCCGCCCCTGCAAAGTTATAGCCGCATGACGCGCCTTGGCGCTGTGTTCGGCCATGGCTTTCTCTATCTCGGGCTGTTCGCTGTGATGATTGCCGGTTACCTGATTTCCACCGCAGACGGTGTCGGGATCCCGGTGTTTGGCCTGTTTGAAGTTCCTGCACTGGTTTCCGGACTACCGGACCAGGCAGACACCGCTGGTGTGATCCATTTGTACCTGGCTTGGGTGCTGGTAATTTTTTCCGGCCTCCATGCGTTGGCAGCATTGAAACACCACTTTATCGATCGTGATGCGACCCTGACGCGAATGCTGGGACGCAAAGCCTGATATTCAACCTCGACTCCCAAGGAATAGAAAGCATGTTGAAAAAGACACTCGCCGCTCTGGCAATCGGTTCTGCTCTGCTGTCCGCTAACGTGATGGCGGCCGACTACGTGGTTGACAAAGAAGGCCAGCACGCCTTCGTTGACTTCAAGATCAGCCACCTGGGTTACAGCTACATCACCGGTACCTTCAAGGATATCGACGGCAAGTTCAACTTCGACGCTGCCAAGCCTGAAGACAGCAAGATCGAGTTCAATGTGCGCACCGCCAGCGTGTTCACCAACCATGCCGAACGCGATAAGCACATCGCCAGCGGTGACTTCCTGAACGTGGGCAAATTCGCCGACGCCAAGTTCGTCTCCACCAGCGTCAAATCCACCGGCAAAAACGCCGCTGGTAAAGACACTGCCGACGTAACCGGTAACCTGACCCTGTTGGGAGTGACCAAGCCAATCGTGGTCAAGGCCACCTTCCTGGGTGAAGGCAAGGATCCATGGGGCGGCTACCGTGCCGGCTTCGAAGGCACCACCAGCATCAAGCGTTCCGATTTCGGCAAACAGAAAGATTTGGGTCCATCGTCCGACATGGTCGAGCTGTACGTTACATTTGAAGGTGTGAAGGCGAAGTGAATTTCGCTGTTTGAATAAAAAGCGCCCCTGCTCTAACGATCAGGGGCGTTTTTTGTTTCTGACGGGTTCGGGCCGATCGACACATGACCCTGTAGGAGCCAGGCTTGCCGGCGAAGACGTCATCCGCCGCACCGCAAAAACCGAGTCGCCCCCTTCGCCGCAAGCCTGGCTCCTACAGGGTTATGTTGAGGCATAAAAAATGCCCCTGATCTCGCGATCCGGGGCATTTTTCATGGCTTTGAAGAACTCAGCGATTGCGTGTCAGCAACGCTGGTTTTTCACCGCGCGGACGGCCTGGCAGTTGATCCAGTTGCTCAGGTGTCGGGAAACGATCGCTTTTCGACTCCTTGTGAATGATCTTCGGTGCCGGACCCCGTGGGTTCTGCACGGCCGGTTCCGAACGAGATTGTTCGTCACGGGCCGGGCGGCGGTTGCGGGACTCTTCGCGACGGGCCTGGCCATCACGTGGAGCACCGCTGCGTGGGCCGCTGCGCTTGGCCGGTGGCGTACCGGTGGTTGCGCCGCTGCTGTTGCGCGGACCGTTCTGGCGACCTTGTGGCTGGCCGGTGCGCGGAGCACCTGCACCTGCACCTGCACCTTGTGCCGGAGCGCCCGGACGGCGACCACGGCCCTGAGCAGGTTTGGCTTGAGGCACGTAGTCGACGCGGTTACCGAAGTTATCGATATCATCGTCCAGGAACTCGTCTGGAGCACGGTCAGCGGCGGCGCGAGGTGCCGGGCGCTGTTGCTCACGGGCCGGGGTGCCTTCGCGAGGCTTGTGTTCACGTGCAGGACGCTCGCCACGGCCAGCAGCAGGTTTTTCCTTGCCGCCCTTGTCCTTGCCTTTGTCTTTACGACCGCCGCCACCGCCGCTGCCGTTGGGGCCATCACCGCGCGGACCACGTGGGTTGCGCGGGTTCCGCACATCCGGACGCTCGCGAACTTCAGGTTTTTCGGCTTCCACGGCGCTGGAGTCGAAGCCCATCAGGTTGCCGTCGGCAATCTTCTGCTTGGTCATGCGCTCGATGCTTTTCAGCAGCTTTTCTTCGTCCGGAGCCACCAGCGAGATCGCCTCGCCCGAACGACCGGCGCGGCCGGTACGGCCGATACGGTGCACGTAATCTTCATCGACGTTCGGCAGTTCGAAGTTGACCACGTGGGGCAACTGGTCGATGTCCAGGCCGCGAGCGGCAATGTCGGTGGCGACCAGGATGCGCACTTCACCGGCCTTGAAATCGGCCAGGGCTTTGGTGCGCGCATTCTGGCTCTTGTTGCCATGGATCGCGACGGCGGTGAGACCGTGTTTGTCCAGGTACTCGGCCAGACGGTTGGCGCCGTGTTTGGTGCGGGTGAACACCAGCACCTGTTCCCAGGCACCGGCGGTGATCAGGTGCGCCAGCAACGAACGCTTGTGGCTGGCAGCCAGGCGGAATACGCGCTGTTCGATCCGCTCGACCGTGGTGTTCGGCGGCGTGACTTCGATGCGTTCCGGGTTGTGCAGCAGCTTGCCGGCGAGGTCGGTGATGTCCTTGGAGAACGTCGCCGAGAACAGCAGGTTTTGCCGTTTGGCTGGCAGGCGGGCCAGAACCTTCTTCACGTCATGGACAAAGCCCATGTCGAGCATGCGGTCGGCTTCGTCCAGCACCAGGATTTCCACGTGGGACAGGTCGACGCTGCCTTGGCCGGCGAGGTCGAGCAGACGACCGGGGCAGGCCACCAGTACGTCAACACCACGGGACATGGCCTGAACCTGCGGGTTCATGCCGACGCCGCCGAAGATGCAGGCGCTGACGAATTTCAGGTCACGGGCATAGACCTTGAAGCTCTCGTGCACCTGGGCCGCGAGTTCGCGGGTTGGGGTCAGGACCAGTACGCGCGGTTGGCGCGGGCCGTGACGCTGGGATTTGTCCGGGTGACCGTTGGGGAACAACCGCTCCAGAATCGGAAGGGCAAAGCCGCCGGTTTTGCCAGTACCTGTCTGTGCCGCAACCATCAGGTCGCGACCTTGCAACACGGCGGGAATGGCCCGCTGTTGCACCGGAGTAGGCTCGGTATAGCCCGCTGCCTCGATGGCGCGGACTAAAGCCTCGGAGAGACCGAGGGAAGCAAAGGACATGAGTAATCCTGTTTTAGTTAGGGCTTGGCCCAATGGGAGTCTTGCCTGGCGCGAATCGCGTTTAAGAGGACGCAATCCCGTCCGGTCCTGCTGGGCCTCGAAGGCTCGTCTGGAACGCTCGCGCGGGCTGAAAAGCTGCGCTGTAGCGGGGTCGAGATGCCTTGAACAAGTCCGAGCGTCCGGGCGTGAGCCTGGCGGGAAGGCCGGAGTATAACAGAGCAATCACTGCGCGCCGCTTTCCTGCTGCTCAACGGTTTTTCCGCCGGTTGCGGTGGCGCTGGCGGCCCGTGCTTCGGTCATCGGGCCGGCGCCATAGCGGGCGCTCAGTTCGGCATAGGCCGGCTCGCGCTTGAAGCGTTTGAGCTCGGCACCGAAGCGCTGCACCAACAAATCCATCCCGGCATTGCGGCGTACCGCCAGAAACTGGCTCTGCTGGCTGATGATGATTGGGTTTTCGGTGATCTTGTCGCGGATGTTCAGTTGATCGAGCAAGTACTGGCCAACCCGGCGATCAGTGATCAGCAGGTCAATGCGGCCGCGCACCAGTTTGCCGAAGTTGGCTTCATGGGTGGGCGCCGACTCTTGGGTGAACAGCGTCGATTCGCTGAAGTCCTTGCTGTACAGATAGCCCGGCGAGGTGCCAATGGTCAGGCCTTTCAGATCGTCCAGCGTGCGAAACGGATAGGGTCGCTCGTTGGCGTAGAACATCACGAATTCGACTTGCGAGAGCGGTTCGCTGGGGTAGAGCAGGGTCGCGTCGCGTTCATCACTGTGGAAAATATCCAGCACGCCATCCGCCTGGCCTTGCTCAAGCATCGACAGGCAACGTTTCCACGGCAGGAACTGCCATTCCACATCGATTCCCAGGCGTTTGAAGACGATGGCCGTGGCTTCGTAGTCGAGCCCCAGAGACTTACCGTTTTCCTCATACACATAAGGTGCCCAGGGTTCCGTGACAATACGCAACTTCTCGCCCCGAGCGGTGAAGCTCAGGCAAGTGAATAGAAGCACGGTCAGTAACTGGGTGATCAAGGGCATGGGGTTGAGATTACGACGAGAAATCATAAAGAGCCAGAAACCGGATCCAGAAGCTCTATCTCAGGATATGACTGCACAACAAAGGGGCGTCGAAAAGCAAAAGATCGCAGCCTTCGGCAGCTCCTACATGGGCGTACATACCTCTGTAGGAGATGCCGAAGGCTGCGATCTTTTGATCTTGCTTTAACGACTTTTAGCGCGGCAACTTCAGGTTATTCCACACCGCCAGACTCGGCTCAGCCTGGTTCAGCGTGTAGAAATGCAGCCCTGGAGCGCCACCTTGCAACAGGCGTTCGCACATCTCGGTGATGACTTGCTCACCAAAGCCTTGGATGCTTTGGGTGTCGTCGCCGTAGGCTTCCAGTTGCTTGCGGATCCAGCGCGGGATTTCCGCACCGCAAGCGTCGGAAAAGCGCGCCAGCTTGCTGTAGTTGGTGATCGGCATGATCCCCGGCACGATCGGGATGTTCACACCTTTCGCCCGTATACGCTCGACAAAGTAGAAATAGCTGTCGGCGTTGAAGAAGTATTGGGTGATCGCACTGCTGGCACCGGCATTGGCCTTGCGCACGAAGTTGTTGAGATCGTCTTCGAAGTTGCGTGCTTGCGGATGCATTTCCGGGTAAGCGGCGACTTCGATATGGAAATGATCGCCGGTCTCTTCACGAATGAATTCAACCAGGTCATTGGCATGACGCATCTCGCCGCTGGCCATGCCCATGCCCGAAGGCAGGTCACCGCGAAGCGCAACGATACGTGTGATGCCGGCTGCCTTGTACTGGCTCAGCAGGCCACGAATATCGTCCTTGCTGTCGCCCACACAGGACAAATGCGGTGCGGCAGGGACTTTGACTTCGCTTTCAAGCTGCAACACGGTGTTGAGGGTGCGATCACGGGTCGAACCGCCAGCGCCGTAGGTGCAGGAGAAAAAGTCGGGATTGTAGGTCGCCAGATGACGGGCAGTGGCGATCAGTTTTTCATGCCCAGCATCGGTCTTCGTAGGGAAGAACTCGAAGCTGTAGCGACGGTCTTGGGACATGGTCATATCCTTGGAAACACGTAAGCCGGACGCTTGCACACCCTAATGTGGGAGCGGGCTTGCTCGCGAAGGCGGTGGGTCAGACGACATTAATGTTGAATGCTAAACCGCCTTCGCGAGCAAGCCCGCTCCCACAAGGGAGAGCAGGCAGCAGGACCAATCAGTAGCGGTAAGCGTGCGGCTTGAACGGGCCTTCGACGGTCACGCCGATGTAGTCAGCCTGTTGCTTGGTCAGTTGAGTGACCACGCCACCGAAACCGCGGACCATTTCCAGGGCCACTTCTTCGTCGAGTTTCTTCGGCAGTACTTCAACGGTCAGGCGCTCGGCTTTCTGGGCTGGCGACAGGTCGGCGTACTTCTGGCCGAACAGGAAGATCTGTGCCAGAACCTGGTTGGCGAACGAACCGTCCATGATGCGGCTTGGGTGGCCAGTGGCGTTGCCCAGGTTAACCAGACGGCCTTCGGCCAGCAGGATCAGGTAGTCGTCGTTCTGAGCGTCGAAAGCGCCCGGGCCGGTGCGGTGAACCTTGTGAACCTGTGGCTTCACTTCTTCCCATGCCCAGTTCTTGCGCATGAAAGCGGTGTCGATTTCGTTGTCGAAGTGACCGATGTTGCAGACAACAGCGCGCTTCTTCAGGGCTTTGAGCATGTTTGCGTCGCAAACATTGACGTTGCCGGTGGTGGTCACGATCAGGTCGATCTTGCCCAGCAGTGCTTTGTCGATGCTCGCTTCGGTACCGTTGTTGATACCGTCGATGAACGGCGAAACCAGTTCGAAACCGTCCATGCAAGCTTGCATGGCGCAGATCGGGTCGACTTCGGAGACTTTAACGATCATGCCTTCCTGACGCAGGGACTGGGCCGAGCCCTTGCCCACGTCACCGTAACCGATGACCAGCGCTTGCTTGCCGGACAGCAGGTGGTCGGTACCGCGCTTGATCGCGTCGTTCAGGCTGTGACGGCAGCCGTACTTGTTGTCGTTCTTGCTCTTGGTCACCGAGTCGTTGACGTTGATGGCCGGGATTTTCAGCTCGCCCTTGGCCAGCATATCCAGCAGACGGTGAACGCCGGTGGTGGTTTCTTCGGTGACGCCGTGGACGCGGTCCAGAATCGCCGGGTATTTCTTGTGCAGCAGCTCGGTCAGGTCGCCGCCATCGTCGAGGATCATGTTGGCATCCCAAGGCGCGCCATCTTTCAGGATGGTTTGCTCCAGGCACCACTCGTACTCTTCTTCAGTCTCGCCTTTCCAGGCGAAAACCGGGATACCGGCAGCAGCGATAGCGGCAGCGGCCTGGTCCTGAGTCGAGAAAATGTTGCAGGACGACCAACGCACTTCGGCACCCAGGGCAACCAGGGTTTCGATCAGCACGGCGGTCTGAATGGTCATGTGGATGCAGCCGAGAATCTTCGCGCCTTTGAGCGGTTGCTCGGCGGAGTATTTACGGCGCAGACCCATCAGGGCTGGCATTTCGGATTCGGCGATGATGGTTTCGCGACGGCCCCAGGCAGCCAGGGACATGTCGGCGACTTTGTAATCGTTAAAATCTACAGGCGTGATAACAGCGCTCATGAAGAGCCTCCATTCGTAATGTATGCGAATGGGCGCCGTTGTGCGTTTAGTGTCTGGCCGTGGCCAGGCAACGCCCCATCCGAGCCTGACAGGTCGAACCTGCTGCAGCGCCCCTCGGACAGGTGGCGGGAAAACGGTAGCAACCGAAGATGACCGTTTTGAGTTGGGTAGCCCCATTCCATTGCTGGAATGAGGCCCCCCAAGAACCGTACGTGCGCCTTTCAGCGCATACGGCTCAAGTCTTGCAAAACCTCAATTAGAGGCCGGTTTGTTCACTGTCAAACCCAGCGCGTGGAGCCGCTGGTGACAAACAGGGTGCAATAGTACCCGATTGCCCAAAGAGTCGTCACCACCCTGAATGCGGTAAATGACGTGATGGTCGTGCCATCCAGTCTCTTTGGTTATCGATTGCCCACATAACGCACACTTTCCATTCTGGCTTCGGAACAAGCTGACAATCTGCTTCCGGTACTTCATCTTTTTCAGCATTCGGTCCATACGCAGTTTCTCGCTCATCCCCTCCATCGCAGGATCGAAGGGGTTGTATCCTCCGCTGACTTTTCGGTGTCGCTCAATGGGGGTCTCGGCTAACGAGTACAGCTTTAGGGTCACACGTTCTCCCTTTCCGTTTATCACCGACTCGGCGAATACCCAACATTTCTGCTCCTGTGCGGGAAAGTACTTCTCCTTTATCCAGACCGCATTCTTGTTGGGGTGTCGCCGTTTAGCCCAGCGCCAAAGCGCATAGTTAATTAAATGGTCCATGCGGCTGTACGTCTGCTTGGCAACCACTGGCTGGTGGTAAATCGCCCAACCTCGGAGTACGGGATTCAGCAGTCGGATCAAGTCCTCCTGCCTAGCCGTTTTATTGGTACTGATGACTTCCTTTACCTTGCGATAGAACGCTTGCACGTTTTTCTTGCTCGGTTTGATCAGGAGCTTCCCTTTGTACTTGCGGAAATTCCATCCCAAAAAGTCGAAGCCTTCATCAATGTGGACGACATGGGTTTTCTCCGGTGAAAGCTGCAGTCCCCGTACTGAAAGGAACTGCTCCACCCAAGGTTTGATCTCGTTTTCCAATATCTCTTTCGAGCTACCAGTGATCACAAAATCATCCGCATATCGCACCACATTGATCTTCAGCTTCTTGGCCCTTGTCACGCCCAGATGTTGCTTGAGCTGTGTTTCCAGACCATCCAGCACCATGTTTGCCAAAGTGGGCGAAATAATCCCGCCCTGCGGCGTACCGGCATTCGTTGCCTGTAGCTGGCCTTTGTGAATCACACCAGCTTTCAACCACTTCCGAAGGATCGTTTTGTCCGTAGGGACGTTGGCGATCAGCCAGTCGTGGTTGATATGGTCGAAGCAACCTTTGATGTCCGCCTCCAGTACCCATTGGGCCGAAACCTTTTGAGAAAGAGAGATGAACAGCTGTCCCATCGCATCCGCCGTCGAACGCTCGATCCGAAAGCCGTAGCTGTTTGGATCGCCGGTGGTTTCTGCAATGGGCGCCAGCGCCAGCAGGTATAAAGCCTGCATGGCCCTGTCAGTCATGGTCGGAATGCCCAGAGGACGTTCTTTCCCATTCGACTTCGGAATGAACACACGCCGTAAAGGCCGTGGCTGATATCCGTGGCGCTTCAACCCGTTTGCCGCTTTCCATTTCGCGTCGGGTGTATCCCAGAGCACGCGGTCGACTCCCGCCGTGCGCTTACCCTGGTTTTCAGTGACTCGCCGTACGGCCAAGTACCTGGCCGTTCGAGAGTGGGTCAGCATCCGTTGCAAGGTTTTAACCCTGCGCCATTGGCCTTCCCGACAAGCCTTCGCAATCCGTACCTGCATTGCCCGAACATTCCGCTGAACACGACGCCAATCGATGTCGTGCCACTGTTGTGGAGCGCCGGAGGGCGCAGACACGGCCTTTAGGCTGTGTTCTATCATGCTGCCGTCCTCTCAAGTTTCCCCGAACAGAAGACGTGCGCATCCCCTGACGGGGATGGACGTTCCCGTCAGGGTTGGATTAATTGGAGACCACTGTTGCTGGCCTCTAAGATCATTGAGACAGGTTCAGTCAGAGTTCATGCGACGAAAGACCACGCAGAAGTCTGCCCGGTTTCCCGTGGAGTAATGTCTCAACCCCTATCCGGACCATTACAGCCCGGCGTTCGCTTTCTCTGCGATCCCATACCCGCACAGCCAACAGATCCCCTTGCGGTTCACCTGCCCGAAGGCAGCCATACGGGCTTACCACGTTCCCTGCCTGTCACACGACTGGGTTAGGGTCTGCCTTTCCACCGGTGGTCATACGGCGACGTATCTCTATCCGCTACAGCGATAACCGACCACATACCTTTTGGTTCGAGCCTGTCAGCAGTTTGGGCTCGTCAATCGTTACGGTGTTTATCAGCAGTTCACATGGGTTACCCATGCCAGCCAGCCTAGCGCCTCAACCCGGTACTGCTCCGAGCATCTGCGTCCTGCCTCGCGGCGAGGTCGCACCCGTTAGGGGGCACATTGTCAGAAAAACTTCACACCCCACCGTTACCAGTGACGCATGTCTTCGTAGGCTATCGTTGGTCGCACAACGAGTCCGCTGCCACCTTGCAGGCAAGGTAGATGGACAATGACAAACAGAGCTTGCGCTCATGTCTCCGAGAAATGACGAAACGAAAGCAGGGACTGCCTAGTTAGGCGGCATGCTTGAAAGAAGTATTGCCTCTTATTTCTGAGGCAGGAGATAACCCCTACGGGGATTATTTCCCGCAGGGTTGTGCCCTGAGATAGGGCTGAGATGAATGAGCACTCTCGAACCGGGAACTCCGGTTCTTAGGTCGATATATAGAGTGCGAATCGACCTGACATTGCCATCCGCCGTAGCGGCAAGTCCTTGAAGGCATAGGACTTTGGAAAGGATTTTGGTTCTCAGGATTGGGTGCCTGAGCTTCGGTTCTACTGAAAAAGAACCCTTCAAGATGACCTTACACCTCGAAGTCGGAGACACGATCTACGTGTCGTACAACGGTGGCGATTATAGCCGTGTAGACGATACTTCCAAAGTGTTTCTGTTGGTCAACGTCCGAACGGTAATCGAGACCATAGTCGATGCTTAATAGAGGCTTGGGGCGGGCTCTGCCATGATGCCCGGCATCAATCGGCAAGACGGTCAGGAGTGAGCATGAATTTCCACACCCGCAAATGGGTAAAACCCGAAGACCTCAACCCCAATGGCACACTGTTCGGCGGCAGTCTGTTGCGCTGGATCGACGAAGAAGCAGCAATCTACGCCATCGTCCAGCTGGGTAATCAGCGCGTGGTCACCAAGTACATTTCCGAAATCAACTTTGTCAGTGCCTCGCGCCAGGGCGACATCATCGAGCTGGGCATCACCGCCACTGAGTTCGGTCGCACCTCGATCACGCTGACTTGCGAAGTACGCAACAAAATTACCCGCAAGAGCATCCTGACGGTAGAGAAGATGGTTTTCGTGAACCTCGGTGAAGACGGCCTGCCCGCGCCGCATGGCCGGACCGAGATCAGGTACGTCAAAGACCAGTTCAAGGATGACGCCTTGTAGGAGCTGGCTTGCCAGCGAAGGCGTCATTAGCGTCACAGTAAAACCGGCTCGCGCCGATCGCTGGCAGCCAACCCCTACATGGCACGCCAGCGGTTCAGGAGTCCCCATGGACACTCAAAAAGACGGCAAGACCCCGGATCTCTCGGCGCAAGAACAGCGCGAGGTCGACAAGAGCCAGCCACCGCGCGCAGCGGTGTTGCACGAAATCATTCGCACCCAAGGTGATAAGGAGCTCGAGCGTAGCGTCGCGGCGCTGTGGTGGTCGGCCCTGGCTGCCGGCCTGACCATGGGCTTGTCGCTGATGGGCATGGGGCTGCTCAACTCGCGTCTGCCGGACGGCGAAGGCTTCAAGGTGATCGCCAGCTTCGGTTACTGCGCAGGTTTTCTCGCGGTGATTCTCGCCCGTCAGCAACTCTTCACCGAAAACACCCTGACTGCCGTGCTGCCGATCATGAGCAAACCTACGCTGGGTAATTTCGGTCGGTTGTTTCGGCTGTGGTCGGTCGTGCTGGTGGGCAACCTCTGCGGCACCTTGCTGGTGGCGTATGTGATGCTGCACCTGCCGATTTTCGACACCAAGACCGATCTGGCCTTTCTCGACATCGGGCGCAAGGTCATGGAGAACGATGCCAGCAAAATGTTCGCCAAAGGCATCATCTCCGGCTGGATGATCGCCACCATGGTCTGGATGATCCCGTCCATGGAAAGCGCCAAAATGTGGATCATCATCCTCATCACCTATTTCATGGCCCTGGGAGATTTCACCCACATCGTGGTCGGAGCGGTGGAGGTCTCGTACCTGGTGTTTGCCGGCGAGTTGCCGTGGAAGGATTTCTGGCTGGTATTCGCAGGTCCCACGCTGGTGGGGAACATCATCGGCGGCAGTTTTATTTTCGCGCTGATCAGTCATGCGCAGATTCGCAGTGAAAGCGGCGCACCGAAATACGATGGCAGCAAGGCTGGGCCGGATTCACCCAAGCGCTAAACAGTAAAGTCGGGCAACGCATTGGTAGTTGCTTACCCGATTCATTCTGCAATGTGTGTTTATCGGTCAGGAATCAGCCATGCCCGCACTTGAGCGACCGTGGTCGATTTGAAGGGGCGCGACGAATTCGGGAAGTTGCGCGAGACGTACTTGTCGGCGATCCGATTGAGTACAGCGTTGAAGTCCGCGGGGTTCGTCGACTCTCGCAAATCGGAGATTGCTCTTGTCAGCACTTTGACGTTCGAATCAGGTTGGTCGAGACGGTATAAGGAGGGGGAGATCACTTCGCGAATGAAATTTTCGCTCTTGGTTTTGATGTTGCGGACACCCATTTCCTCGATCGCTTTAGTCAACACAACGGATTTTGGCCCCGCAGTCTCCGCGTCAATGCGTTTAACCGCTTGAAGCAGCTCCATGTAATCCGGAACGTTTCCATGGTTGAGTTTTTTCGCCAGCCATTCAATCTTGCCCGGCATATTACCGAGTTGATCAAAACGGTTGATGGCATCTTTCAATGGAGCAGTAAGGTTCAACTTGTCGGGGCTTGTGGCTTTCGCCTCGAGCAGAGCCTGGCTTAAATTCGCCATTGTCTGTTGAGCTTGCTGGCGGAAGTCGATGACATCTGCACACGCCGGATCGTTTTGCAGTTCATTCGCTGCAGCGTCGAACATTCGATCATCGAGGGTCAGTAGTGCGCCGCCGATTGAGTTGAATGTATACGTCTCGCTGCTTGCATGACGTTTGAGGTATTCACTTACCTCATTGTCCAGTCTCTGTTGCAGGTTGTTTTTGTGTTCTAACGGCATGCTGAAGTTGACGGTGCCGTTCAACGTGCCCGTAAAATCACCTTTTTCAGTCTTCAATGGAACGATGATGGTCTGCTTTTCAAAGGCTTTGATGCCGCTCGCTTCCTGTGCATCCCGAGCTGCATAGTTCACGCCGACAAATTTGTCGGCCAGTGCCGAGGTCAGCGTTCCACGATCTTTTTTATTGCCGCCATTCCCGCTCTCGAACTTGAGGATCAACTGATCGCTTTCGGGAATTGGGCTCATTGGGAATTGAGGCTCGTAAAGGTCCACGACGGGTGTGTTGAGCATGATTCCGCCGTCCTGGAAGGAAGTTCGCTCCTCGTCAGTCTGAAAGGGCAATCCTTGTTCCGAGGGCTTTTGGAAAACGACGGGCAACGAACCTGAAATATGGGCGGCGCGAGCCACGTCCATCTCCGGGGTCAGGCTGGCGTTGAACACTACCATTTGGGGGCGTTCGTCGAACATGGCCGTTCCGGTGATATGCAGTTGCTTTATTTCAGGCATGTCTTTGCTCAGCGTCGCCAGATCACCGAATGTCACATAACCGTTGATGTTTATTTTTTCTACACAGTCCTTGGTCGCCTGCGAAAGCTGTTGTTGTGGGTCGTGAAGGGCCTGGGTGAAGCGTGATTGAATCGACTCGACCATTTTCTCGTGAAGCAGTTCTTCCAGCGGCACGGCTTTGGACTGGAGGCGAGGCATCAGATCGAACAGCAGTCGTCCGATGGTGCCAGTCTTTCCAGGGATTTTCGCGATACCTTTGCCGATGACGGAACTGACGTGCTGAATCGGTCCCAGAACCTTGTTGTGACTGTCGAGCAGGGAAACGAGGTTGGTCTCGTCCGACATCTTGTCGAAGTCTGCATGGCCCATGCCGCTGGCCAGAAAAGCTGCCGAAATTGCGCCGGCCGATGAGCCGAAGATACTTCGGATCTTGTCCAGCGCCTGATGCTGCTCCAGTGCTTTCACCATCCCTGAAAACGCTACGCCCTTGGCCCCCCCGCCGCTGAGGACCAAGCGGTCGATGTCGGGACGCTTGAGGTCTATTTCAACTACGCCATTGTCATAGCGGCGGATTGTCATCTCTCGCTCGGTTAATGATTGCACCAGGGTTTCGGACGGACCTTGACCTTGACCGATGTGCCTGGAGCCCGTCTTGAAATCGCTCCAATCATGGTCAACTGGGCCTGACGACGGGCCTCGAGTGGCATGTTCCGAGTTGCTCGATTGGCGCACTGAAGCTGTTTGGGGCACAGATATGCTGGGCATGAGTGTCTCTTCCTTTGAGAGCTAATGTGGAAGCTGCACTTTAGGAGAGTCGAGGGGGACTCGAGAACACTGGGTAATGGCTTGGGACAAATGTCCGAAACTGCTGTGAAAGGCGACGGGGCATGGCTGAAAGGCTTTGGAATGAACCTTTCAGGTGAACATCGTAGGGTTGGTGTAAAGGTTTGAGGAAACGTCATACAGCTTGCGTCCAATTTGTCTGGACATTCAATTCCGCTTTTCTCTTCGGCTGTTTGCTATGACACAGCAGTGTCAATCGGCCACATCAATCGCAGCGGCACTGCGAAGTTGCAGGTAGATGAAAAACAAAGTGGTTAGCACGGTCAGGCGTGCGCAACTGAGTGCGGCGTGGTCGCTTGCAGTATAAACAGCTGCGGAATATGGCGAATCAATTCTCTGCCCCGCTTTATGTAGGAGCACGACTTGCCGGCGATGGCGATCTCCAGAACGATATCGCCGGCAAGCCGTGTCTTACAAGGAAGAGGCGGACAACCAAAAGGAGTGTGCCGTGCTTGCGACGGTTCTGGTATTGGTGGCGGCGCTGTTGCACGCCGCGTGGAATACCCTGATCAAATTCAGCGCGGAGCGACTGTTGGTGGTGGCCTGCATGGACAGCGTGGCCCTGCTGTTTGTCGCCCTGATGCTGCCCTTCGTGGCGCTGCCGCCACTGGAAATGTGGTCATGGATTCTTGCTTCAGCGGCATTTGAGTTGCTCTATCGCTACCTGCTGATCCAAGCCTATCGGGTCGGCGATCTGGGTCTGGTCTATCCCTTGATGCGTGGTCTGTCGCCGCTGGTGGTGCTGGCGCTGACGCTGACCTTCGCCGGGGAAGTGCTGACGGTTCAGCAGATCTTCGGCATTTTGCTGATCCCGTTCGGCATGTTGTGCCTGCTCTGGCAGGGCGGTGGCGGGGTGCGTCTGCCGTGGTCGATGCTGCCGGTGGTGGTGCTGATCGGGTTGTGCATCGGTTGCTACACCTTCATCGATGGCCAGGCCTTGCGGCGCTGGTCCCATCCGCTGGATTACCTGATATGGGTCACCTTGTTCAGCGCCTGGCCGTTTCCGCTATTGGCGCTGGCGAGCAAACGCCCGGCGTTTATGCTGTTCTGGCGCGAGCAGTGGCGGTTAGGGTTGGTGGTCGGGTTTTGCGTACTGTTCAGTTACGCTCTGGTGCTGTGGGCCATGCAGCTCGGCTCGATTGCCGAAGCCGCTGCGCTGCGCGAAATCAGTGTGATTCTGGTGGTGCTGTTCGGTATGCGCTACCTGAAAGAACCTTTCGGCAGGCCCCGGCTCTTAGCCTGTGGGTTGGTACTGATCGGCATGTTGGTGATGAAGTTTTAGTCACCTCTGATGGAATTCGATTTTCTATAACTTGAAGAAGGGACTGCGTTATGACGGTTGCTCTGTGGTGCATTTTGATTGCGATCTGCTTGCCTTACTTGTGCATAGGCATCGCCAAGGTCAGTGGCGGGTACGGGCTTAGACACAACCATGACCCTCGGGGATTTCTCGATTCCCTGGAAGGCATGGGCAAGCGGGCGCATGCGGCGCAACTGAACAGTTTTGAAGTGACCCCGGCGTTTGCGGCGGCGGTGATCGTGGCGCATCTGGCTGGCAATGCCGAACTGGTGACGATCAATGTACTGGCGGTGTTGTTTATCACCAGTCGGCTGCTGTACATCATTTGCTATCTGGCGGACTGGGCGATTTTGCGATCGTTGGTGTGGTTTGTGGGGGCGGGGTTGATCGTCAGCTTTTTTGTGGTTTCGGTTTGACGTTACTTCGGTTTTTTACTGACCTCATCGCGGCATGGGTATCTTTGTGAGCTACAGAGACTCTCTGCCGGGGCCTGGTGTTTTGGAGTACATATCCATTTCTGCGGTCACGGCCGCTGGCGGTTTCGCTTTTACAGCGAGTCACTTGGAAAAGCCCCAAGTAACCAAGGGCTCTTGCCCCGCCATTCGGTGCTTCGCTTGGGCTCGGCATGCCCTCTCTCCGGCATTGCTCCGGGGGCCCGCTGCCATCGGCAATCCATGGCCGGGGGCAGCTACCGCGGCATCCCTGCCGCGGTGCCCCCTGCACAACGCCTGCGTTCGGCCTCTGGGAAAAGGGGCAAGCAGATCAGGATCAAAAGCCAAAGCAACGGCAACGGCAAGATCAACAGCTTCGCGAGCAAGCCCACACAGTTGGACGGGGTACATTCGGGGAAGATCCGTCGGCTGACAGGCCGCCATCGCAGCGATGCGGCGACCCGACAAGCCAGCCACAAAAATCAGCCCCCATCCACTCTGCTTCTCACCACTCAACAGGCCGAGCGTTAGCTCGCCTGCAGCTGTTGATCTTGATGCACCGCCGCCTCGAGAGGCCGAGTGGAGGTTCTGCGCAGTGGGCAACCCGGCATGGATGCCGGGTTAGCCGCGCACGGCCAGGGATGGCCGATCGCGGCGGGCCCACGGAGCAGGACCGGAGCGAGGGCATGCCGAGCCCAGGCGAGGCACCGAACGACAGGGGCAAGAGCGCTTTGGTTACTTTCCGCCGGGCCGCGCAGGCTTTTCGAAAGTGACTCGCTGTAAAAGCGAAACCGCCAGCCGCCATGACCGCAGCAACGGATATGTACCCCACCATCATGTATAGATACCCATGGCCATCGCTGTTGAATTCAAGGGCTGGCTTTAACCGCATCGGCAACTTGAGGCACTTGCGGCAACGCCGCCCCTTTTGGCCACAGCATCCAGATCTGACCCTGCTGTTTCATGTCGCCGGCCAATTGCCCGGCCGCATCGCCCGTGCCCCAGAACAGGTCCGCGCGGACCTCGCCGGCAATTGCGCCGCCAGTATCTTGAGCTGCCACCGGGCGCACCAGTGCGCTGCCGTCCGGGCGTGTGGTCGATAACCACAACAGACTGCCGAGCGGAATCACCTTGCGGTCCACCGCCGCGCTATAACCTGCGGTCAGCGGTACATTCAGCGAGCCGCGCGGCCCTTCATTGCTGTCGGGGTTGCGGTTGAAGAACACGTAGCTGGGATTGCTACCGAGCAGTTCGGGAATGCGCGTCGGATTGGCTTTGGCCCAATTATCGATGGCGGCCATGGTCACGTCTTCTTTCTTCAGCTCACCCTGGTCCACCAGCCAGCGGCCGATAGGGCGATAGGGATGGCCGTTCTGGTCGGCGTAGCCGATGCGCAACTGACGACCGTCATCAAGCCGGATACGCCCTGAGCCCTGGATTTGCAGAAACTGCAGGTTCATCGGGTCGGTCAGCCAGGCAATTACCGGTGCCTTCACGCCTTTGGTTTCAATGGTTGCCGCATCGTCGTACGGTTTGAGTACGCGACCTTCGAGTCGTCCGCGCAGGCGCTTGCCTTTGAGTTCCGGGTAGATACTGTCCAGCGAGACGATGATCATGTCCTCTGGCACACCGTAGACCGGGATGTTGGCGTCCTCGGTTTGAGTCAGGCTGCCGGGGTACACCGGTTCGTAATAGCCAGTGATCAGACCGTTGGGGTTGTCATTGGCGGCACGCAGGCCATAGACGTCCAGGTTCTGTTTGAGGAAACCGCGGATGTCATTGGCGTTTGGCTGCACATTGGCGGAAGCCGCACAGGTGCCGCCCCAGACCGGGTCGGCCTTGAGTCGGGTGCAGGCGCTGCGCCACGAGCCGAAGCCGGCGACGAGGTCGTTGTCGGACACCGCCGGAAGCGCTTCCCAAGTGGCGCTGGAGTAGGTCGCCAGGGCGTGGGTTTTTGGTTTGCTGCTATCGCCGCCGGTGCAACCTGCCAGCACGGCCACCATCGGAAGGGTCCAGGCCAGATTGTGACGCCATGCCTTGAAACGGCTGTTCATGGAGTAATTCCTTTGTCGGTTGCCTGAGTGCTCCATGCGCTCAAACAACCCGTATTGATAATAGGGCTATTGGTCTTTGCCGGTGACGCGAGGATACTGGCCGCCGTTTCCAGTGACCTGAAGCCACCATGACTCTTAAAAGACTTTTTGTTTTATTGCTGGCCTGCCTGACCTTGTCCGCCTGCGGCGGTGTCGATCCGAATTCGCCACTGGGTCAGCGCAAGACGATCTTCAAGCAGATGCTCAAGGCCGGCGAAGACCTGGGCGGCATGTTGCGTGGACGTATTCCATTCGATGGTCCGAAATTCGCTGAGGGTGCCGTGAAGCTCGACACTTTGTCCCATGAGCCGTGGAAACACTTCCCGCAGGTACGCGAAGACGATCACACCAGCGCCAAGGATGATGTCTGGCAGAAGCAGGCACGTTTCCAGGAGATGGCCCGAACCCTTGAAGGTGCCACCGGTGAACTGGTGATCGCCAGTAAGGTTCAGCCTTACAAGGTCAGCAACCTGGGGCCGGCGGTGCAGAAAGTCGAAGATGCCTGTAGTGCGTGCCATAAAGAGTTTCGGGATCATTGATTGTAGGAGTTGGGCCAGTGAATGGTTTTTGAGACTGTCAAAAGCTTCGCTGGCAAGCCAGCTCCTACTTGTCCAGCTCATCCAGCGCTTCCTGCATTTCCTTGCGCGATTGCGCCAGTTTTTCTTTGCGCTTGTTGATTTTCTCGGCGTCGCCTTTTTTCATCGCCTTGTCGAGATCGGCCTGACGTACGCTGACTTCGTGCTTGGCCTCGAGCACCTTGTTTTCCCGCTCCTTCTTCAAGGAGGCGTCGGTGCAATGGGCGGTGACTTCGCTCAGGGCGGTTTCCAGGCCCGCCTGTTGATCGGCGTTGCCGCGGGACTTGGCCAGTTCGATCTGGTTGATGATGCCTTGTTTTTTGGCGGCGCAGCCGGTCAGGCCAGGTGCGTCTTCGGCGGCCATCAATGGAGCGGCCATCACGCTGCACAGGGTCAACAAGGCGAGCGGTGAAAGAAGTTTCATAAAAGCTCCAGGTGAAAAAATCGATGTAGCGATGGGCTGTTTGAGCGCATCGGCCCCTTTGGGTTCCCGGTTCTCAGGCAGGGCTGGCAGCTAGAAACCCTCAATTCCGGCAACCCGTAATGTTTCACTCAAGGCCAGGACCTGCGGGTCGCGGAAAAATGCGCTCAATTGCGCTGCGCGTCCCGGGCCAATGCCGGCTTCGGCCTGCCATTGTTCGGTGTTTCGTTGCGCCAGCGCCTGCCATGAGTCGGCGAGGCGTGCCTGGCCTGTCGGCGGCAAGCCCAGGGCTTTGAGCCAGCGAGCGAACGGGCGTTGCCGGGCGCTGTTGAAACTGTTCAAAAGACGAGCACTGCTGCGCTCACCGAAGCCGTCAATGGTAGCAAGCTCTTGCTCATCGAGGGTTAACCAATCGAGCAGGTTACCAAGGCGTTCTGCCTTGAGCAGTTTCTCCCAAGTGCCCGGCCCGACATGAGGCAAGGCCAGCCCCTGTTTGCCGCTGAGCCAGCTCAGGCGTGCGAGGAATTGGCTTTCGCATCCTGGTGTCGGTTGCCAGCAGCTTAACGGATGAAAGTCTGCTGCCAGCGGTACGTTCAAATCAGGACGTTCGGTGCTGCGCAATACGACACCATCGAGTCTGGGGATGGTCAGCCCCGCCAGGCTGATGGCGACCTGATCGCCCGGGCGAATATCCAGGGCTTCCCAGCGTTGCAGGGAGCTGACACTCACGCGCTTGATTTGCCGGTCATCGAGCATCACCGGTGCCAGATCCAGCACGGGTGTGATCCGGCCCGTCCGCCCGATCTTGAAGTGGACCTTGCGAACTTCGGCCAGCGCTTGGGCAAAAGGGTATTTCCAGGCGACGCTCCAGTAAGGCGCTTTCGCCTGCCAGCGCTCGGCCGGTGGGCGTTGGCTCTGACGCAAGACGACCCCATCGCTGGCAAAGGGCAGGGGCGAGCGATACCAGTGATCGCGCCAGTGCTCGGCATCGGCAAATGCCTTGATCGGCTGACTGTAGAGCGCCGTGCTCGGGAACCCCAACTCATCCAGAGCAGCGACGCGGGCCGGCAGGTTTTTCGGGCCTTGCGGCCAGTCCCAGACAAACAGCCCGATACCGGCGGCTTGCTCAGGGCTCAGCGCTTTACGCGCCATCAACCCGGCCACCGTGGCGCGGGCATTGAGGCTGCCGGCCTGGGCTTGTATGTGTTCAGTCAGGCGCCAATAGAGTTCGCCTTGCAACAATAGATCCAGCGGCTGCGAAAGCTTTTGAGGGATGGCAGCGATCTGGCGCGCCGAGGCAGTCCAGTCCTGACCCTTTACCCCGTCACCCCGACTGATCGCCTGTTGCAGCCAGCCGTTGCGATAGATCAACGTCACGGCCACGCCGTCGACCTTGGGCTGAATCCAGACCTCGCCCCGATCTTTTAGCCAGGTTTCGACGGCGCGCCCATCGCGCAGCTTTTCCAGGCCGGTGTGGGCGATGGGGTGGGCAAGCGTGCCGCCGGCCGTACGCAATGGTTCGGCGGAAAGCCCTGAATCAAAGCACTCGCGCCATTCGGTCAGTCGCGCGCGGGACTGATCGTAGAGTTCATCGGCGATCAGCGAGTGGCCTTCACGGTGGTAGCTGTCGTCCCAACGATCGATTTGCAATTGCAGGGTGGTGATTTCTTCCTGCGCGCGGGCGGGCTGCCAGTCGGGGCATTCGGCGGCATTGGTAGTCAGACAGGCGAAGGTCAGCAGGAAGGAAAAAAACAGGCGCAGGTCGGGCAGCATCGAGAGCGTCCTTGCTCAGTGGGATGCTTGAAGGCTAGGACGGATTTCCACAATGACGAGGCGACTGTTTTTCAGTATGTGTCGACGCAACTTGTAGGAGCGAGGCTTGCCCGCGAAGAAGTTGACGCGGTCTTTCTGAAGGACCGCATTATCGTTCTTCGCGGGCAAGCCTCGCTCCTACAAACGACGCGGGCAATAAAAAGCCCCGCACGGCGAACCGTGCGGGGCTTTGGGTACCGCCGGGGAAGTCTTACAGGCCAGCCGCGACGCGCAGATCGTCGGCGCGGTCGGTTTTTTCCCAAGTGAAGGTGGTGAACGTATCGTCGCCCACGGTCTTGGTGGCCGGGGTGCGACCGAAGTGGCCGTACGCAGCGGTTTCCTGGTACATCGGGTGCAGCAGGTCGAGCATGGTGGTGATCGCGTATGGACGCAGGTCGAACACTTCGCGAACCAGTTTGACGATCTTGTCGTCGCTGATTTTGCCGGTGCCGAAGGTGTTCAACGAAATCGATGTAGGCTGGGCAACACCGATTGCGTAGGAAACCTGAATCTCGCAGCGCTCGGCCAGGCCAGCAGCGACAATGTTCTTGGCCACGTAACGACCGGCGTAGGCCGCCGAACGGTCAACCTTCGATGGATCCTTGCCGGAGAACGCGCCACCGCCGTGACGGGCCATGCCGCCGTAGCTGTCGACGATGATCTTGCGACCGGTCAGGCCGCAGTCGCCCACCGGGCCACCGATGATGAATTGGCCAGTCGGGTTGATGTGGAACTGGGTGTCTTTGGACAACAGCTCGGCAGGCAATACGTGCTTGACGATCAGTTCCATCACGCCTTCGCGCAGGTCTTTGTAGGACACTTCAGGGTTGTGCTGGGTCGACAGTACAACGGCGTCGATACCGACAACCTTGCCGCCTTCGTAACGGCAAGTCACTTGCGACTTGGCGTCCGGGCGCAGCCAAGGCAGCAGGCCGGATTTACGGGCTTCCGCCTGACGTTGAACCAACTGGTGCGAGAAGGTGATCGGTGCTGGCATCAGCACGTCGGTTTCGTTGCTGGCGTAGCCGAACATCAGGCCCTGGTCACCGGCGCCCTGGTCTTCAGGCTTGGCACGATCAACGCCCTGGTTGATGTCAGGGGACTGCTTGCCGATGATGTTCATCACGCCGCAAGTTGCACCGTCGAAGCCGACATTGGAGCTGTTGTAGCCGATGTCGAGAATCACGTTACGGACGATGTCTTCCAGATCGACCCAGGCCGACGTGGTGACTTCACCTGCGATGATTGCCACGCCGGTTTTCACCAGCGTTTCGCACGCCACGCGGGCGAGCTTGTCTTCAGCAATGATGGCGTCCAGCACCGCATCGGAAATCTGGTCGGCGATTTTGTCCGGATGCCCTTCGGACACTGACTCGGAGGTGAAGAGGGAGTATTCGCTCATCTCGATTTTTTCCTGAATTTACCGATGGTGAGTGTCGCCAGCCGGTCGCTGAAAATGGCGGACCTGAATCTGGAAACCATTACGTAAGCCTACATAGAGACTTTCCCCGGGAACGAGTCCCGCAGCGGTGGCCCAACGGGCCAGATCGTCCTGTTCAAACCCCAACCAGAGATCACCGCAGGCCTCCCTGGCCCAACTCTGATTGTGGCTGCATAAGTCTGTTACGAGCAGGCTGCCGCCTGGTTGCAGCAAGTCGGCCATGCGTTTGAGCGCTTCGGCCGGTGCGGCGAAATGGTGCAGTACCATGTTCAGTACAACGCAATCAGCCTTGAGGCTTACACCGTTCAATGCATCGGCCAATTGCAGGCTGACGTTCGCCAGCGTTTCACGTTCACAGACCTGACGGGCCAGATCGAGCATCGCCGGGCTGTTGTCCAACGCCGTGACTTGAGTGAAACGAAGTGCCAGCTCCGGCAGAAAGCTGCCATCGCCGGGACCCACTTCGATGGCTGTGGCGCCAGGGCCGAAACTCAGCTTGTCGAGCAGTGCCACCACGCTTTCGCGGTATTGCGGCAGGCCGGCGATCAAGTCTTGCTGGGCGCGAAACTTCTCCGCGACCCGTGAGAAAAAGTCCTGGCTGGCCGCCGCCCGTTGTCCATGGACCTGACCGATCCGCGACTGAACGTCAGTCGGCAGGGTCAGGTTATCCACTTCTTCCAGCAGCGCGGCGTGCAGCTTGCCGCCCAACAGATCGGTGTGGGGCAGGGCGCGACGATAGAAAATCGCATTGCCTTCACGGCGGGTCGCCACCAGATCGGCCTGGGCCAAAACCTTGAGGTGATGACTCATGCCGGACTGACCAATGCTGAAGATCTGTGCCAGTTCCAGTACGCCAAACGAATCGTTGGCCAGCGCGCGCAAAACATTCAGCCGCAGAGGATCGCCGCCGGCCTTGCACAGGGCCGCCAGCTCATCGCAATCGTCATGTCGAATGGAAGGCACGCGTAAATTCATAAGGCCAGCAGTCTAGTGACGCCCGGAAATCACCGCAAGGGCAATATCAAAAAGTTTTGATATTGCTCGATAGATGGCACTTCTTGACGTTAGGTTCAGTCAGTAAACGAACAGCGGAAAGGTTTCATCAGCCGAATACATCGTTATCCGTTGGAAAAACGCCTTCGGATGACTATCTGTCATTGCCCCGAGGCGTCCGGGTGAGGGAAAATGCTCGCCTTTTTTCCGTTTCGTTTTATTCATTCTCGATTCAGTACCCGCAGGAGAACAGCGATGCCCAGCCGTCGTGAGCGTGCCAATGCCATTCGTGCCCTCAGCATGGATGCCGTGCAAAAAGCCAACAGCGGCCATCCCGGTGCCCCTATGGGTATGGCGGATATTGCCGAAGTACTTTGGGGTGATTACCTGAAGCACAATCCGAGCAATCCATCGTTCGCCGACCGTGACCGCTTCGTGCTGTCCAACGGTCACGGTTCGATGCTGATCTACTCGCTGCTGCACCTGACCGGCTACGACCTGTCGATCGATGACCTGAAAAGCTTCCGTCAGCTGCACAGCCGTACTCCGGGTCACCCGGAATTCGGTTATACGCCGGGCGTTGAAACCACCACCGGTCCACTGGGCCAAGGCCTGGCCAACGCCGTGGGTTTCGCCTTGGCGGAAAAAGTTCTGGCGGCGCAGTTCAACCGTCCCGGCCATAACGTCGTCGATCACCACACCTACGTGTTCCTGGGTGATGGCTGCATGATGGAAGGTATTTCCCACGAAGTCAGCTCTCTGGCGGGTACCTTGGGTCTGGGCAAACTGATCGCCTTCTACGATGACAACGGCATCTCCATCGACGGCGAAGTCGAAGGCTGGTTCACCGATGACACGCCGAAGCGTTTCGAGTCCTACAACTGGCAAGTGATCCGCAACGTTGACGGTCACGACCCAGAAGAAATCAAGATCGCCATCGAAACAGCGCGCAAAAGCGAGCAGCCGACGCTGATCTGCTGCAAGACCACCATCGGCTTCGGTTCGCCGAACAAGCAAGGCAAGGAAGACTGCCACGGCGCCCCATTGGGTGACGCGGAAATCGCCCTGACCCGCGAAGCACTGAAGTGGAACCACGGCCCGTTCGAAATCCCGGCCAACATCTATGCCGAGTGGGATGCCAAGGAAGCCGGTCGCGCTGCCGAAGCCGAATGGGATCAGCGTTTCGCTGCTTACTCCGCTGCTTTCCCGGAGCTGGCCAACGAACTGGTTCGTCGTCTGAGCGGTGATCTGCCGACTGACTTCGCTGAAAAAGCTTCTGCTTACATCGCTGAAGTCGCCGCCAAGGGCGAAACCATCGCCAGCCGTAAAGCCAGCCAGAACGCCCTGAACGCGTTTGGCCCGCTGCTACCGGAACTGCTCGGCGGTTCGGCTGACCTGGCCGGTTCCAACCTGACCCTGTGGAAAGGTTGCAAAGGCGTCACCGCCGAAGACGCCAGTGGCAACTACATGTACTACGGCGTTCGCGAGTTCGGCATGAGCGCGATCATGAACGGCGTAGCCCTGCACGGCGGCCTGGTGCCTTACGGCGCGACCTTCCTGATGTTCATGGAATACGCCCGCAACGCAGTGCGCATGTCGGCGTTGATGAAGAAACGCATCATCTATGTGTTCACCCATGACTCCATCGGTCTGGGCGAAGACGGCCCGACTCACCAGCCGATCGAGCAACTGGCCAGCCTGCGCTGCACGCCGAACCTCGACACCTGGCGTCCAGCCGATGCCGTTGAATCGGCAGTGGCCTGGAAATGCGCTCTGGAGCGTGACGACGGTCCGTCGGCACTGATCTTCTCCCGTCAGAATCTGCAGCACCAGACGCGCAATGCGATCCAGGTCGAAGAAATCGCGCGTGGCGGTTACGTGCTGAAAGACTGCGCGGGCGAGCCTGAACTGATCCTGATCGCCACCGGTTCGGAAGTCGGCCTGGCTGTTCAAGCCTTCGACAAACTGACCGAGCAAGGCCGCAAGGTGCGTGTTGTTTCGATGCCGTGCACCAGCGTCTTCGAAGCCCAGGACGCCGGCTACAAGCAAGCGGTTCTGCCATTGCAGGTCAGCGCGCGTATCGCCATCGAGGCCTCCCACGCGGACTACTGGTACAAGTACGTGGGTCTGGAAGGTCGCGTGATCGGCATGACCACCTACGGCGAGTCGGCGCCTGCGCCTGCCTTGTTCGAAGAATTCGGCTTCACCCTGGAAAACATCCTGGGTCAGGCTGAAGAGCTGCTGGAAGACTAAGCACGACGCGGTGGTTTCACGACCACCGCGGTCCTCTGTAGGAGCTGGCTTGCCAGCGAAGGCGTCTGTTCAGTCGACGACAATGTTGAACCTGATGGCCTCTTCGCTGGCAAGCCAGCTCCTACAAGGGTTGTGTCGTACTTGCGCCTAATCGAGAACCCCCATGCCTCAACCGCGTCCTTACAAAGTTGCACTCAACGGCTACGGCCGGATTGGTCGTTGCGTCTTGCGTGCGTTGTTTGAGCGAGGCTCGACGGCCGGGTTTGAAATTGTCGCGATCAACGATCTGGCTGACATGGCCAGCATCGAATACCTGACACGCTTCGACTCCACTCACGGGCGCTTTCCCGGCGAAGTGAGGGTCGAGGGCGATTGTCTGCATATTAATGGTGACTGCGTGAAGGTCTTGCGCAGTGCCACCCCCGAAGGCATCGATTGGGCGTCACTGGGCGTCGATCTGGTGCTGGAGTGCTCCGGCGCTTACCACACCCGTCAGGATGGCCAGCGTTTTCTCGACGCCGGTGCGCCACGGGTGCTGTTTTCCCAGCCGATGGCCAGCGAGGCGGATGTCGACGCCACCATCGTCTACGGTGTGAATCAGGATTGCCTGACCGGCGACGAGCTGCTGGTATCCAACGCTTCCTGCACCACCAACTGCGGCGTGCCGCTGTTGCGCCTGCTGGATCAGGCCATTGGTCTGGAATACGTGTCGATCACCACCATCCACTCGGCGATGAACGATCAGCCGGTGATCGACGCCTATCACCACGAAGACCTGCGCCGCACCCGTTCGGCGTTCCAGTCGGTGATTCCGGTGTCCACTGGTCTGGCGCGAGGCATCGAACGCCTGCTGCCGGAACTTGCCGGGCGAATTCAGGCCAAAGCCGTGCGGGTGCCGACGGTTAACGTGTCCTGTCTCGACATTACGATGCAGACCGTAAGTGATACCGACGCCACCGAGGTCAACCGGATTCTGCGCGAGGCCGCCACTCATGGTCCGCTCAAAGGCCTTCTGGCCTACACCGAGTTGCCTCACGCCAGTTGTGATTTCAATCATGACCCACATTCGGCCATCGTCGATGCCAGCCAGACCCGCGTTTCCGGCCCTCGGCTGGTGAACATCCTGGCCTGGTTCGACAACGAATGGGGTTTTGCCAATCGAATGCTGGACGTTGCAGAACACTATTTGCAAACAGCTGCACCACAACCAAAACCTGCTCTCTAAAACAGCTATCCAGGAATTGCGACCCATGACCGTGTTGAAGATGACCGACCTCGATCTGCAAGGTAAGCGCGTACTGATCCGCGAAGACCTCAACGTCCCAGTCAAGGACGGTGTTGTCACCAGCGATGCGCGAATCCTGGCTTCGCTGCCGACCATCAAGCTGGCCCTGGAAAAAGGCGCGGCCGTGATGGTCTGCTCGCACCTTGGCCGTCCGACCGAAGGCGAGTTCTCGGCCGAGAACAGCCTCAAGCCAGTCGCCGACTACTTGAGCAAGGCGCTGGGCCGCGAAGTGCCGCTGGTGTCCGATTACCTGGGCGGCGTCGACGTGAAAGCCGGCGACATCGTTCTGTTCGAAAACGTGCGCTTCAACAAGGGCGAGAAAAAGAACGCTGACGAACTGGCCAAGCAATACGCCGCCCTGTGCGACGTGTTTGTGATGGACGCCTTCGGCACTGCTCACCGCGCCGAAGGTTCGACCCATGGCGTGGCCAAGTTCGCCAAAGTCGCTGCCGCTGGCCCGCTGCTGGCCGCCGAACTGGACGCACTGGGCAAGGCCCTGGGCGCCCCGGCTCAGCCAATGGCCGCCATCGTTGCCGGCTCCAAGGTGTCGACCAAACTCGACGTACTGAACAGCCTGAGCCAGATCTGCAACCAGCTGATCGTCGGTGGCGGTATAGCCAACACCTTCCTGGCGGCTGCCGGTCACCCGGTCGGCAAATCCTTGTACGAGCCGGACCTGCTGGACACCGCCCGTGAAATCGCCGCCAAGGTCAGCGTGCCATTGCCGGTGGACGTGGTGGTTGCCAAGGAATTCGCTGAAAGCGCGACTGCGACCGTCAAGCTGATTGCCGACGTGGCCGCAGACGACATGATCCTGGACATCGGTCCACAGACCGCGGCGAATTTCGCCGAGCTGCTGAAGTCGTCCAAGACCATTCTGTGGAACGGCCCGGTGGGCGTGTTCGAATTCGACCAGTTCGGTAACGGCACCAAAGTGCTGGCCCAGGCCATCGCCGAAAGCTCGGCGTTCTCCATCGCAGGCGGTGGCGATACCCTGGCGGCCATCGATAAATATGGCGTTGCCGAGCAGATCTCCTACATTTCTACCGGCGGCGGCGCGTTCCTCGAGTTCGTCGAAGGCAAAGTGCTGCCGGCCGTTGAAGTTCTGGAAAGCCGGGCCAAGGCCTGAGGCCGTCCATTTGGCCGGGCAAAGGAGTGTTTACATGGTCAAGACCATAGCGCTGTTGATCGTTGCGGGTTCGCTGGCGGCTTGCGGGAGTAACCCGAAAGCCACGCCGGAACCCGAGCCGCGTGCGCCGGAAAAAGGCTGCTACCAGGCCGATTGGCAGGCGGAAACCAACCCGGTGATCAACAAGCGTTCCGGGCCGGATGGCTTGGACAAATACGAGACACAAAACCCGGCCAAGGAACATGGTTGCCCTTGAGGGGTCTGACTCTTTACTCAAGGCAGGCGGCGTGCGCTGTCAGTCGAGGAACATGGATGAAACGCTTTATTGCCGTTGCGGCACTGGTATTGCTGGCAGGTTGCGCCAATTTGAACCTGTTCAACGCTGCCGAGCCAGCGGACAGCTGGACCACCTGGACCTGCGACAGTCAGGCCAAAGTGCTCTGGCGCTACACTGACATAAGCCGCAAGGAAGTCGACGTTCGCCTGGGCGGTGCCGATCAGGTCTACCGCTTGAAGCTGGAGCCGGGTGCCGAAGGTTCGCTGTACAGCAACGACATGTTGGCGTTTCACGTAAAAGGTGAGGAAGGCCTGGTGTACTGGGTCGCCACCAATGATTTGATTGGCCGCGGCTGCAAGACCCTGTAGGAGCTGGCTTGCCAGCGAAGAGGCTAACGAAATACCTGTAGGAGCTGGCTTGCCAGCGAAGAGGCCCTCGAGGCCAACGGTGTCTTTGAAGACGCCTTCGCCGGCAAGCCGGCTCCTACAGGGGATGAGTCGAGTATTTACAGAATCCGCAGCCCGGGCCAACCCCCGATCTGCAATAACTTGAATAGCCGCCGCCGCTACGGCAGGCTGGCACGATTAACGACCCTCAACCGGGAGAGACACACACAATGGCACTTATCAGCATGCGCCAGATGCTGGACCACGCAGCCGAGTTCGGCTACGGCGTTCCAGCCTTCAACGTCAACAACCTTGAGCAGATGCGCGCCATCATGGAAGCCGCTGACAAGACTGACTCCCCGGTGATCGTCCAGGCTTCGGCCGGTGCTCGCAAATACGCCGGCGCACCGTTCCTGCGTCACCTGATCCTGGCGGCAATCGAAGAATTTCCGCACATCCCGGTGTGCATGCACCAGGACCACGGCACCAGCCCTGACGTCTGCCAGCGCTCGATCCAACTGGGCTTCAGCTCGGTAATGATGGACGGTTCCCTCGGCGAAGACGGCAAGACCCCGACCGACTACGACTACAACGTCCGCGTTACCCAACAAACCGTAGCCATGGCTCACGCCTGCGGCGTTTCGGTAGAAGGCGAGCTGGGTTGCCTGGGTTCGCTTGAAACCGGCATGGCCGGTGAAGAAGACGGCATCGGCGCCGAAGGCGTTCTGGATCACAGCCAAATGCTGACCGACCCGGAAGAAGCCGCTGACTTCGTCAAGCGCACCCAAGTCGATGCCCTGGCCATCGCCATCGGCACCAGCCACGGCGCCTACAAGTTCACCAAGCCGCCTACCGGCGACGTGCTGGCCATCGACCGCATCAAGGAAATCCACAAACGCATCCCGAACACCCACTTGGTAATGCACGGTTCGTCTTCGGTACCGCAAGAGTGGCTGGCGATCATCAACCAGTACGGCGGCGACATTAAAGAAACCTACGGCGTGCCGGTTGAAGAAATCGTCGAAGGCATCAAGCACGGCGTGCGCAAGGTCAACATCGATACTGACCTGCGTTTGGCTTCCACTGGTGCGATGCGTCGTTTGATGGCTACCAATCCTAGCGAGTTTGATCCGCGTAAGTTCTTCGGTGCGACCGTGACTGCGATGCGTGATGTGTGTATCGCACGTTATGAGCAGTTTGGTACGGCGGGGAATGCTTCGAAGATCAAGCCGATCTCGTTGGAAGCGATGTATCAGCGGTATTTGAAGGGTGAGTTGAACGCTAAGGTGAATTGAGCCTGAGCGTTAAGCTGCGTTGATAAAAAAACCGCCGAGAGGCGGTTTTTTTTATGGTGCGCCAGGCATGGCGCGTAGCGCCGTGACTGGCGCTGTTCAGCTCATTATGGTGATGAGTTGGATGACTTGGAGGTGGAAGTCCTCTACACACCCGGCAAGGGGAAGTGTTAGC